>NZ_PTRU01000059.1:0-7642 GCF_002965245.1 Escherichia sp. MOD1-EC6021 | reverse complement strand
ATTCAGCGATCTGTTCAAATGTTATTACCCGATCTCGATGGAAGTTATTGAGTGATCTCCTTTCATGAAAATACGCAGACGGCCTGAAAGGCTTCCCGGAAGCGATAAATAGCGTGTACCCGCAGACGCATATTCAGCTCTGCATCATCCATATGGTGCGCAACAGCCTGAAATTCGTGTCGTGGAAGGATTACAAAGCCGTCACCAGCGGGCTGAAAGCGGTATATCAGGCCCCGACAGAGGAAGCGGCGTTGATGGCGTTGGATAAGTTTGCAGGCGTCTGGGATGAAAAATACCCGCAAATCAGCAAGAGCTGGCGCACACACTGGGAAAATCTCAACACCTTCTTCGGTTACCCACCGGATATCCGCAAGGCCATCTACACGACGAATGCCATCGAATCGCTGAACAGCGTCATTCGGCAGGCGATAAAGAAGCGCAAGGTGTTCCCAACGGACGACTCTGTGCGAAAAGTGATTTATCTGGCGATACAGTCGGCGTCAAAAAAATGGAGTATGCCAATCCAGAACTGGCGGCTGGCAATGAGCCGTTTTATTATCGAGTTTGGTGACCGCCTTAGCGAGCACCTTTAATACGGCGGCAGTTACACAGAATTATTTACAGGGTCCGCCAGTTATCTGACGGTGATTTGTAACTGTTTTGAACCTGTGCTCCCTAAACCTTCTGTAAGTGCTTTACTGAAGTTGAAGGTGATCATATTCAGACTTAGCCAATGAGGTTCTACTCATCAAGGAAATCCCGGGATGCACACAAGAATTACCACAACGATTTGTGGAGCAACATTTTCTTGCTCTTGTATATACTTATAGTCTGTTCTAATAATTAGTAATTCAGATGCCCAACCGATATGGTCGGGCATCTGATGCACATCAGGCGTTAAAAGTTTATCTTGAAGCCAACAGTCCCTGTTACCGGTGACTCTACATTGTTACCTTTTAAATAATTAGCCTCTCCCCATATACTGGCATTTGATGTTAGCTGAACATCCATACCCAAACCGTACTTTCCGGTTGTCCCGGATATGTCGTTAGTAAAATCATAGGCTTTATTGATTTTAACCTTATTATGATTTGAAAATTCATGACTGACTCCTGCGGTCAGGTAGGGCCTTATTTTGGTTTTACCAACATCAAGGTCCATCCCTAAATTAACACCAACCTCACCCTGGAAAGAATGTGTTGTGTTTATTTCAGCCTTCATTCCATTAGATAGACTGATATTGTCATCATTCACAGCAAGAGCTGTTGTTCGGGCATAAGGAAGTAACCAGGTATTCTCATTCAGAGAAAAATACTTGCCCACCTCCAGGCTACCACCGAAACCATTTTGATGATAATCTCCCGAAACCATAGTTCCATCACTCATATGGGTACGCAACTCATTTTTGAAACGGTTGAATTTGAGTACACCATCTATATAGTATCCGTGAGTATCATACGTCATGTACAAGCCAACACTTTTACTATCAATAGAACTTTTCCCTCCTCGATTATGCCTGATATTGTTATCAGAGAAGGAAACAAATGCCCCTAATGATAACACCCCATCGCTTAGGTCAAAACGCTTATCTCCGCCCGTCACTATTCCGTATTGGGTCAGGGAGTAACCCGCTCCTTTGCTGCTGATGTGTTTATCTGATCCTATATAGTGCCCCCATACTCCCCCAGAAGTACGTGAGTTTTCTGATTTTTCACTGTTACGGAATCGCAGCCCTTGTAATTCACTGTTAAAGATATATGTCGGAGCGCTTGCCATATTCAGTACAGCATCAGTAGACTTTGTGGTGTGCCGTACTGGAGGATTGGGTATACCCGGTTCCGGATTACCTGGTTGTGTAGTATCAGATTTTAGATACCAGTTAGTATTATCTTTACTCAGATAATATTCCCAAACTCCTGCATCCACTTTTCCTCCGTTTACTGTAAATACAGCATCTCCTCCACCGGTATAAACCACTGGTAATGGGTTACCCGGGGATACAGGCTCCTGACCGGTATTTTTGATATTCAAAACAAAATTACCGTTTGCATCCCCTGTGATGTTTAATTTATCACCAGTATATGATGCAATATCAGTATTCATCAAGAAGGTGCCATTTCCTGATAACTGTCCGATATTTAACGTTACTCCCTCAAGTTTTGTTTTAAACTGAGGGGACTGTATTGAATGAAAATCCACGGTTCCATTACTCATGTCTAATGAGTTAATAGTAGAGTCTCCGGATAATTTCCAGACAGAGTCAGCCACTATCAGATTTCCACCTTTCTTCCCATCCCCAGTAATGCGTCCAGCCAGGAGGCTACCATTCTCTAAGCGCAGAGTTGCATCAGGCTCGATTGTCACATTTGCCATAGCCCGTAGATTATCCATTATCATTGTTCCATTATTTTGGATAAAAATACCGCTATCCTGAGAAAAATTACCACTGAGAGTTAATTTTCCCCCATTCAGATTCAGACTACCGGTACCATCCAGTGTGCCGCTATAGTTTGCTGAACTATTGTCGAGAAAATGCAGAACCCCATTATTGGTTATCTGGTTGCCTGACAGTTTGCCATCGTCTTTAATCAAGGTTGTACCCAATAGCTCAGAACCGCTCTCAACCTGTAATTCACCACCTTTAGATACCTGGGTATCTATAGCCTGATGACCCTGCAGAACCATCAGGAGTCCACCATTTTCTAACAACATATTTCTGGCGCTACCATTAGTAATGCTGAAGCTACCATTTACGTTCGTTCCACTCAGGATGGCCGATGTGTTCGCTCTGATTGCGCCACCATTATTTTGAATTATTCCCGTTCCACTACCACCTGCGGCAATACTCATTGTCCCTCCATTGTTAATGGTTGTGTCAATAGCACTGCCACCACTGGAGACTCGCTGCTCCCCGTTATTAATGAGAGTCCCTGAGACATTTCCGCCACCGAAAACCGTCTGCAGTCCCCCATTAATGGTGGTGCCTACAGCACTACCACCACTGGAGACTCGCTGCTCCCCGTTATTAATGAGAGTCCCGGAGACACTTCCGCCACCGAAAACAGTCTGCAGTCCCCCCTCAATGGTGGTGTCCACGGCACTGCCACCGCTGGAAACTTGCTGTTCCCCGGTATTAATGAGAGTTCCGGAGACACTTCCACCACCGAAAACAGTCTGCAGTCCCCCATTAATGGTGGTGCCTACAGCACTACCACTGCTGGAAACTTGCTGTTCCCCGTTATTAATGAGAGTCCCGGAGACACTTCCGCCACCGAAAACAGTCTGCAGTCCCCCCTCAATGGTTGTGTCAACGGCACTGCCGCCGCTGGAAACTCGCTGCTCCCCGCTACGAATGATGGTCCCGGTAGCAAGGCCTGCATTAGTAATACTCTGCTCCCCACCACGGTAAATGGTCGTGGTGGTTACACTGCCACCGCTTGAGATGACCTGGTAACCACTGTTGATTGTAATCTCCGACGCTGAGCCTCCGTCGTAAATCGTCTGGACTCCCCCGACAATGAGCGTCTCAGTTGCAACCCCACCACTTAATACATTCTGCCAGCCACTAGTAATTGTGGTCTCAATAGCTCTGCCACCATCGCTAACCTCCTGGAATCCCCCTTTAATGGTGGTGTTGATGGCAGAGCCACCACTGGAAATGAGCTGGAAGCCATTATTAATAACGGTGCCGCTGGCTATACTGCTATCGTAGAGAGCCTGGAACCCGGCATTAATAGTGGTGCTGGTAGCACTGCCACCACTGGAAACCTCCTGGAATCCGGCATTAATAATGGTGCTGGTAGCACTGCCACCACTGGAAATATTCTGGAACCCGCCATTAATTGTGGTGCCTGTTGCGTTGCCACCATTGAAAACTGTCTGATAGCCATCCAGTGTGGTGTTAATCGCACTTCCCCCACTGGAAATGTGCTGCTCCCCACCATCAATGATCGTGCCATTAACACTTCCGCCATCAAAAACAGTCTGTAGTCCCACCTCAATGGTGGTGTCTACAGCACTACCACCGCTGGAAATGTTCTGCTCACCTCCGCTAATGTGAGTCCCGGAGACATTTCCGCCATTGAGAACAGTCTGAAGCCCCTCCTCAATGGTAGTGTCTACAGCACTACCACCGCTGGAAATGTTCTGCTCACCTCCGCTAATGTGAGTCCCGGAGACATTTCCGCCACCGAAAACAGTCTGCAGTCCCTCCTCAATGGTGGTGTCCACGGCACTGCCACCGCTGGAAATGTTCTGCTCACCTCCGCTAATGTGAGTCCCGGAGACATTTCCGCCATTGAGAACAGTCTGAAGCCCCTCCTCAATGGTAGTGTCTACAGCACTACCACCGCTGGAAATGTTCTGCTCACCTCCGCTAATGTGAGTCCCGGAGACATTTCCGCCACCGAAAACAGTCTGCAGTCCCTCCTCAATGGTGGTGTCCACGGCACTGCCACCGCTGGAAATGTTCTGCTCACCTCCGCTAATGTGAGTCCCGGAGACATTTCCGCCATTGAGAACAGTCTGAAGCCCCTCCTCAATGGTGGTGTCTACAGCACTACCACCGCTGGAAACTCGCTGCTCTCCTCCGCTAATGAGTGTCCCTGATACATTTCCGCCATTGAGAATGGTCTGCAGCCCCCCCTCAATGGTTGTATCTACGGCACTACCACCGCTGGAGACTAGCTGCTCCCCGCCACTGATGATGGTTCCGGTCGCAAGACCTGCATTGTGAATACTCTGCTCCCCACCACGGTAAATTGTGGTAGAAGTTACACTGCCGCCGCTGGAGATGACCTGGTAACCACTGTTGATGGTACTATCTGAAGCTGAGCCTCCATCGTAAATCCACTGAATGCCTCCATTTATGGCCGTCTCAGTTGCAGAGCCACCACTGGATATTTCCTGCCAACCGCCACTATTAATAGTGGTTGCTGTAGCACTTCCTCCACTGCTGATGAACTGGATACCAGAATTATTTATAGTGGTACCACTTGCACTTCCCCCCTCACCAACTTCCTGAATCCCGCCTTGAATAGTGGTGTCAACAGCACTGCCACCGCTGGAAATGAGCTGGACGCCACCATTAATAGTGGTGCTGGTAGCACTGCCACCACTGGAAACATCTTGGAATCCGGCATTAATAATGGTGCTGGTAGCACTACCACCACTTGAAATGTACTGGAATCCGGCATTAATAACGGTACTAGTAGCACTGCCACCATTGGAAACCTCCTGGAACCCATTTTCAATAGTGGTTTCAATAGCATTGCCTCCACTGGATATATATTGAGTTCCCCCATCGATAACGGTATTAGTCGCACTGCCACCATCGGAAATATACTGTTCTCCTCCGCTAATGTGAGTCCCGGAGACATTTCCGCCATTGAGAACAGTCTGAAGCCCCTCCTCAATGGTGGTGTCCACGGCACTGCCACCGCTGGAAATGTTCTGCTCACCTCCGCTAATTAGTGTATTAGTGACACTTCCACCACTCGAAATATCTTGGTAACCACCATTAATGGTTGTCGTTGAAGCGGTACCACCATTGAAAATTATCTGTGCCCCATCATTGATAGTCGTGCTTATAGCGCTGCCACCACTGGATACGTATTGCTCTCCGCCATCAATGGTGGTATTAAATGCGGAATCACCTGCTGATAAAGACATTGAGCTACTATAATCAAGTATTTCATCATTAAATACTTGGGCAAGAGCAGGTACGGTTGGCAACATAAGCCCCGCAATTAGTCCGGCTAACATTGTTCTCTTTATTTTTCGATGCCGTTGCCCACCTTTGCGGGTTAGCTCAGAAGTCACCACCCACATACCAGAAGATTCATTCCATACAATATTATAGATTTTATTCATTACTCCACCTTGAATGATTCATACCAATACTACTTTGTTCTGCCAGAGAGGCATGAAGTTTGTCGATGACGCCGTTTACCTGCTTCCCCGTAATCAGGCGTGTACATTCAAATTGTCTGGGGGTGTTTTTATGTCTCGGACACCACAGAAAATCTTTATGATCAAAATTCAGTGAAGTATCATCCCAGCATCCGTTACATCCATGGGAACTAAATATTCTCCATGGGGTATAAAATTCACTGACAGGAAGCGTAAAACCACTTATTAGTACAACAGGGATATGAGTTGCCCATGCCAGCCAGGAGAGCCCGCTGGATAAACCAATAAAAAAACTGGCATGATGTAACAGATTCACCCGTTCCTGCAGAGGTATTTTCCCTGTAAAGTCTTCTGCTCCCCACGGAATATGGTTCCAGACAAAGCCCTGACCATAATGAGCATGCAGATCAATACACAGTACCCGATACCCCAGCGATTTGAGATGGGCTACAACCTCACTCCAGCCAGTACCGTTGTTCCAGTATTTCGCCTGACAAGTGGATTGTGTCGCGATACATACATAAGGCTCATTAATGCTTCTGGGGGCTGAAAGATTAAGTCGGACTGGTGATTCCCGGGGATCCACTCCCAGAATGTATCCAGCGGAACGATGAAAACCGACCTGGCGAAAATCAATTGGCTGGTTAGTTGTATCGCCACCAAAATACAGTCCTACACGATAAGTTGCATATGGCGTAATCGTATGAGGATTATCTGGAGTAGAAAATTGAATCTGCGGATATTGCGGTGCCAGTAGTTCAATAATCTCCTGTGCCATAGTGCATTCCAGTTGACACTTATGCAGCGTCTGAAACCTTTCAGCATAAGGAAACCATCCGAGTAAATCACCTAATGTACCGGTAGGAAACGAAATCAGCACAGGCTGATTTTTTAAATTCAACGTTTCATCCATTAAGGGCGTGTCGTTTCCCCTATGGAATACCTGAATACGAAAACGAATGAAGTATTTTTTACAGCTCCTTACCCAGCCATTATCTGCATCGCAGCTAAAAAGAATGTTCCCCGAATCAGCATCCATCAGACGAACATGCCATTTCCCCTCAGGGAGCAGTACACGCGCCCCATCATTAAAATCATATCGGATACCCTCAGGTCCGGACTGAGTCGGTTTCTCTGGCGGAGTAATAAAATATGTGTTTATCAATTTGGACATATCTTTATCATTAAAATTAATAATGATTTATTATAGGATGGTTACGGCTATTTGCTGCATTTCTGACAATTTGTGCATTGAATCACATTGATAATTACAATCATCTCAGAAAGGTATCGTAAAAGACCCCGACATTTCTCTTGAGCATCAAAAATCACTATCAATTCAGTCACATACTGATATACAGATATAAATCATTTAAACTAAATATTACTCAATGGCAGGAGTATATTACCCGTTAGCGCCGATTTTTCTCTTGAGATAAGAGCGCTCGGTTAAGCCTCCTGTCACATAAAAATTACCATTACTGAAATACATACGCACTTTTGTTTTAAACAGTTCCTGAAAGGATATCTTATTCTTATACCCATAATGTACACACCACTAAAACTGCCTGGATGCAAGTGTGCTAATGTCTAAATTGTTTATTATTGAACAATAATCCACAGTCTCGTTAGCTTATTGTGCACTTGCTGCGTAATAAGCGTACAGCGAGGGCCGTATTGACGGGGATGTGTTATTCAGCTGGCAGTGCTATGCGCCACGGAAGCAGTTCGC
>NZ_PTRU01000058.1:0-7931 GCF_002965245.1 Escherichia sp. MOD1-EC6021 | reverse complement strand
TAAAAACGGTTCTGTGAAAGTGACACGAACCGATCTCCATCGATGTTACTCACCGATCTCCTTCACGGTAATACGCAGACAATACCGCGCATGGTTAATAAGGTCGCTCAACACACTGGCTGTAATGCAGCGGATACCATGCGGCATTTAGCGGCATTCATCGTACACTCAACGGTTAGCTCTTCATTCGTGGCATTCACCTGAAAGGTCCGGGAGTGTAATTGCGTACATTTACCACTGAACGAACCTTCAACAAGAACACGACCACGCTGCAAAATACGGAACGGAATTGTTCCCTGAAAAGGCTTTACGGTTACCAGTAATTTCTTCATGCATTCTCCGGATAACAAAAATACTAGTTAATACACTGAGTGCGGATATATTCCTGCGTCCCTTCCAGTTGCTTCTGCATTGTCATCAACCGCTCTCTGAGGGTGAAATAATCCCGTTCAGCGGTGTCTGCCAGTCGGGGGCCGGTTGCATTATCCATTCCGGAGGTGCCGGTGGCTTCACGCACGGGACCTGGACAGGTGGCGTTGATACGCAGGCGCTTACGACCAGCGGCAACGTCAGCGCGAAGAGTTTCATTTTCAGCTCTCGCATCGGCTAATTCCCTCGAGTATTTTGCATCGAGCGCAGCAACATCACGCTGGCGCACCTGCATATCAGTAATGGTTGCGTTTGCCAGCTCCAGCTCTCTGGCTTTTTTATCGCGCTGCTCTTTGTAGGTGATGGCGTTATCGCGGTAATGATTAACAGCCCATAACAGACAGACGATGATGCAGATAACCAGAGCGTAAATAATCGCGGTTACTCTTCTCACTGATCTATCCCCCAACAAGCTAATGCGCTTTCCTGGTCACGACGAATAACCTGTCCGTAGCAGTTATTTGAACGTGTGCGGCAATCACGCCCACCGTCCTTAATCCACCAGCGAATCGACTCACAGGCACCTTTACGATCACCGGCATTAAGCCGCTTATAAAACGTCGACGGGAGACACTTACCGGGGCCAATGTTATACGGGCAGAATGACGCAATACCCGCTTTCTGGGGTTCAGTCAGTGGCACTTTGATGTTTTTCTCCACCCATGCCAGCGCCTTATCACGCTCAATGGCGTTAACCTGGTCGCATTTTTCCTTCGACAACTTCATGCCGGGGAGGACAGGCTTACCATCCACCCGGGTGGCTCCACGGCAGATGGTCCAGATACCCGCACCATCACGGTATGCCGTGGTGTGGTTACCTTCCTTTTCATCCAGAAACTGGTCGAGGATTTCAGGCGCAGAAGCCCCTGCGGCAATCAGCGCCAGAACGACAGCCGACAGGCCGTATTTGATTTTTGCGTTCATGGATATTTATCAGGATTTATCGGTTCCGAATCCCTGGATATGTTAAGCCTTCACCCCGCCAGTGGTGGGCACTGGCCAGGGTATGTCAATCTGATAAACACAGAGGTGACTATGGATTATCCAAATCTACCAAAACAAACTTTTGCTGATTTAATCGCACTCAGGCAAGCAGTCGTAGCTCTAATCAACGTGTTGCCGGATGAGGAAAAGGAATTAGTTAAAGCAATTCTTAACAGAACTGCCGCCGATTTTTCATCATTCCCACTGACAGATGACCTTGCGGACCTTCCTGAATTAATTGCAGCGTCCGCCATTAAGCTTACTGAAGAGATTTACTCTCCTCAAAAGCCTTCACAAAATTCCTGCGAGTAACTTCAATGCAATAATCGTAAAACGCCGCGAACTGCTCATCGCGGCGTTTTTTTGCATCTTCAGAAGGCATCAGCGTCGACAGTTTTTTATTCAGTTCAACGACGCAATTCTCCAGTTTTTCAATGCGTGATTCGATATCATCTTTTTCTGACAGTATCGTGTTATATGCATTGTTAATTTGTATGGTATACCGATCTTCGGAACAAAGGCACTTTTCCTGTGACTGTTCATCCCCTTCACATAACCCGGCAGCAATATCCATGAAAAACTGCTTCGCCTTCTTTTTCGCCTCAGCTTCGTAAAACTCCAGCGGGGCACCTTCAACACGATCAAGATCAATCACCACATTTGGCAACAACAGTGACGTATACCCACCCGTTTCCAGCGCTACAGTAACAGTAATCTTATCCGGGTAATTATTTATCCCTTTAACAACCAGTTCGTATTGTTTATTCATCGTCTACTCACCCCGTGCCGTCTTACGCCGGTCCTCTCTGATTTTGAAATACAGGTTCGTCAGATATGTCAGCAGACCAAACAGCAGACTCCCCAGCACGCCTATTGCCGCCCACTGAGACGGGGAAACCCTGTCCAGCAACTGCAGGAACCAGTAGCCCGTTCCCACCGCTGACGTGGTGTATGACACACCTGTTGTGATTTTTTCCATCTGGTACATACCCCGCCTCCCGCAATCCGGAAGCTCACAACAATAAAAAAGACCACCGGCACACACCGATGGTCCCTGACGCATGCTTACATCATCATGTCGCTGTCAGGTGTGGGGTCACCGCTATCTGAAGCACTCCCCTCACCCGCGATGCCTTCCGGCTCCGGAGCTGCCGGTGCGCCCAGCAGTTCATCCAGAATGGCATCCACTTCTGCATCAAGACGCGCTTCCAGGTTATGGCGAAGTTTCTGTTTCAGTGCGCTCCGGACTTCTTCAGAGCGCAGGACTTCCTTCACTGCTTCAGCAGTGACCAGGGATGTAATTTCTGACATGGGATTTTCTCGTCGAAAGGTGTGATTAAGAAAGTTGCCGCTAAACGAGCGGCTCTTCGGGTTTGCTTCCGGCTGACTGACTGGCGCTGATTTTCTCAGCGGCCCTTTTGTCAATCTGTCTGCGCCAGAAGTCACGCATGGCCCGGTATCCACCCGAAAGGAGATACAGCACACAGACTGCCGTACAGAAGTACAGCATCACCTGATGAATAAAAGTCATAATTTCTTACCGTTATTGTTGACAATGGGAACTGTTTTCATTAAAAAACCAGAGTACGAAAGTATCGTTCCTTTATTTTTTCTCCATAGGTATTACCACCGCCAGCGTCCATTCCTGTCGCTGGCGGTTTTTTTTATCATGCCGCAGTGTCTGTGCTGTTCACTTCCACCGCAATGCTGTCAATCAGCAGCGTATACGTCGCCGATCTTGATATATCGTTCAGTTGCAGTTTGTCCGCCGCCCCCGATGCCGGTGACTTCACCAGTGTGAACGCCGCTCCCCGTTTCTCATCCAGAACCGGAGTCACCTGAATGCTGTTGTTGCCGGCAAACTCAAAAGCCAGCGTGTGCCATCCGTTATCAAAGACCCCGAATGTATCCAGCTTCGCATTAGGCTTCCTGTGATGCATCGCGTTCAGGTTCGTCGTATCCGTCTGCAGAAAGAAGGACATCAGCATATCGTTACCTTCTCCTGACAGCATCACCCCCTCCGGCAGGGACGACAACTGCCAGTAAATGCCCAGGGCAAACTGATTCGGCACCAGTGAACCCGGCAACTTAAACCGTACGCTCACACGTCCGCCCTTCTTCAGTAACTCCGCCCCCTGTCCGGCTGCATCATGCTCCAGAAACCAGATGTGGTTTTCCGGTTTGTTCAGTTGCAGAGCCTTACCTCCCGTAGCCCCCGCATCACTGACCACCGCTTCAGCAATGTTTTTGTTAACACTGTCTCCGCCCGCCGGTTTGTGATAATAGCGCCAGCCCTGTGATGCCAGGTCTTCGCCGGATGCCAGCAGACTCATCAGGGTACGCTTACTGGCCGGGGCTTCCGCCTCTATCTCCGGACCTTCACCGGAAGGTACGGTGGGCCTCACCATATCAGGCTGTTTTCCGGTAATGAATTCAGCGCTTCTCCCGGCGTGCACCAGAATCGCCGTTGCCAGACGGTCGGAAATAATCCCCCGGCGTGCCCAGGTGCTGAAATGGCTCGCCCTGTCTTGTGACGTCCAGGTGGCTGAGCTGTCACGCCATTTCGAACCGTAATACCCGATACCCGGAATGTCCGGGTCTTCTTCCGGTTTGTTCGTCGGCACATTCACCCCGTTCTCATCCGTCATGAACGGTACGAAATGGATATTCTTTTCCGTTTTGTTTTTATAGCTGCCGTACACCGTCTGGTACGTGGATTCGTTCTTCTGCTTCCAGAAATACGTCGTGTCCCCGCATATCCAGGGAACACCGCCAGCAGAGCCACCAACGCACTGACCTGCCATATCCGTCAGGTCTGCACGGAATTTATCAACCAGCGCACCAAACTGTGCTGCGTGATTTCCGGGCGTGCCGTCAAAATCAAATTCCCCCTGCATCCACACCACGGCAAACAGCACATTTTTCGGGTTCTTCTTCAGTGCTGCTTTTGTTCGACCGATAAGGTCCTTATACAGCGGCTTGTCCACACCCCAGCGGGTTGAATTCTCCGAGGCACCGCCAGCGTCACTGTATGTGCCATCAGCTCCGGTGGTGAACGCTGAACCACCACGACAGCACGGAACCAGCAGAATGCCCGCATTCGCCGGTATAAACGGCAGCAGTTTTTTGGCGATATGCAGCCCCTGCCCCACGGTACCGTACTGCCCCTTTGACAGGTCCGCTTTCGGATGGTTAAGGCGGCTCATGTCCTGCACATCATGCAGACAATGGTCCGCCGGAATGATGTCGTTATATTTACAGGCGACACCGCCCGGTGTCACCGTACTGCGACGCGCCAGCTGCTTAATACGCGGGTCCGGACGGTCATATGTCTCCGGCAGCGGAAGACCTTCACCATACGACATGCCATTTGACTGCCCTGCCAGAACCACAACAAAGTAATACTCCGGGTCGCTGGTGGCACTGACAGCCACCGCCTTACCCTCATTACCGGTCACCGCCACAGGTGTGGTGACATCACCTTCCGCCGCAATGGCCTGCATCAGGGTATAAGGCGTGATGGCCACCGGACTGCCAAATGGCTGCCAGCCCTCCTTCAGTTTTTGTGTCAGTCGTTCAGCAAGGTCTGACGGCGATGCCGCCCTGACCACATCGTAGTGTTTAAATGCCATGAATCCTCCCGGCCGGGATAATGTTCTGAGTCAGAAAAGGTACAGGCTGCCCTCCGGAAACACAGAAGCCACACAGAAAAACAGCCCGCAAAGATGAAATATGCCCTTACAGTTGCGCAAGGTGATTACTCTAAGGTATTATTCCCATCGTTAATTAATTGTTCATATTGTTTCTTCTTGCCAGCCGCTCTTCCCAGGAGCGGTTTTTTTTGCATGTAAAAAGGCTCCTGCGATGAGGAGCCTGGATATATGCCTAATCTCTGAATACTGCATGGTGCCGGGTGCCTCCCGGTGAGTTCAGCCCGGTGACACCAAACCCGCGTATTCTCGCTTACGATCATCAAAGAGATCATACCGTTCACCAGTCGCCCCTCCGCACAGGGGGATTCACCATGCGAAATTTTTTTAACAAATGCCCAGTCTGACAGGCAACTGTCAACTTACTGAATTGTGAGGAATTTAACACTTCACAGCACAATATCTTTCCAGCACCCCAAAATCATCTAGACAGGAGAAAATCTTCTCCCCAGTCAGAGTTTAAAATCCTGCACGCCATTTCTAAATGCTTTATATACTCCTGAAGACGGTGGTGATGGTATATCAGCATTTTTTACTGCATTCATCGCTTCACGACATAAATCAGGATCACCGCTTTCTCTTTTAACCTGTAGCAGAAGACCATTCGGGGCCATATACATTCTCAGTGAGCACTCTTTTCCTGAATACTTACTCGCATCCTTTAACTGTTCTTCTATGGCTTTCCTGACCTGAATGGCATACTGCCGGATTTCTTCACTGGCATCAGGGGTACGTTCCGATGAGCTCAAATTTTGCGACTTTATTAATTTATCTGAGTGATACAGAGAAGCATCATAATTATTTGTCGATACATCTTTTGTGCAGCCAGTTGTCAGACTGGCTAATATCAAAACAAGAACCGGTACAGCACGGCAATACATTTATCCATCTCCATATTAACAAGAACAATTATCTATAAAATATAGTAAATATGCGGGATCCGGGAGGACTTGTAACTATCATCTCCGGATCAGCATGTAGTTTTTATTTTTCCGGATGATATATGCCGCAATAATACCCCTGCATACTGATGCCTGCAAATATCTACGAAGCATCCGGCGAGAATAAACAAGGAAGTCTGAGGCTATCTTATATGATAGCCTGTTGCTCAAAAGACATTGATTCACTCATCAAAACCAACAACGCATAATGCAGATAATGGACCGCCATCGAGGACTCGAACCCCGCGCAGCCAGCTTCGAAGGCTGGCGCTCTATCCCGATGAGCTAATGGCGGTATGTGATATGGTGGCCCTTGCTGGATTTGAACCAGCGACCTGGCGATTATGAGTCGCTCGCTCTCACCACTGAGCTAAAGGGCCGGGCGCAGGATAATAACGGTACGTAACTAATCCTGCAATATCATCCATTCTGACTGACTAAATCCTGTACTTCCCTGACCGTCTGCTCAAAACGTTCAGTCTCCAGCTCAACGCCAGTTGCACGACGCCCCAGCGCCATCGCAGCTTTGACTGTCGAACCCGACCCCATGAAGAAATCTGCAACCAGGTCACCCGGACGACTGCTCGCACTGATTATCTGCTGCAGCATTTCTGCCGGTTTTTCGCACGGATGTTTCCCGGGATAGTACTGCACCGGTTTATGCGTCCACACATCCGTGTACGGCACCTGCGCAGTTACGCCAAAATACCGCCGCAGATGCTTATATTCACTCTGCAGTTCCGCATACTGCCGGTTCAGTGAAGTATACGTCTCCAGCAGCTGGTGGTGGGGCTTTTCCAGTTCACCGCGCTGATGCTTCTCTTCTGCCACCCGGGCAAACAGCGCCTGTAATTTCAGATAATCGCTTTCGTTCGGTAGCTGCCACTGACTGGCACTGAACCAGTGCGACACCATGTTTTTCTTTCCTGTGGCATCCACTATCTGTTTTGCCGTTATCCCCAGGGCAGCACGCGCATCACGAAAGTAAGCAATCAGCGGTGCCATCACATGCTGTTTCAGTGCCCTGCCCTTCGCCTCATACCCGGCATCTTTCGGACGATACGGCCCCTGATAATGTTCCGCGAACAGAATGCGCTCTGTGGCGGGGAAATACGCCCTCAGGCTTTCCTTGTTGCACCCGTTCCAGCGTCCGGACGGCTTCGCCCAGATAATATGGTTCAGCACACTGAAGCGTTCACGCATCATGATTTCGATATCAGATGCCAGGCGATGGCTGGATTTGCCCCTATATTTCCAGACATCTGTTATCACTTAACCCATTACAAGCCCGCTGCCGCAGATATTCCCGTGGCGAGCGATAACCCAGCGCACTATGCGGATGCCATTCGTTATAATGCTCGAACGCCTCTGCAAGGTTCTTTGCTGCCGTTAACCCGTCTGGTTTGGGCATGATACTGATGTAGTCACGCTTTATCGTTTTCACGAAGCTCTCTGCTATTCCGTTACTCTCCGGACTCCGCACCGCCGTGTTCTTCGGTTCAAGTCCCAACATCCGGGCGAACTGGCGTGTTTCATTAGCCCGGTAGCATGAACCATTATCCGTCAGCCACTCCACTGGAGACGACGGAAGATCGTTGCCGAAGCGGCGTTCCACCGCTCCCAGCATGACGTCCTGTACTGTTTCACTGTTGAAGCCGCCGGTAGTGACCGCCCAGTGCAGTGCCTCACGATCACAGCAGTCCAGCGCGAACGTGACACGCAGTCTCTCTCCGTTATCACAGCAGAACTCGAACCCGTCAGAGCACCATCGCTGATTGCTTTCTTTCACGGCCACTCTGCCTGTATGTGCCCGTTTCGATGGCGGTACAGCAGGTTTTCGCTCAAGCAACAGCGCATTCTGGCGCAT
>NZ_PTRU01000057.1:0-7949 GCF_002965245.1 Escherichia sp. MOD1-EC6021 | reverse complement strand
TATCACTGACCTGCCCGGGGTGGGCGAGAGCCGGGACAGGGATGCAGAGTATGAAGCCCTGTACCGTGACATTCTGCCCGAACTGGACCTGGTGCTGTGGCTGATTAAAGCCGATGACCGCGCCCTGTCTGTGGATGAGTATTTCTGGCGACACATCCTGCACCGGGGACATCAGCAGGTGCTGTTTGTGGTGACGCAGGCCGACAAAACGGAGCCCTGCCATGAATGGGATATGGCCGGTATTCAGCCTTCTCCCGCACAGGCACAGAATATTCGCGAAAAAACGGAGGCGGTATTCCGTCTGTTCCGGCCCGTACATCCGGTTGTGGCCGTATCGGCCCGCACCGGCTGGGAACTGGATACGCTGGTCAGTGCGCTCATGACAGCGCTTCCCGACCATGCCGCCAGTCCCCTGATGACCCGCCTGCAGGACGAGCTGCGCACGGAATCTGTCCGGTCTCAGGCCCGTGAACAGTTTACCGGTGCGGTGGACCGGATATTTGACACGGCGGAGAGCGTCTGTATTGCCTCTGTTGCACGCACGGTTCTGCGTGCCGTCCGTGACTCGGTGGTCTCTGTTGCCCGCGCTGTATGGAACTGGATTTTCTTCTGAACACTCTGCCAGGGGAAATGCCTGATTACATTGCGTTAACCAACTGAAAACATGACCCCCCCCCCTCATACCCACCTCTTTCTCTTGCGTGACTTCCCTGCTGTTAATAGAATAAAACGATCGATAAAACAGGTATCGATCGTTACTATCGATCGTTTATAGTGGTTAATGGTCTGCGAAAAGGCAGCTGAATCTCTTCATCATGCAGAACGGAATTGCACACAACGGACTGATGCTTCTCTGGCGGATGAGAGAGGGGAAACATTTATGTCCGGGAAAAACCACTTTATCTGACCATGCTGTTTTGTACCTGCCGGTACCCACATCTGTGGGTACCGGCTTTTTTATTCACCCTCTGTAAGGAAAAGCTGATGAAACGACATCTGAACACCAGCTACAGGCTGGTATGGAATCACATTACGGGCACCCTGGTGGTGGCCTCCGAACTGGCCCGCTCACGGGGAAAACGCGCCGGTGTGGCGGTTGCGCTGTCTCTTGCTGCTGTCACATCAGTCCCGGCACTGGCTGCTGACACGGTTGTACAGGCGGGAGAAACCGTGAACGACGGAACACTGACAAATCATGACAACCAGATTGTCTTCGGTACGGCCAACGGAATGACCATCAGTACCGGGCTGGAGTATGGGCCGGATAACGAGGCCAATACCGGCGGCCAATGGATACAAAATGGCGGTACCGCCAACAACACTACTGTCACCGGTGGTGGTCTTCAGAGAGTGAATGCCGGAGGAAGCGTTTCAGACACGGTTATCAGTGCCGGAGGCGGACAGAGCCTTCAGGGGCAGGCAGTGAACACCACTCTGAACGGCGGTGAGCAGTGGGTACATGAAGACGGGATTGCAACGGGTACCGTCATTAATGAGAAGGGCTGGCAGGCCATCAAATCCGGCGCAGTGGCAACCGACACGGTTGTGAATACCGGCGCGGAAGGGGGACCGGATGCGGAAAATGGTGATACCGGGCAGACCGTCTACGGAGATGCCGTACGCACCACCATCAATAAAAATGGTCGTCAGATTGTGGCTGCTGAAGGAACGGCAAATACCACTGTGGTTTATGCCGGCGGCGACCAGACTGTACATGGTCACGCACTGGATACCACGCTGAATGGGGGGTACCAGTATGTGCACAACGGCGGTACGGCGTCTGGCACTGTTGTAAACAGTGACGGCTGGCAGATTGTCAAAAACGGGGGTGTGGCCGGGAATACCACCGTTAATCAGAAGGGCAGACTGCAGGTGGACGCCGGTGGTACAGCCACGAATGTCACCCTGAAGCAGGGCGGCGCACTGGTTACCAGTACGGCTGCAACCGTTACCGGCATAAACCGCCTGGGAGCATTCTCTGTTGTGGAGGGTAAAGCTGATAATGTCGTACTGGAAAATGGCGGACGCCTGGATGTGCTGACCGGACACACAGCCACTAATACCCGCGTGGATGATGGCGGAACGCTGGATGTCCGCAACGGTGGCACCGCCACCACCGTATCCATGGGAAATGGCGGTGTACTGCTGGCCGATTCCGGTGCCGCTGTCAGTGGTACCCGGAGCGACGGAAAGGCATTCAGTATCGGAGGCGGTCAGGCGGATGCCCTGATGCTGGAAAAAGGCAGTTCATTCACGCTGAACGCCGGTGATACGGCCACGGATACCACGGTAAATGGCGGACTGTTCACCGCCAGGGGCGGCACACTGGCGGGCACCACCACGCTGAATAACGGCGCCATACTTACCCTTTCCGGGAAGACGGTGAACAACGATACCCTGACCATCCGTGAAGGCGATGCACTCCTGCAGGGAGGCTCTCTCACCGGTAACGGCAGCGTGGAAAAATCAGGAAGTGGCACACTCACTGTCAGCAACACCACACTCACCCAGAAAGCCGTCAACCTGAATGAAGGCACGCTGACGCTGAACGACAGTACCGTCACCACGGATGTCATTGCTCAGCGCGGTACAGCCCTGAAGCTGACCGGCAGCACTGTGCTGAACGGTGCCATTGACCCCACGAATGTCACTCTCGCCTCTGGTGCCACCTGGAATATTCCCGATAACGCCACGGTGCAGTCGGTGGTGGATGACCTCAGCCATGCCGGACAGATTCATTTCACCTCCACCCGCACAGGGAAGTTCGTACCGGCAACCCTGAAAGTGAAAAACCTGAACGGACAGAATGGCACTATCAGCCAGCGTGTACGCCCGGATATGGCACAGAACAATGCTGACAGACTGGTCATTGACGGTGGCAGGGCAACCGGAAAAACCATCCTGAACCTGGTGAACGCCGGCAACAGTGCGTCGGGGCTGGCGACCAGCGGTAAGGGTATTCAGGTGGTGGAAGCCATTAACGGTGCCACCACGGAGGAAGGGGCCTTTGTCCAGGGGAATAAGCTGCAGGCCGGTGCCTTTAACTACTCCCTCAACCGGGACAGTGATGAGAGCTGGTATCTGCGCAGTGAAAATGCTTATCGTGCAGAAGTCCCCCTGTATGCCTCCATGCTGACACAGGCAATGGACTATGACCGGATTCTGGCAGGCTCCCGCAGCCATCAGACCGGTGTAAACGGTGAAAATAACAGCGTCCGTCTCAGCATTCAGGGCGGTCATCTCGGTCACGATAACAACGGCGGTATTGCCCGTGGAGCCACGCCGGAAAGCAGCGGCAGCTATGGCTTCGTCCGTCTGGAGGGTGACCTGCTCAGAACAGAGGTTGCCGGTATGTCTGTGACCGCGGGGGTATATGGTGCTGCTGGCCATTCTTCCGTTGATGTTAAGGATGATGACGGCTCCCGTGCCGGCACGGTCCGGGATGATGCCGGCAGCCTGGGCGGATACCTGAATCTGATACACAACGCCTCCGGCCTGTGGGCTGACATTGTGGCCCAGGGAACCCGCCACAGCATGAAAGCCTCATCGGACAATAACGACTTCCGCGCCCGGGGCTGGGGCTGGCTGGGTTCGCTGGAAACCGGTCTGCCCTTCAGTATCACTGACAATCTGATGCTGGAGCCGCAACTGCAGTACACCTGGCAGGGACTCTCCCTGGATGACGGCCAGGATAACGCCGGTTATGTGAAGTTCGGGCATGGCAGTGCACAACATGTGCGTGCCGGCTTCCGTCTGGGCAGCCACAACGATATGAACTTTGGTAAAGGCACCTCATCCCGTGACACCCTGCGCGGCAGTGCCAAACACAGTGTGCGTGAACTGCCGGTGAACTGGTGGGTACAGCCTTCTGTTATCCGCACCTTCAGCTCCCGGGGGGACATGAGCATGGGTACAGCCGCAGCCGGCAGTAACATGACGTTCTCACCGTCACAGAATGGTACGTCACTGGACCTGCAGGCCGGACTGGAAGCCCGTGTCCGGGAAAATATCACCCTGGGCGTTCAGGCAGGTTATGTCCACAGCGTCAGCGGCAGCAGCGCTGAAGGCTATAACGGTCAGGCCACGCTGAATGTGACCTTCTGACAGAACCATCGCCTCTCTGTGGTCCCGGTCATCATGATCGGGACCCGGACCGGCGCAACGGATATTCAACGCCACATTCGCTGGCATTAACAATAACATGATATTCATCACGGAGTGACTATGTTACAGATAGTCGGCGCGCTGATCCTGCTGATCGCAGGATTTGCCATTCTTCGCCTTTTGTTCAGAGCATTAATCAGCACGGCTTCTGCGCTGGCAGGGCTCATATTGCTGTGTCTGTTCGGCCCGGCCTTACTGGCTGGCTATATCACCGAACGCATAACCCGGTTGTTCCATATTCGCTGGCTGGCAGGCGTATTTCTGACGATTGCCGGAATGATCATCAGCTTCATGTGGGGACTTGATGGTAAACATATCGCGCTGGAGGCTCACACCTTTGACTCTGTGAAATTTATTCTGACCACCGCTCTCGCCGGTGGTCTGCTGGCTGTTCCCCTGCAGATCAAAAACATTCAGCAGAACGGGATCACACCAGAAGATATCAGCAAGGAAATTAACGGGTATTACTGCTGTTTTTATACTGCCTTTTTCCTTATGGCGTGTTCTGCATGCGCACCATTGATCGCGTTACAGTACGATATTTCACCGTCACTGATGTGGTGGGGCGGGTTGTTGTACTGGCTGGCTGCATTAGTGACGCTGCTATGGGCGGCCAGCCAAATCCAGGCGCTGAAAAAACTGACCTGTGCCATCAGCCAGACACTGGAAGAACAACCGGTGCTCAACAGTAAATCGTGGCTGACCAGTTTGCAAAACGATTACAGCCTTCCTGACTCACTGACGGAGCGCATCTGGCTGACGCTCATTTCTCAACGGATTTCCCGGGGAGAGCTGAGGAAATTTGAACTGGCAGACGGAAACTGGTTACTGAACAATGCCTGGTATGAAAGAAACATGGCAGGGTTTAACGAACAGTTGAAAGAGAACCTGTCATTCACACCTGATGAACTGAAAACGCTCTTCCGGAACCGCCTGAATTTATCACCGGAAGCGAATGACGATTTTCTCGATCGTTGCCTGGACGGCGGTGACTGGTATCCCTTTTCAGAAGGTCGCCGTTTTGTATCATTCCATCACGTGGATGAGCTTCGTATCTGTGCCTCCTGCGGGCTGACAGAAGTACATCATGCCCCGGAAAATCATAAGCCGGATCCGGAATGGTACTGCTCCTCTCTTTGTCGCGAAACAGAAACACTGTGTCAGGAAATTTATGAACGCCCTTACAACAGCTTTATTTCCGATGCAACGGCGAATGGTCTGATTCTCATGAAACTGCCGGAAACCTGGAGTACAAATGAGAAAATGTTTGCTTCCGGAGGGCAGGGACATGGGTTTGCCGCTGAACGGGGAAACCATATTGTCGACAGAGTCCGTCTGAAAAACGCACGGATCCTCGGTGATAATAATGCCAGAAATGGAGCAGACAGACTGGTCAGCGGAACAGAAATCCAGACGAAATATTGTTCAACTGCAGCCCGTAGCGTCGGTGCGGCATTCGACGGACAAAACGGACAGTATCGTTACATGGGAAATAATGGCCCCATGCAACTGGAAGTCCCCCGTGATCAGTATGCCGGCGCTGTTGAAACCATGAGGAATAAGATCCGCGAAGGTAAAGTACCCGGTGTAACCGATCCCGCAGAAGCATCCCGGCTGATTCGTCGGGGACATCTGACTTATACTCAGGCCCGTAATATCACCCGGTTCGGGACCATCGAATCGGTCACTTATGATATTGCCGAGGGTTCGGTTGTCAGTCTGGCGGCCGGAGGGATCAGTTTTGCCCTGACGGCATCGGTCTTCTGGCTCAGCACCGGCGATCGCGATGCTGCCCTGCAGACAGCTGCTGTCCAGGCAGGAAAAACCTTCACCCGCACACTGGCTGTCTACGTCACAACCCAGCAACTCCACCGGCTCAGTGTTGTTCAGGGTATGCTGAAGCACATTGATTTTTCGACTGCCAGCCCGACTGTCCGACTGGCTCTTCAGAAGGGGACCGGTGCAGGAAATATCAGTGCCCTGAACAAAGTGATGAAGGGTACGCTGGTGACATCTCTGGCACTGGTAGCTGTCACAACCGGCCCTGACATGATCAAAATGTTGCGGGGACGGATCTCCGGTACGCAGTTCATCAGGAATCTTGCCGTGGCATCTTCCGGTGTGGCAGGTGGTGCTGTCGGGTCAGTGGCGGGCGGAATACTGTTCAGTCCACTGGGACCATTTGGTGCACTGACAGGGCGTGTGGTTGGCGGTGTTCTGGGGGGAATGATTGCCTCCGCTGTATCAGGAAAAATTGCCGGAGCGCTGGTTGAAGAAGATCGCGTCAAAATTCTGGCAATGATTCAGGAGCAGGTGACATGGCTTGCCGGCAGTTTCCTGCTGACCGGACATGAGATTGAAAATCTGAACGAGAATCTGGCCCGTGTTATCGATCAGAATGCTCTGGAGATCATTTTCGCCGCCGGTATACAACAACGGGCCGCGACCAATATGTTAATCAAACCACTGGTGGTCAGTATCATCAGGCAACGCCCCGTCATGGAATATGATGCATCCCATCTCGGCAATATGGTTAACCGACTGGAAGAAGCATTACCCCCGGAGTTACCGGCATAACGGCTATTCTGCGCCTTTTACGCTTTATCACCTGATTTGTCAGTGTCATCGTCATGACTCAGAGAGGTAAATACCATGATTCACCTGTTCAAAACCTGCATGATTACCGCCTTCATTCTGGGGTTAACGTGGTCTGCCCCACTCCGGGCACAGGATCAACGTTACATCAGTATACGCAATACAGATACGATATGGCTCCCGGGAAATATTTGTGCTTACCAGTTCCGGCTGGATAATGGCGGAAACGATGAAGGATTTGGCCCCCTCACCATCACTCTGCAACTCAAAGACAAATATGGTCAGACGCTGGTGACCAGAAAAATGGAAACGGAAGCTTTTGGTGACAGTAATGCCACGCGAACCACAGACGCATTTCTGGAAACGGAGTGCGTGGAAAATGTCGCCACAACCGAAATCATTAAAGCAACTGAAGAAAGTAACGGCCATCGTGTCAGTCTGCCGTTATCGGTTTTCAATCCCCAGGACTACCATCCACTGCTGATTACCGTTTCCGGAAAAAACGTTAACTGATCCCTGAAGTCAGTTTCATGCTTCAGCCTCTGTCACAACGCGTGGCAGAGGCTTTTTATTTATCAGGAGAAAACAGATATGCCGGGTTACACAGAGTATGTCCTGGCTGAAGGATCTTTCTCATACGGGCAGGCGGTTGCTGTCATAACAGCTTACCGCAATGTGTTTATCCAGGATGACCCGGGAATGCATTTCCGTCGGGTTATCCGCAACGCGGAAGGTCAGCGACGCTGGCGCTGCCGGAATTCTGAACCCGATGCCGGAAAGGCGCTTAATACGCGGCTCGCCAGTGACGGTCTTCTCAGACAATAAACGTCATTCATTTCACCCATCAGGCCGCGTCTTCTCCGGGAGACGTGGCTTTTTCATTTATTACACCAGTAAATCTTAACCACCGATAAGGAGCAAATTATGCGACTAGCCAGTCGTTTTGGTTATGCGAACCAGATACGCCGTGACCGTCCGCTGACACACGAAGAACTGATGCACTATGTGCCGGGGATTTTCGGGGAAGATAAACACACGTCCCGAAGCCAGAACTATACGTACATCCCCACCATCACCGTACTGGAAAGCCTGCAGCGGGAAGGCTTTCAGCCATTCTTCGCCTGCCAGACCCGTGTGCGCGACCCGGGCCGCCGGGGATACACAAAACACATGCTGCGTCTGCGGCGGGC
>NZ_PTRU01000056.1:0-9206 GCF_002965245.1 Escherichia sp. MOD1-EC6021 | reverse complement strand
ATCGGTGGAGCTGCATGACAAAGTCATCGGGCATTATCTGATCATAAAACACTATCAATAAGTTGGAGTCATTACCCATGGAACGGAGGTGCTCCTGTGACCTTTGAGCAGAAAAAAGCCCGGGCCATTGCCCTGATGGACAGCAAAAAGATGTGGCGGAGCAATTATGCCCCTCCTCTTCTGTGTATTCTCTGGCGGCTGGGTATCCGGCTTCCGCCATTACCCTTTATGCCGTTCTGGCAGGTCACGCTGTTGATGGGGAGCTTATGGGGCATTTCCTGGGGATGTGCAATGTGGTTTATCTACTGGGGGCCGTCAGGAATGGTGGCAGGTGAGGCCATTATTATAAGTATCACGGGTGGTTTTTTGTTCGGACTGCTCACGGCCTCTTTCCACTGGTGGCGCAGGAAAGTTAACCGGCTGCCACCATGGGATGATGTGTAAATCGTGCAGGCATGTTTTTACGGGGTGATGCTTTCATTAACCTGCACACGAACCTCCATCCCTGCATCGTGACAGGCCTGCAGCCACTGCGCCACTTCCAGCGGATCGCCCTCCCGGCGTACCACCCTGCCTTCTTTATTCCATAACTGCAGACAGGTGCTGCCGTCGAGACGCACCACAAAATCCCCACGGCAGGCCAGATACGTTATGCCGTTCAGCTGCACCGCCAGATCAGTGGCAGAAGTGCCGTCTGCGGGCAGACCTGCTGCCGGGACCAGCGGCAGTACGACGACTTCTGCCGCACGCTGTTCTGCCCGGAGGCGGTCCTGTTCTGCCAGCAGCAGAGGCTGTGCCACGGCCCGGCCGGCGTCCGTCAGCTCCACTGCCAGCTGCAGGTTCGGAGCGCGCAGGGTACGCAGCCAGCCGGCATCCTCCAGACGACGGCAGGAGGCGCGCAGGTTTGGCCCGTAGACCGGGGCTTCCCCGCTTCGCTCCAGCACCCGTTCTATGTCCCGCGTCAGCACGGGTCCTGGCCGTTTTTCATCAAGGGCAGCCAGCACAATCAGCACTCTCCGCTGCAGTGGCGACGGTCGGCGGCTCTGGGTCATTACCTGTCATCCTCCGGCCAGATGAGCTTTCTGAGGCGCTGAAAGTCGGCGTCAATGAGCTCCTGTCTCTTTATGGCATTCATTGAGGCATAGCCATTTATGGCCAGTTCATGCCAGAAGATCAGCACGGCTCCGGCTTTGGCTGACTCGCAGAGATAAATCGCGCCCTGGCTGTCCAGATTGCATTCCCGGATGCGTCGTTCCGCAAACCGGGTCAGTTGTTCATAGCTGAGTGAAAACGTCATTTCCTGATCCATCCTGCACGCTCCATCTGATAATGTTCTGACAGGTAAAAATTATATCCTGCATGATTTGTGTACTCTTGATTTATGATAATATCAGATATTGTTTAATTTTTAATGATGAAAATCATATCAGATATGATTATGTGAATTGCTTAATTATCATATCATTTGCCCGTTTCCCGTCGTGCAGATCCGGTTTCCGGCGGAAGTGGAGCCAGACCTGATTTGTTGCTGAGTATCGGTAAAAGTGCGGCTTATAAGCTATTCTGAAACATGGCAACTGAATCTGGGCTGTATAATTCCGGCAAGTGTCATCTGTATTTAAAGGACGTGTGAGTATGAAATTTATGGAATGTGCTGTCCGGGATGTGATTTATGGGACCAATGTCCGTATTGTCAAACCGGTCAACATTTATGAATGTGAACTCAGGGACAACGTGTTTGTCGGCCCCTTCGTTGAGATACAGAAAGGCTGTGTCATTGGTAGTGGAAGCCGGATACAGTCGCACACGTTTATTTGTGAGAACGTAACACTGGGGGAGAACTGCTTCATTGGTCATAACGTGACGTTCGCCAACGATCTGTTTCGTTCAGGAGCACCAGATCCGTCACCGGATAACTGGATCAGCATTACCCTGGGGGATTCGGTTACTGTTGGCAGTGGAGCCATTATTCTGTCTCCGTATATATGCAGCGGAGCTGTTATTGGTGCGGGTTCAGTTGTGGTAAAACCGGTTGAGAACAAAGGCATTTATGCAGGAAACCCGGCAAGACTGCTCAGAATATTATGAAAACGAAAAGGGCCGTTACTGGCCCTTTTTATCAGAGGGAGGTCTGTGAATACGGCAGGTGTACAGAAATCGACTGCCGGGGATCGATTTCCAGGGCCGCCCGGTATTCTGCGTCAGTGATATCACCTTTTTTCAGTAAATAACCGAGAGCATCGTTTCCCAGCCCTGACAGTATGCGTATTCTGGCGATCCGGAAATCAAACAGGCTGTCCATCATACCATGCTCCGGAAATGCGGGAGGAGTGGCCAGATAGGCAGGTTTGACTATACTGCTGATGATGTTCCAGTATCGGGAAAAGTCGCGGGCTGGCTCCGGGAGAAGACCTGACAGCAACCCAATCCGGATGGTTTCCAGCCAGCTGTCATAAAATCGCTTAACATGAAGTGAAGCCATGTGCTCAGCACACCATTTGCGCATAGCTTCTTTTTCCGGAAGGGAAGTCTTCCCGGAGAATACGTTCATTACCCACTGGCTGATGATATCAAAATAGGGAAACGCAGCCCCGAAACCGGCGGTATCCACCGGGGGATTAATGACGGCCAGAGAAGGGTCCTCTGTCCAGAAAAAGTGCTCATAGAGCTGTGTTCTGTCAAATCCCTGAATGAACGAGTAATCAGGCATTTCATAGCCTGTACAGGTTATGATTACATCATATTTTTCCTGAGATGCGTCGACGAACTTAATAGCGCCTTCTCCGGTGAAACGCTCTGCCAGGGGTTTAACTTTTATCAGACCGGCGGCCACATTCGGTATGATTTTTTCGTTAACATGCACCGCGTTATTGTTCGCCATGTCGGGCAACAGACCGGATGCTCGGTAGGCCTGCATGTAGTCAGGCATCATGGTGTCGAGATAACCGATAAAATCTTCATAATTCATTTGGCTCAGCAGACACCTGCCCAGATAGGAGTGCATCATGTCATTCGGGCCAGTCGGGAATTGTCTCGGCAGATAAAGTCCCATCTTTTTGACGGACAGACTTACGCTTCTGGCAAAGGGAACAAGGTCTGAGGCAATATCCGCACCGCTGACACCGCCGCCAATGATGAGGATATTTTTTCCTTTAAATGCCTCTGGCTCCTGATAATCTCTCGACGTGATCAACGTTCCGGAGAAGTTTTCCTCACCTGGCAGGGGGGGCCGGCGGGGTTGCCAGAGTTCACCTGTTGCAATGATGACCCGGTCAAAAATGTCTTCCGTGTCTTTTCCTTCAGAAGCGCAGCGGATCACCCAGTGTCCGGCGTCTTTTCTGAGTGAAACAACTTCAGTATTCAGTCGGGTCGACTCACGGAGGGCATCCTCTCCGGCCACGGCCGAAAGATATCTGAATACCTGTTCCACTCCTGGAAATTCATCGATATCGCTAGGGGGAAAGCCAGTATAATGAAATGTATAACGGGAGTTCTGCATACAGGCATTACGGTAAGCGCCACCACTCCAGGGGTTCCAGATCCCCCCAATTCGGGTATTCTTCTCAAACAGAACCACGGAGTGACCTGCTTTAATCGCATTACGGGCAGAAATGATGCCGGCAGGACCCGCGCCGATGATTGCAATATTCATACGTGTTTTTTCCTGCGGTTGATAAGTGTTATTACAAGCACTGGTGCAGCCAGAAACAGTGTGACAATATTGGCGATCAGTACGGCAAAATCAGATCGCATAATGCCATACGCTATCCATGAGATTACACCTGTCAGGAACATGATATACATAACAACGGAGATACCTTCGGTATTGCGTGTCCTGATAGTTTTTATGCTCTGTGGAGCGAACGCAAACGTTGTGAAAAATGCAGCAAACAGCCCGGTTAAAAGAATGGTATCCATATCAGAATGCCTCAATTATTTCCTGTATATGAAGGCCGGATGACAGGTCCGCCAGCTTAGGAGACGAGTGACCATATTTAATAAGAGCACACCAGTCGTCATGAAGATGAATAAACGAATCAGACCAGAATGGAAGCTCCCGTGGTGGATCAGGCAAGCGTTTCAGAGCGTCGAAGCCAATTGTTTCCGTATTCGTATCATTAAATAGAATCAGGAGCAGGCGATTTTCATGGTGGGTTGAATATCTGATTTCACCATTTTCAAATACAAGCTGTATATGCAGTCCCAAATTCTGATCTGTTTCCGATTTACTGGCATGAACTCTGAAATAAGCTCCCTTTTCTGAACTGCCCATTACATAGCCGTTATCATCCACTTCAACCTGACCATCTGATTTTGTACCCACCCGTGTCCCCTTTACCGTTTTGATCCCATGAACCACTACCGGGCTTTCCCCTATAAAACAAAATAAATCAAGCAGATGACAGGATAGATCGCCCAGAGCACCGCTGCTTTTGCTCTGTTGTGCGGAGTCTCGCCAGGTCAGGTGATGGCGGGTCAGTGCAGAATTTTTATTAAATTCTGCTGAGAAGAAATGCAGTTCACCTAATTTCCTCTCATTTCTCAGACGCATTATCATGTCGATGACGGGGTTATATCGGTAGTTAAAAGACACGATACTGCCTTTTGGAGCAATCTCCTGTAGATATCGTGCAGAGTTGAGATCTGTTGAGAGGGGTTTTTCACACACAAACGGGAGCTGTTTGTAGCGAAGCACTTCTTCTGCCACGCTAACGTGGAGATGGTTTGGTGTGCAGATAATGAACCCTTGACTGACTCCGGCAAGCTGCTCCAGATCCTGGCAGTTTGTTACCGGCAGGGAGCTTATTTCGCTGAGCTGTCGGGCGTTGTCCGGACTCACATCGTACAGGGCCAGACCAGTTACTAGCGGATTGAGACAAAGTGCGTTGACATGGGCACGGGCAATCCCCCCACAGCCGACAATTCCGATAATCATCACTATAGCTCCTTAAGAACGCTCAGTATCCCGTGGCAGTAAGCACTGTCCAGTCTGTTTCCGTACTGGCTGACTGCAAACGGGTCGGCATTACCCACCAGATAGCCACTTCCGGCCTGTGCAAACATGGCAAAATCATTCGCACTGTCACCAAAGGCAATAATGGCTTCTTTCGGCAGTCCGGTTTCTTCCATCAGAAAAGACACAGCCTGATCCTTGCCACAACAGAGGGGGATAAATTCAACGTCATAACAGCCAGGGGGATCGCCAGCCGCCGGGTTACAGCGGGTAAACACAACACGAATTCGTCGTTCGTCAGCCAGTTCCTGAATGGTGGCAAAATCGCTGGCAATAGATGGGCTCTCAGGGTAGTAATAGCTCACTTTAAAGGGGCCCTGATAATCCTCTGGTTGTTTCAGAAGGGGGATCTCTTTTTCCATCAGAATCTTAACCAGACAGTTGACATTCTGACGGCTGTAGCCTGAACGGCTTATTCTTTCTGCCCAGGTTTCAGAGGGGATGAGACGGCCATTTTTCACCCAGTAAAATTCGGTGCCGAGACTGCAACATATAAAGTGAGGGCTTCGCGAGATATATCCCCTGGATTTTCGCCAGGCTGAATCCAGATTTGTTCCCGTGATCCAGCCAGCGAGAATCCCCTTTTTTTCAGCATGGGATGTAATATAGGACTCCAACTGAACGACCCCCCCCAGTTTTTTTTTATCACTGTCCGAAGGAATATAAGTTTCATCAAGATCGCTGCACACCACAGTGCGGATTACTGTCGGGAACGGGAATTCGACGGGCCAGTTTTTATTTAAAATAGTCATGCAGTACCTCGATAACGATGTTTTGCTCCTGGAGCGACATATGGTTATGCAGTGGCAGATGAAGTAATGCAGAATGTATTTTTTCAGAATCACGGAACTGCTCTCGACGGGAATATCCGGTTGCCAATGGATGCTCTCCGCAATGTGAAAGGACGGGATAGTAAATATCTAACTCCACTCCTTTTTCACGAGCAAAGGCGAACAGAGAATCACGTTCGCCTTTGCAGAGCAGTACCGGGAAAAGGTGCCATGTATTCTGATGGGTCTCTGTCGGAAGTATTATGTTATGTGACAGGTCAGACAGTAAAAGATGGTAACGGGCTGCAAGAAGGCAGCGTTTTTTTGCATTATTTTCAAAATGTTGAAGTTTGACACTAAGCGTGGCAGCCTGAAGATTATCCATACGACTGTTTAATCCCCAGTTCTGGGCTTTAATATTCTTTTTACCTTCAGCAAATCCGTGATATGAATATTGCCTTGCCAGGCGTGCCAGTTCAGGATAAAGGGTCAGAACTGCACCGGATTTACCAAGAGAACCAATATTCTTAAATGGATTAAAACTCAACGCCAGCAGATCACAGTGGCTGATGAGTGACCTGATACCAAAGCACTGTGCTGCATCCACGATAACAGGAATGTCGGCTTTGCGGGCAATCCGGTGAATGGCATCAATGTACATGCAGGAGCCATAAAGGCAGACCGGTAACACGGCTTTTGTCTTTGAAGTTCTGAGGCGATCCACTTCATCCGGAAGCATATTGAAAGAACTGTCAATATTAGCGAAGACCGGAACGGCTCCCACGGCCATCACGGCATTCTCCGTAGCTGCAAAGGAGTTCAGTGGAACGATGACTTCATCTCCGGGTTCCACTCCAACAGATTTAAGAGCTATTTTTAACGCATCGGTGCCGCTACTGGTGGCAATACAGGTATGAGCACCATAAAATAATCTTAATGTCTCTTCTACTTTTCCAATATAGGGGCCACTGGTAAAACATCCGCTTTTAATTACAACTGAAATGATGTCCTGCACTTCTGAGCGTTCAGAACGGGAATTCAGTCTTGGAAGTGGCAGAAATTCGACTGACTCCGAGTCATCATATTCACTCTCGTTGTTGATACGGTGATATATATCTTCAAATTTTTCCTGTAGTTCATTTTCTGTTGATGCACTGAAGATCATTTCATTCAAAACACTGACATCTTTCATAAAGACCTCCATTTTATGTCGGAGAAAAATAAAGCACAGATAAACCGTATTTTCACATTTCAGTTACAAAATGGTGATATTTGTCACAGGCAACTTACAGGTCCGGTAATATCGGTCTGTTAGTGACATTTACTGAAAACGATGGAAAGGTATTGATAACGTGGTTGCCATAACCAATGCTTCAGGGAAGCCGATATGGTTAATATCATTACAATTGTCGCCACAGTTGCCTGTGTATCCGGATATTTGAAATGGATCTTCCTGAAGCAGGCTCGGGTAGTATCTTCATGGTCTGGCTTTCAGCAGGTCTGTGACTCTGCTATTTATTGATGAATATAACCTTTTCAATTCCAGTTATTGTTCTGATTGCAATAATCCCCTAATCACAACAATTCACCGTTTTTAGTGCTTATCCTGCAAAAATCTGTTTTTTCCCTTCCTGAGATCCGAAAACTCATTGTTCAGGATCTTCCTCTCCCCCCACACAACGCCACCTCCTGTAAGCACAACATGTGGTGCCGGATTCAGCTGCTGATGACACTATATGTTGTGTCATCTCCCTGACCAGTGATGCGTCGCGCAGGGGCGGAAAACAGCGATATGATGATTTCCTCAGCGTGGTACACTTCCGGAAACCCGTAAATAACAGAAAAATCGGATCTGCCGGAAATGGTCATTCGATAATTACGCTTTGTTTTTATAAGTCTGATTTTAATTTTTATTGGTTAACATAATGTAAGGTAAAATAAATAAGGCTTACTAAAAGCCAGATAACAGTATGTGTATTAACGCGCTGATCTTTGCGGCATAAGAATATATACTGATATGCATACCAGAAGTATGTCAAAAAGAGGTGTGCTATGAAGCAGCGTATTACAGTGACAGTTGACAGCGACAGCTATCAGCTGCTCAAGGCGTATGACGTGAATATCTCCGGTCTGGTCAGTACGACCATGCAGAACGAAGCCCGGCGACTGCGTGCTGAACGCTGGCAGGCTGAAAATCAGGAAGGGATGGCAGAGGTCGCTAGGTTTATTGAAATGAACGGCTCTTTTGCCGATGAGAACAGGGACTGGTGAAATGCAGTTTAAGGTTTACACCTATAAAAGAGAGAGCCGTTATCGTCTGTTTGTGGATGTCCAGAGTGACATTATTGACACGCCCGGGCGACGGATGGTGATCCCCCTGGCCAGCGCCCGCCTGCTGTCAGACAAAGTCTCCCGTGAGCTTTACCCGGTGGTGCATGTCGGGGATGAAAGCTGGCGCATGATGACCACCGATATGGCCAGTGTGCCGGTCTCCGTTATCGGGGAAGAAGTGTCCGATCTCAGCCACCGCGAAAATGACATCAAAAACGCTATTAACCTGATGTTCTGGGGAATATAAATGTCAGGCTCCGTTATACACAGCCAGTCTGCAGCCATGGTACCGGCAGTGTATTCTGCCGGACAGCCTGCATCGCTGCCTGTTGCCATTGATTATCCGGCTGCTCTGGCACTCCGCCAGATGTCGATGGTTCATGATGAACTGCCAAAATACCTGCTCGCCCCTGAAGTGAGTGCCCTGCTCCATTACGTCCCGGATCTGCGCCGCAAGATGCTGCTGGCCACACTGTGGAACACCGGTGCGCGCATTAATGAAGCACTGGCGCTGACGCGGGGGGATTTTTTGCTCGCGCCTCCGTATCCGTTTGTGCAGCTGGCCACTCTGAAGCAGCGGACAGAAAAAGCAGCCAGGACGGCAGGAAGAACGCCTGCCGGGCAGCAGACTCACCGGCTGGTTCCGCTCTCCGACTCTTGGTACGTCAGCCAGCTGCAGACGATGGTGGCAACACTGAAAATCCCCATGGAACGGCGTAATAAACGAACAGGCAGGACAGAGAAAGCGAGGATCTGGGAAGTGACGGACAGAACGGTCAGGACCTGGATTGGGGAGGCGGTTGCCGCCGCTGCTGCTGACGGTGTGATGTTCTCTGTTCCGGTCACACCACATACGTTCCGCCATTCCTATGCGATGCACATGCTGTATGCCGGTATACAGCTGAAGGTCCTGCAGAGCCTGATGGGGCATAAGTCCATCAGCTCAACGGAGGTCTACACGAAGGTGTTTGCACTGGATGTGGCTGCACGGCACCGGGTGCAGTTTGCGATGCCTGAGTCCGATGCGGTGTCTATGCTCAAAAGAATTCCTTAAGCTCTGACTTTTTTAAATCCCTTTCGGATATCTCATG
>NZ_PTRU01000055.1:0-10025 GCF_002965245.1 Escherichia sp. MOD1-EC6021 | reverse complement strand
CCACGGGAATATCTACGGCAGCAAGCCAGTAATGGGTTAAGTGATAACAGGTGTCTGGAAATATAGGGGCAAATCCATTCAGATACAGGCCAGAAACACAGAATGTGGCAACACCACAAAGAATAGCTATAACTAAAAAGCCCTTACCCAGTGCCATACACAAAGAACCCTGTTTTCTGAATATCCGCTCATGCTCATCCAGAATAAAATCTATTTTTTCATTTTCTGATTTATGCATAGTGTTTCCTCTGCCTTTCCTGATACGCCTGACATTCAACGCACAACGTCACACCGGGAAATATTTTCCGCCGGGCTTCCGGAATAGGATTTCCGCATGCTTCACAAAGATAAACAGGAATACCATGAGCATTTATTTTCTGGCGTATCCGGTTTATTCCTGTCATGGTCAGTTGTTCTGTCACTGAATATGCTTCATCGGCTTCATCACTCACGGAATATTCCTCCCGACATGTTCTGACACGCTACCGCCCATCCCTTTTCACGCACAGGGCACTCGTTTTACAGGCAGATTTTGAATACAGAAAGCCCGCCGGCATTGCCGGCTGATATACAACTTCAGGGCCAGTTAATTAATACGTGGTTTTCCCCACGCAGACGGTTTAATAACAAAAAACACGCTGGATGGCTGATGATAAACATCCTGGTTATCAATATAAGGCGCTATCCATAATGCTGCCGTCTGCTCACCCGTTCTTAGCGGACGAGGAGGTGTTACCGGCGTAACTGAACTGACCGGAACAACCGTTTTCACTTCCCGGGCAGCGGTAAACAGCGGGCGAGGTGCCAGCAGTTTCTGCTCCGGATGTGCTGTCACCGCAGGTCTGCTGCCGGACGGAGTGGTCGCGGTGACGGTCTGCACCGGCATTGTCCGGAAGTTCCCTTCAGCCAGGCGCGGCAGTGATGCCGCAACCGGCTTTGCTTCTGAGGACTGCTCCAGTTTTTTGGCCTTCTCATTGGCCTGCTCCATCGTCATACAGGTATCGGATGTGGTGGCGTTACACTCAAATTCCGTACTGGTTCCGGCACAGCCGGAAAGTAATAAGGTCCCCAGCAGAGGAATAAAGAAAGAAATCTGTTTCATTGTCCCTCACCTTTCTCATCGCAGTTCACAAAATCCTTCTTCAAATCCCTGACCGTACAGGTTTTTACAATGTCAGGATTTTCAAAAACCGTACTCCGTGATGATTTATAAACATATGCCACAATGCGTTTCCCACCCGCATCAGGTTCTGGTGCACTGACTTCACATAACGGAGGTGTTATTCCGGACTCATACAGCACCGGATAATTTATTTTTTTGACGCTGCCATCAGAAACCAGCTTATTCATCGAAGGGCTCCTTATATTTCTGAATAATTCTGTCGATTAGTTCTTTCACCGGAACAGATTTTCCGCCACCGGATTGTCCGGCAACCACAATATGCCCCGGAGAAGAAAATAAACTCATCGACATACCCTTCTTCATCACACCGACAGCAGCCATATTAAAATTGTCCGGCAATGACTCAGAACCGAATTTCTCCGGTGCAGGAAGTACGATTCTTGTGGCGCAGTTACTGAGAACAGCATGCATAAAATCATCTGACACGGTTTTACCCGGCACAGAGAGGGCTGTAATAACATTAATATTACGCATGTTCATTTTTATCTCCGTTGTTTCTGTTTGTTCTGTCATCAGGAAGATAAACAGGGCATTTCCTGATTTTTCCCGGCAGGGAAGCGTCTTCCGTATAAACTTCCTTCAGATGTTCATCTGCGGTTACCACCCGGATACATTTCATTTTTCCGGGTCGCACCGGATATTTCCCGGTGATCGCTGCCAGCGAGACATACATCAGTGCCAGTGTTGCCCATAATGCGGTGACCAGTTGCATCAGTGACCGGTCAGTCTCCCTGACATAATCTGCAGCATCAGCCGCGCGGTAATGGCAGATATCCTGTATTTCTGATCTGCCTGAAGAATCAGAGGAAGAAAACCAGCATTCACTGACCGGGAACTGTCCGGCAGGTGCTGTTTGTCTTACGAAGTTAATCTCCTTAACCAGTAATTTCCCCGGCGTGGTGTTGTCCTTCCATAAAACAAACAGAGCCATCAGGGCCATTGTGGCCAGTGGCAGAATGACGGTGTACTTCAGACACCAGAACAGTCCTCGCAGAACCCGGGCGACAACATACCGGGCGGCATGGCACGCCTGACGGGACGACATATTATTTGCCATCGTTGCCCCCTCCCTGGCTGCCGGACATAAACTGCTGCGGATTCAGGTTGCCCAGCTGCTTCAGCATCTGGTCAGTATTAAAGCCGTTAAGATGACTTTCAGCCGATGGCGGAACAGGAACCGGACTTTCCGGATTGTCTTCTTCCGCTCTGCTCTGCGTGCGTTCCAGCGCCATCTCTTCCACGGTTTTCAGCTGGAAGCCGTCCTGGAACACCACGGTCACTTCGTTGCCCGCACCAATCGGTATCACCGGGTGATACTGTTCGGCACGTTTGATGTAGTAGTCACTGAGCGTCTGTGCGGCTTTCGATGCGCCGCCACCGATACCCATTTTCAGGACATCACCAGCCCCGTAAGCGGCTGTGGCACCCAGCCCGACAGCCGGCTGGGAGGCGCGCTCCATTCCCTGACCGATACCGTCAACAAATCCCGCGCCCCATGCCCAGCCGAGGATTTTGCCGTTACGCATCACCACTTCGCCCTTGATACCGTTTTTACCCCGGAAGCTGACATGCCCCTTAATCGGCATATCAATAGTTTTGCCGTCCTTCAGGCAACTGATATTGCGGGTGCGTACAATGGCACGCTCACTGGACACATCCCCCCAGGCTTCCAGACCCACAAAACATCCCGTTGCGTCATACGTCTTGCTGTTCGGCATTTCCACCAGGCCGGTGATACGCAGCTGCATCGGCACCGTGGATTCATTACCGGTGACAGAGGCATTGGCATCCGCCCCTTCAATCAGCATGGCTTTCGCAAAACTTCCTGACGGAATGTACGGCAGTGATGGTCCCTGTTTTCCCTCATTACGGGTAAACACCTTACGCTGTATCCGGTTAGGCACCGGCACAGACTGGTACGTCACCTGTGGTGGTGGCGTGACACCATTCCCGGGATAAAACGCCGTCGGCGGTGGAACAGCAACGCTGCCCTGCGGCGGGAAGGATACGGGGGTGTTTCCTGGCTGTGGTTCGCCTTCCGGGCCGGGCGGTGAGGCAGGCATCTGCGGTACAGGCTCACCGGTCGCCGTGACGGGATTAGCACCCAGGGCTTTTACCTGCTCTGCCAGGGCGGCATTGTCCTGTCCCAACTTTTCAATACGACGCTGGTCATCACCGCGCTGTTTGTTCAGAACATCCAGCTCACGACGGATTTCCTCATACTGCTTCTGCATCTGCGCTGCCGTCACCTGCATCTCGGTGGTGGCATGCTGACGCACCTTGTCATCAAAGGTCGTATCCACCACACCGGTCATATCCGGCACAGGCTCCTGTTCAGCCACGGTTTCACCGTTACCGGACATGTCCACATCAGACAGATACAGTGCCCCACCAATCGCGGAGGCTGTACCGACAACCACAATCCCCAGCCACAGGTACTGCTTGCGTTTCACAATGGTATTGATACTGGCCATCAGTTGCCCTCCCCGTCACGGATGACATACACATCCATGCGCGCACCTGCCAGTAACTGGCTGGCAGGCTGGCTGAACATCACGGCACGGGTTCCCGGCTGCCAGAAGTCACTTTCCCGGATATTCAGGGCAGACAGCGTTTTATTTTCCACGGCAAAGCGGACCATCTTCAGGTGATTCCCCGTCCATACGGCATCTGCCACTGAAGACAGCCCCGCCGGGGCCTGCAGGGTTTCCTTTGTCACTGGGACCTGATACCAGCCTGCGGGTAATTTTCCGCCACGGACGGCCTGGCTGATGGTCACAAGCAGGGATTCGTAAGGCGTGGACGTTTCCCACGCACCGGCTTCTTCTCCGGTTCCGCGCAGGTCACTGACCAGCTGAATGGTACGCCCCGCGCCTTCACGGGGAACGGCCTGAATGGAAAGATTCAGACCACGTTCTGTTTCCAGAATGAACGTAAAGGGCTTTTTGTTGACGGTGGCAACCACCACACCGCCGGAGGCGGTCTGCTCATTATTGGTCAGGGCACCATCCAGACTGTTCACGGCGATAATCCGGTCACCGGGAACGGTAAACAGATTCGGGCTGGTATTGCTGATGGCAATACTGGCCTGACCACCGTTCACCATTGGCACCACGGTGGGGGCCAGCGTACCGTTTGCGGCCATCACGCTGCAGGAAAAAAACAGGCTGCCGAATATTATTGCCGTATTATTTTTTCTCATCGTCTGTTTCCCCGAAATTATCCAGCCAGGTCACCCCGTTTTCCCGCTTCAGAATAAGGATGTAATGTTTGATATCAGTGAAAGGTTTTGAATCACCAATCCAGGTTTTAAGCACACCTCGAATTTCCACACGGCCATACTGAGGCCAGACACGAACACTGGTCTGGAAAAAGGCTGAGTTCACGTTATCGTTTTTAATACGCTTCGCTTCTTCAGCCAGAATAACTTTCATCTGGTTCTGTGCGCCCGGGCGGATATATTGCAGAAGCGCCTGATGTGAGGCATCGACGGTTTCTGATGAAACATTCAGACGGAGGGCAATAAATGACAGCGCCATCTGCTGTAAATAAGAGGCGTCGGCACTGTTCTGTGACACGGCAAAGGGGGCATTAAATGCCATTGGCGTCACGGCAGTGCGTTGCTCATTCTGAATGACGGTAGTTATTCACCCCCTGAATGACGTTAACAGAGAGGCTGAGAACAATAAGCACTGACATAAATATAAAGGCGATGGCCATTACACGACTGGTACTTAAACGGGCACCGTGTTCCATATAACAATCCTGGTATCAGTTCTATTTAATCCACTGCCGGAAACACGAATCGGGAACATTATGAAAAATACCGCGCAGCAGGGCTGTTGGCATATACCAGTAAATCAGGTCACGTAACCAGGAACTGCCCCGCCCTTTTTTCAGTTTTTTAATCCCGAAATAAACCAGAACCGCTGCACCAATACCGAACAGATATTTCGATGTTGTGATACCCCAGCCAATACAGATTGCTGCGGGGATCAGTTCATCCAGTGGCAGGCCAAACCAGCGGCTCTGGTTGGTCAGTGTTTCCGGGAAACGATATTTCTTAAGTTTATTCTCGTCTCCCGACATCGTTTTATTTCCTGTCAGAGGCCAACGACGGCCATACCCACAGCAATAAATACAGAGATGATGGCAAAACCGGCCAGGAACTTGACGTTTTTGGTCATCATGTACATGACCGCACCGACCAGAACTTCAGCCAGAACAACCCATTTAACAACACTGGAGTCCTTACCGAAGGTCGCCTTAACCGTGGTGTTACCGCTTGCCATCAGGTCCTGGCCCTGTGCTGCCATTGCCAGTTGCGGGAAGAACATCATCAGAACAGCAGCCGGGATCACAGCGCGAGCCAGGCGAAGCATATTCAGACGAGTGAATTTAGAAAAAAACGACTTCTTTTTGACGGGCGCAGAAGCACCCTGAACACTTAAAACAGCATTCATAAGTTACCTCAATTTCGGATAAATGAATAAAACTAGAGTGTATTAAATGTTATATCTTCCTCTTTATCTGCCTCCCTGAATATCTCCGAGTTATAAAAATCAGGAAACTTGATCAAATGATCAATAACTCTGTCTGCAGCCTCATCTGTTTTACACCATCCACTACGATTTTTGGCTGCAATAAGTAGCTGGTTAGTTTCATCATCCAGACGCATTGTCAGATACTTAACCAGCGACTTACCATAGATATTCCCTGCCCTGTTAAACTTTGGATAGCGGTGAAGATGATCTTTAAGTCTTATTACTGCCTCAAACGATCGACTTCTTCCGCTTCTGTTACTTGCCTCAATTAATAGACTTTCCACATCTACAGGTAATTTTAGTTTTACCATCTTACCTGTTGCAGAACGTGTACCAAATCTTTTCAATAACACCTCCCGCTGTTTATCTTCTGGTTACTACTTATGTTTGCAGAATAATCAGAAAAGGTAAATAGACGGAAAGTCTATATTTTATTAACACTTTATTAACGCGTATTTATGATACACATTGCCTTCTCGTGCAAATAATGAATAAACTTTTTATTGTAGAGTAAGATGATTAACTCATCTTTATTAGAAACAGAGAAGTAGTCGCATATCAGAGACGCGTGTTTCTTTGATGTGGAGATGGATATGTTTAATATTCTTGCTATAGCATTATGACTGATTCCGGTGCTATATAAGTAAAAGACATCATTTACATATGATGATACAGAAGAATCATCACTCATTCTTCTGATTATATTTCTGATATCATCACTGACAATCGTTTTTTGATTATAACTGTCTTTATGACGAACATGAGCAGCATCATAAAATTGCCACAGAATGATATTTCTGTGTCCATTAAGAAATGACTGAATAGATATTGTCCAGAATCTGTTCTGAATAAAAACATCCTCTACAAGATTAAGATGCGTATGCTCATTCCTGTATGCTTCCATCTCTGTGACAGAGATCAATTCACAAAAATCTCTCTGCGACAGAAGCCATTTTTCAGCACTTTGATCTTGTGTAAGAAATGACTCATGAAACAGCGTATTGCAAAAAATAAATTTTCCAGTTTCGTCCCTGATACAGGCTGGATTTGGATAATCCTGAATAACTGCCGTCAGATTTTCCAGCAGATCTATTTGACGAGCATGTTTTTGTTGAATACGATCCATCGGATACATAGGAACCTCCTCACAAAGGATTCTATGGACAGTCGATGCAGGGAGGAGAGAACTCCCTGCATCGGCGATTTTCAAATTCAAATTTTAACGTGGCATTAACCACGTAATTAATATACTAATTATCTTTCGTACTGTCACCTTTTTAAATCATAAAAACTCTGATATTTGAACGAAATCAAATTTCTTTTATTCATCATCATTTTTTGGAAAAAATCGTTCCATCTCAGATGATACCTTCTCCCTGATATCTTCAACCATATTGGCATATTCAAACTTTGGATTTCCGGAGACATGAGGACTGAGAGACTCAATACCCAAAATTTTCGCTACTGATGATTGTGTTTTTACAACGCATTCAAGAAGCAATTTATTAAACTCAGTCTGATTAAATGCAGACTCTTTACGCTCCATCTGAGCCTCATGTACACGAAGCCCCAGTTCAAGAAGCATTGAAGCTGTTGCTGAAAAACTGACATCTTTTTCCCTTGCCCCTTCCTGTCGACGCTTCTCAATAATCGCATTTATTTTTTCATAGGCATCATTGCTGATATACAGGTTCACCTTAGCCATTAGAGATTACCTTTTTTGAACATAAAATAAAGTTAATTTCGAAACACTAAAATTCATAATGCAAACAGGGACGCACCGCTAGCAGCGCCCCTAGCGGTATCCTATAAAAAAACACACCGCGCCGCTAGCAGCACCCCTAATATAAAATAATGTTTTTTATAAAAATAGTCAGTACCACCCCTACAAAGCGGTGTCGGCGCGTTGTTGTAGCCGCGCCGACACCGCTTTTTTAAATATCATAAAGAGAGTAAGAGAAACTAATTTTTCATAACACTCTATTTATAAAGAAAAATCAGCAAAAACTTGTTTTTGCGTGGGGTGTGGTGCTTTTGGTGGTGAGAACCACCAACCTGTTGAGCCTTTTTGTGGAGTGGGTTAAATTATTTACGGATAAAGTCACCAGAGGTGGAAAAATGAAAAAGTGGATGTTAGCCATCTGCCTGATGTTTATAAATGAGATCTGCCAGGCCACTGATTGCTTTGATCTTGCAGGCCGGGATTACAAAATAGATCCTGATTTACTGAGAGCAATATCATGGAAAGAATCCCGTTACCGGGTTAATGCCATCGGTATTAATCCGGTAACGGGATATGGCAGCGGACTGATGCAGGTAGATTCCCAGCATTTTAACGAACTGGCCCGCTACGGAATTAAGCCAGAACATCTGACAACAGATCCCTGCATGAACATTTATACCGGTGCTTATTATCTGGCAATAGCATTTAAAAAATGGGGCGTCTCCTGGGAGGCCGTTGGTGCATACAATGCCGGATTCAGGAAGACCGAACGCCAGAACCAGAGACGTCTTGCCTACGCATCAGATGTTTACCGGATTTATACCGGGATAAAAAGCAGTAAAGGTATCCGGATTCCGGCCACGAAGAAATCACTTCCGGAAATTAACAGCGTGCAGAACAATTAATCTTACAGACATTGTCAGATACCTGTTATGCCGCAAAAGCGGCATGGAAGGCCACACACAAAAATATCATATGAGTGACAATACTGACTGGCCGAAGCCCCGCGAAGCGGGAACCCATCTTATATATACCCGGTAACTGCGCAGCCTCCTGCCAGACCATTTTTCGCGGGCACAATATTTACAGACAACCGGAAAGCCAGTTGATGAAATTGAGGTATATCAGACGACACAGCGATGCCGAAGAATGATAATATAAGTAAAGCCCCGAAAAATTTTCGGGGCTTTACTTATATTATCATGACTTCCACTTTCTGAACTGTTCGGCAATCACCCATAACGCCTTGTTGATTCTTATATCACCATCAATACCTGTAATGACTCTTGTCCTGGTATTTTTCCCGGAGGCACTTCGCCCAGATAATCCACCTTTTATCATATTCTCCTGAACCCGCTGCTAGGTTGTCCAGAGATCGTTCTGTTTATCCTCCCGACGACGGGGAGTAATTATTTATTCAGGCGTCACTGGCGTTTTATTTTCATCTTCATACCTGACCATCAGTGCAGCTCTGCCAAATAAATGTTGCTCGTCACTGTTAAGATGAATTTCTTTCATCGCCTCCATATTATCAGTGACCTTATCAAAGACACCGAGTACTTCATACGCACCCTCGATAACCTGCCCGACAATATCACCTTTATGTGGAACGCGGATTTCGCCAAAATTATTTCCGCACACCAGGCCATTTGTGCAGACAAAACGAAAAATTCCGGGGATCATCTGATAACTGGATGAACCATCATGTGAATTAAGCAGGATAATTTCAGGAACTTCCTGCCCGTTAATATGCCCTTCCCTGCGAAGACGTAACATATGTTTACTGTATTCGCGACGTCCCAAATCACGAACCCGACTCTGACAGGCAAAGAATGGCTGGAAACCTTCATCACGTAACTTATTGATGATATTGATTGTTGGAATATACGTATAACGTTCACTCCGGGACTCATGTTTATCACCGGAAAATACCGAAGGCACGAACTGCATTAATTCATCATCCGTTAAAGGACGTTCACGGCGGATGGAATTATACCGACCAAAACGGGAAGCTAATCGCATAACAGCTACTCCTTTATGAAAGAATAAATTTAATAAAAAATTTTTCCGCTTAATATCATCCCTCCCGATCTCCATTAACAAGATTGCAACAATCAGGGGGGGGTATTCATCACATCCGGTCAGCAGATAGCCCGGATATCGAGGCCGGCACGCTTAATCTGACGCAGGAACTGTTTGAAGTGATCGGCTTCCGCAATGTTGATATGGCGGAACTGCGTATCCACACCCCGGCTGAGCGCGTAGCTATAGCTGAAGGCCATCTTTTCCGGGTGGCTTTTGCGATATTTTTTCAGCTCAGTCAGGCTGCTGAATTCCAGGACGTCCCACTCTTCCCCGGTGTTTTTTTTCTTCCCGGCAACAAGAAGCGTGTACGACGCGGTGTTAACGTGGATATTTCGGGTACTCATCCTGCTTTCTCCTCTCTCTGGTTTTCAGCCCCCATCATCTGTTGAGTTTCGGGAGCCGCGGTTTTGACGTTTTGCGGGATGTGCATTTCACCCCTGGACTGGCGGAGACGGTTGTGGCTGTCTTTGCCCCCGGCGACAGGGGCTTA
>NZ_PTRU01000054.1:0-11849 GCF_002965245.1 Escherichia sp. MOD1-EC6021 | reverse complement strand
CCACGGGAATATCTACGGCAGCAAGCCAGTAATGGGTTAAGTGATAACAGGTGTCTGGAAATATAGGGGCAAATCCATTCACGGAGATATTGCAATTACCTCCGGATGTCAACAACGGATGAAAAGTGGCTCTTCCGCAACCTGGGTAGAGATTTTCATGCCAGTGGACTCATGACCCTCTGCCTAAGTAGTTCAAATCCGACTCGACCATACATCTGGCGTTTCAGCATCTTCAGGCGATTTACATGACCTTCGACAACACCATTACTCCAGCGACTGCTGATTGCCTCACATATAGCCGCAGCATCGGCTTCCATCCCCGCCGCCACGCGCCGAAATTCTGCTGAACCGCTTTCGTGGACTCGAGTGAACCAACTGCTTAGCTGTGATTTATTTTGGGTTTTCAGAATACGGTAGAACTCGAGTACCAGTTGCTGCGCTATTTTCAGCTCCGGTTCTTTTTCACACATCAGACTAATAAATCGGGAAGCATAATTTTCTTCACCCCTGATTATTCTCCAGGGCATCAACCAGCGGCTTACCCGGGACACTGAAGGAAGTCTGACGGCAGTAGTAACCGGTGGGTTCCAGCCTTTACGCCATTTGGCAACCGCATCCCTGACGATGGTTTCACTGCCTGTAAATCCCCGGGCCACCATTTCCCGCCATATCCGGCTGGCGTTATAATTACCACTTTCTCGTTGCTCTTTTAACCACTCCCTCCATGGGTCAGAAGTGGCACACTGAATTTGGCCACCTGAACAGAGGTGATATGCTCACCTCAGAACAACACAGGTGCTCCAATGAAAAAAAGAAATTTTAGCGCAGAGTTTAAACGAGAATCCGCTCAACTGGTTGTTGACCAGAAATACACGGTGGCAGATGCCGCCAAAGCTATGGATGTTGGCCTTTCCACAATGACAAGATGGGTCAAACAACTGCGTGATGAGCGTCAGGGCAAAACACCAAAAGCCTCTCCGATAACACCAGAACAAATCGAAATACGTGAGCTGAGGAAAAAGCTACAACGCATTGAAATGGAGAATGAAATATTAAAAAAGGCTACTTGATGTCAGACTCCCTGAACAGTTCTCGATAATCGGGAAACTCAGAGCGCATTATCCTGTGGTCACACTCTGCCATGTGTTCGGGGTTCATCGCAGCAGCTACAGATACTGGAAAAACCGTCCTGAAAAACCAGACGGCAGACGGGCTGTATTACGCAGTCAGGTACTTGAGCTACATGGCATCAGCCACGATTCGGCCGGAGCAAGAAGCATCGCCACAATGGCAACCCGGAGAGGCTACCAGATGGGACGCTGGCTTGCTGGCAGGCTCATGAAAGAGCTGGGGCTGGTCAGCTGTCAGCAGCCGACTCACCGGTATAAACGTGGTGGTCATGAACATGTTGCTATCCCTAACTACCTTGAAAGGCAGTTCGCCGTGACCGAGCCAAATCAGGTGTGGTGCGGTGATGTGACCTATATCTGGACGGGTAAGCGCTGGGCGTACCTCGCCGTTGTTCTCGACCTGTTCGCAAGAAAACCAGTGGGCTGGGCCATGTCGTTCTCGCCGGACAGCAGGCTCACCATGAAAGCGCTGGAAATGGCATGGGAAACCCGTGGTAAGCCCGGCGGGGTGATGTTCCACAGCGATCAGGGCAGTCATTATACGAGCAGGCAGTTCCGGCAGTTATTGTGGCGATACCAGATCAGACAGAGTATGAGCCGGCGCGGAAACTGCTGGGATAACAGCCCAATGGAACGCTTCTTCAGGAGTCTGAAGAACGAATGGATGCCGGTGGTGGGTTACGTAAGCTTCAGCGAGGCAGCTCACGCCATAACGGACTATATCGTTGGATATTACAGCGCACTAAGACCGCACGAATATAACGGTGGGTTACCCCCAAACGAATCGGAAAATCGATACTGGAAAAACTCTAACGCGGTGGCCAGTTTTTGTTGACCACTTCAAGTCGATTTTCAGAGAGACGATGCCTGAGTGCCGCTGGCGCGGCATATGTTGGTGGCTGTGTCTGAAAAAGGTTATATACTCTGCATAAAACCAGACAACACGCAGATTACCAGGCGAATATCGATACTCTGACTCGTTATACCCATGCGTGCGGCATCATAAAACCTGCAATTGTCCTTTATTGAATGAAAGGGGGGCATGTATAGGAAATTGAAAAAACAAGCGATACTGCGGTCTAGTTAAATGGCGTGATGAATAATTGAGCAATCTTGCAGCATTAGGAGCGCTAATATGCAGCTATTTTTATTTATTGGCGTCAAAAATTATATAGGGAAATTTCCCCCATATAATACCCTGAGAGCCGCATCACGTCTGGCCTGAGCGACATCCTTAAGATGTTAATAAGAATTAAAATCTTAAGGAGAAAAAGAACGCGCGTTGCTCGATATCTTTTTCTTTGAACTACAATTCGATGACCTTCGGACGACATCCAGACAGCCGCAAGAAAAAACATGGCCTAGCAGAGATAAGGGGCGCTGACATTGAAAACGACAAATTCAATCCTACGTGTAATCGCCAGCGTCATTGCTGCCGGACAAAATCAAATCTCAATCACTGAACTGGTAAGCCTCTCCGGTATTAGTCGACAGAGTGTTAAGCGGGCAATTCAGATACTGGAACAGACAGGGCAAATCACCGTTACCAGAACAACCACCAACGGCAAGCGCGGAGCCAACACCTACTACCTGCCAGACCAGGATTTGGGAGGCGGTTGCCGTTCAACATTATCTTAACCACGGCTGCTGCCTGGAGTTTACGGGGTCTGAAGCCCAACCGTACGAAAACGTACTATAAGGGCTTCCCCGGCATGTCAACGCCAGTTTTTATGTTTTTGCCTGCTTGACGTATAGGAATTTGAAAAACCAGGCGTCCTCATTAAAAATAAAGGGAAAAGACTGCGGTACTATAAACGGTCATAATGAATCGTCATCGATTCGGCCCCTGATGAAAGACGCTCGTGAGGTTCTTGTTCGCTAAGCGGATATGTATATCCTGTACGTTTTGCAGATATTCCTCACGGGGTATAACCCTTTATCATCAACGAGTTGCAGGTCAAATGGTCATACTGTTGCTGCGTGCTTTAGCTGGCTGAATACAGTCTGAAATCATAACCGTAATGCAATGATGCTCAGTACAGCCTTGCATTTTTGGCGGCGATGGCCACAACTGCGCGCCAGTATCCTCTGCGCTCGACCAGTGAACAGTCCCAACGACTGAATGAGTCAGTCCTTTTCTCAGCACCAGTCAGTACTGAACGAGCCCCCTGTACCAGAAGCGTTCGCAGATACGAATGACCGGCTTTTGTTATCCTGCCGAGCTTCGACTTTCCGCCGCTGCTGTATTGTTATGGTGTCAGTCCCAGCCCGGCTGCCAGTTGCCGTCCATTTTTAAAATCATGTGCGTTACCGATACAGGCAACCAGCGCACAGGCAGTGTGGGAGCAACTCCTTTTAGGGGGCAGTTCGGATATAGAGAATTATTACTACTCCTGCGTGCAGTATGGAATGAAAAATGTTCATCCAACAATCTGGTACTCCATTCTGATAACGGTGGTCCCATGCGCAGTTATACGTTGTTGGCGAAAATGTATGCGCTTGGAGTGCTAAGTTCTTATTCCCGGCCAAGAGTCAGCAATGATAACCCTTACTCAGAATCTTTGTTCCGGACTCTCAAATATTGTCCCTGGTGGCCTGAGAACGGTTTTCGCACTATTGATGATGCCAGAGTATGGGGAAACCAGTTTTGTAAACTGGTACAACTTTGAACATAAGCACAGCGGGATCAAATATGTCACGCCAGCCGAGCGTCATCAAGGTAATGACATGAAAATACTGGCAGCCAGAAAAGCAGTATACCAGCTGGCACGCGAACAGCATCCTGAACGTTAGAGAAAGCATCTACGTAACTGGGACTACATATCAGAAGTCTACCTGAATCCAGAAAAAGAGGCTGCATAACGTAATTTTATTACAAAAGGCGACAACTACCTTGAAAAACGCCGTTACTCACCGATCTCCTTCACGGTAATACACACCTGATGAATATCACAAAAATTGACACTCAAATCAGGGGGAGATAGAACTCAACAGGGCTTGCCGAAATAACCTTGCCTGGTTGTGAGCTTCGGAACATGCCTCCATCCCGATAACACAGGGCTGCAAACCAGCAATCAGCTCAGGAAGCCCAATTCGTGATATTCTGGTGTTAACCAAAGCCGTTTACCAAAAAGCCGTTTACCATCCTGGTCAATACCGTGAACAGTAAGCATATTTTTAGCTAGATCGACACGATAGTAGCAATAGTCATAACGAATCCATCCGGACTATGCTTACCCTCATAATTGCACAAGAGTTAACCTGGTGCATATTCAGGGGAAGCCCCTTCCATCCGTTAAGTGTAATGGCCTACATTAACAACTGAAAACGAAAAGTCTTTTCTTCAAGTTTTCAGGAATTCTCCGCATGTTCAGCAATTTCATTAGCTTTTTGTGATGAACTATCTCTATGTCCGTTGGTTACAGGCACTCGACGTAAGAACAGAGTCAGAAATAGCCCTATAACTAGCGGTATAATAAACAGCATTGATTGAGTTGAAATTCCATATCCATATATACAGCTTTCAAGGCTTACCGCAATCAATGGAAAAATAAGGAAAACAAGAGAAGCCTGAAAGGCACTGGCCTTTTGCTGAAGGGCAAAGTAGCACAATATTCCAAAAACTCCGGCAAAAGCACCGAGATACAAGGTGGCTAATATTGAGTACACAGAGAAGGTCGATACCTCGGGTCTTTCGAAGAACCATCCTGTCGCAGAAAGTATCAATCCTGCCAGAAAGCACGGGAGCGCATTAAACGTTACCACAGAGACAGTACAACTTCTTTTCTTACATTGAGTATATATTATGGCATGAATGATTACCGCAGAAACAAGAGCAATAATCCCCTGCCAGTGACTCTCTGCACTTGTTTTCGATTCCTCAAGAAGGATGCCCGCCAGTGCAACTATTGCGATAGTTAAACCCATAATTTGCATTGAGTTCGTTTTTTCCTTCAAAAACAAAGATGAAGCTATCAAAACAGCTACAGGCATATTCGCAAATATAAGGGATGCAAGTCCGGAACTGACATAGGTTTCACCATAAATCATTAATGAGAAAGGAATGGAAAAATAAAAAACACAAATTACAAGCTGGAATAAGCGTTGTCCGGGTGGAAATAAAATTGGTATTTTTCTTAACCATGCAATACTGATTAAGAATGGTGCAGCAAACATAAACCTCATCCCGGTTGCAAAAACTGGAGGGATAGTTTCAGCGGCTATTCGCATAGCCAGCCATGTGGTCCCCCAAGTCAGTACAACAAGCAGGAATAATACCAAAATCGTCATTCTGCGCATAAGATTCCTCTACTATAGAAGATAAAAAAACCGCCGAGACGGCGGTTAACTGCATGAGATTACAGGTATTGATAATCTGAGATGTCGGGTGCCTCCCGAAGAATATCTGATTGGTTACAGATATTCTGTGGTTTTCCCGCCAAACAATTCTACAAACCACCCTCGCACTGAGGAACATCTCTTTTCGTTATATTAACAACATTGAGATAGTGCATCACTGGCACCTCCAGGAAATTGCAACACCCTCCAGCAATGCACTATCCTCATATTGATAAAAAAATAAGCACTGGAACTGTAGTTAACAAATATAAGTTATCACAGAACAGGATGATATAGGGTAATGAAAATATCCCACACAATTTGTGTCAGTGCCCAAAAACACGTCCAACTGCTTTTCTTTAGCGGGTGGTGGGAATCGAACCCACATCATCAGTCGAAAAAAACTGAGGTAATTACCATTATTACGATACCCGCACAACATATTAAAAATGAACATATTATTTATATGTCAATCAGCATTATCCTTGCCTTCCCGGTAATCCACTCTCAATGTTTGTAAAACATAAAAAAAGCTGGTTTCACACATCCATTTTATGAACGTGCTCATGATTTTCTCTTTGGAGCACGTGCTTGCGCAACCAGCATTAAAATAAAATGCAAGCGTCAGTATAGCCAAGTTGGCATCGGGGATGAATGCCATGAACTTTCGTAAAGAAGATTAAATCAATGTACATTTGTGTTGTTTGCTAATTGTGCACAGGTCTGCCACCAGATGACCAGCCCCCAGGATTAGATGCAGCTATCTGTTAGTAATGTCGCCATTCCACCACCGTGCTGCAAACTCTGATGGCATCTGATAATTCAGTACTGAATGTGGATGATACTCGTTATAATTCTGTCGCCAGCCATAATGACTTTCCTTAGCAAACGACATTCCTGAACCTGTGCTCATTCAGACATTCATCGCGAAATAGCCCGTTAAAGCGCTCAGGAAATATGTTCTACGTTAGTTTGTCCGACTGGATTCTGTTCAGGTCTTATCGTCACCGGATAGCCTTGAAACAGTGCAATGCAGTCCAGAATACGCGTGACCTGAACACCTGAAATCCCGAATACTGTGGTTATTGTTAAACACTCCTTCGTAAATGTCGTCCACGCAGGTCAGGCATTTGATTCTGCGTCCAGTAACCAGCGTGTCCATGGCAAAATCCATCGACTTGGTCAGGTTTTGAACCTCCGGACAGAGTTACGGCAAGCGTTCTTGACCAGCCCTTTACGACGTCATCTGCATTTCACGCCCTGGCAGCTCAGATGATAAAGATGGTAAACGTGCTTGCGATTAACATGAGCCCCTTCACGGTGCAGTACTACCAGATGTGGCGGTTGCCAAAACGTCTGCGCTTTAGTGACAGCATCAATGATGTGTCCTGCTCAATACGTATCAGAATACGTATTGAGCAGGACTCTGAGTCTCATCGCGCAGGTCGACAGGGATAAGTCAGCCTGCAGCAAGACGTTGCGTCAGAGCAGTCGCATCACATATAAAACGGTGCCTCGCTTCGGGTCTGCCATCAGTACTTTAGCCCTGGAGTCACCTGAAGTGCGTCCTTATCGGGATAGCTTGGGTAAGCAACACCTGGAGTCTGCGCCCTCTTCCTCAAGCGACTTCAGGGGCTTGACCTCGGGTATCTCCATACCACTATACTTCTTACACCAGGTATAAAAGAGTGCATCGGACATGGATGCGCTTGCTACAGAGCTCACGCTCCTCCGGTTATACTGATACTCTGTTTGCCGGAAAAATGCTTTTTCATGGGGATGTCCTCATGTGGACTATGAAGACATTGCTGACACCAAGATGCATCAATCAACGAAGAGGGGAAATCCTGTTACAGGATATACAAAAGTTAAAATTAATAAGATATTAGAATAAGGTATTTACGCACGCAGTTGATATACCCAAACGACAGCTAGTACCCCATCAATCTGCATATAAAATTGCTGGCCACGCTACATCCTGTTAGCGAAAGTACTGATTAGTACTTCAATGGCCAGCGCAAAACTGAAAAATCCAATTCAGGCAAATAAGGGATGATGATACCGTAAGTAAATCGTGATATCGCGTTAAATATATTGCCACATCCACACACGTTGAGTTTGCTTATTGTGCACTGATTTCTATGATGTACCCTGATCTTAGTCAGAGGTGACTCACATGACAAAAACAGTATCAACCAGTAAAAAAACCGTAAACAGCATTCGCCTGAATTTCGCAGTGAAGCACTAAAGCTTGCGGAACGCATCGGTGTTGCTGCCGCAGGCCGTGGACTCAGCTTGTATGAATCACAGCTCTACAACTGGCGCAGTAAACAGAAAAATCAGCAGACTTCCTCTGAACGTGAGCTGCCGGAACAGGATGAAGAGCTGGCCATACTCCAAAAGGCAGCGACATACTTCGCGAAACGCCAGAAATGAAGTATGTCTTTATTGAAAAACATCAGGCTGAGTTCAGCATACAGGCAATGTGCCGCGTGCCCGCAGCGGCGGGTATATGTGGTATCGGCGGCGGGCAAGGATAAAAGTACACGTCAGCAGTTCCGTCAGTACTGCAACAGCGTTGTCCACGCTGTTTTTACCCTGTCAAAACCGCGTTACGGTGCACTAAGCCTGCGCCGTTAGGGACTGAGGGCAAAAGCTTCCCGGAAGTTCAGCCTGATCAGTCACCGCGCACACAGCCTGCCTGTGTCAGAAAATCTGCTTGAGCAGGATTTTTACGCTGTTGGCCCGAACCAGAAGTGGTCGGGAGACATCACGTACTTACGTACGTGATGAAGGCTGGCAGTATCTGGCAGTGGTCATTGACCTGGGGTCACGTGCCGCTATTGGCTGGTCAATGTCACCACGCATGACAGCGCAAATAGCCTGCGATGCCCTGCAGATGGCGCTGTAGCGGCGTAAGAGACCACAGAACGATATCATTCGGAGGCCAGTACTGCTCTGCAGATTATCAGGCATTGCTGAAGCGGCATAATCTGCGTGGCAGTATGATCGCAAAAGACTGCTGTTTCGATCATGCCTGCGAGGACATCTTCTTTCATTCACTGAACGTGGAATGTATCCACGGAGAACTCTTTATTAGCTGGGAAACAATACGGGCAACAGTGTTTAGTGTTTACAATCGCTGGCGACGGCACAGTGGATGTGGCGCCTTAGTCCTGAACAATTTGAAAACCAGAACCTCGCTTAGGGCGGTCCATATTACGTGGGTAAGATCACCCCTCCTGACCATGAGTGGGAGGAAGGAAACAGAACTCATTTAACGCACTTGCACCACCTTCATATCAAAAAATACACTTTTCCAACGAAACTTAGTGTTAAGTTTATGTTGCCTTTTTTCTGTCACCTCTTTTAATTTAATTGTTATGAATACCTGATTTATGAAGCCATACAAAAAACGCGATTTTGTTGGCTTATTGTGCACTGTGTGCTGCTTGCGCACAATAAGCTAATGCGAACGTATAGTAACCACATTAGACTTTATGCGTCTAAATGAGGTTAATGATGACGCACAGCACAATTAAGCAATTGACAATAAAAGCAATTCTCGAATACATCGAAGACAATATTGAGGTTAAAAGTATCGATATTGAATCGATAGTCTGTTTTTCTGGTTACAGTAGGAGATATTTGCAATCTCTGTTTAAGTCTCACATGGGAGTACCCATAGGGAGGTATATACAACTCAGAAGAGTTTCAAGGGCTGCGGTATTATTACGATTGACATCATTATCATTGGCCAGTATTGCAGGCAAACTCTGTTATGATTCTCAACAAACATTTACAAGAGAGTTTAAAAAAAACACAGGTTTTACGCCTTTACAATATAGAAACAGTAATCTATGGACCTTTAAAAATCTTACCGGTCCAAAAGAACCATCAATTGTCATACCCAAACCGAAACTTTGTTATCTTGATGAAAATAAATTTAAAGGAATGCCGATGTCTTATGAAGAGGATATTCCTTTTTGGGGAGAAAATTCAGATAAAAAATGGAATTATGTAAAAAAATATTTTACAGAAAATAAAGAATCATATATAGCCATATCTCATGATGTTAATTCCTCTGCAAGAAAAAAAGTGAGAATTAAACTTATTTTCTGGTTTGAGAAAGAAAGGCATAATCACACAACAGGAGTGCTTACAGCCGGAACATATGCCAAGTTTGAGTATACTGGCAGCATAAAAAACTACATTCATTATATCAATAATGTTTATATGAACTCGCTCCCTTTTTATGGGTTGCAAAAGAAAAATGTATATGATCTTGAAATAATTCATAAGGATAAAGACGATAGTTATCGCTTTGAGTATTACTTACCAATATGCAACAAAACATAAAATATAAATATTGAACGTATATTCTAAAAATGGTTATTTTAGCAAAAAAAATAACACCCATCATTATTAATGTTTGTAAAGAGCCCACGTTTTCAGTGGGCTGATTAGTCCAAAAGCTGAAGTTCTTGGTGCTGAATAAATCCTGAATGAATTTTCCTTGTAGTGGTCAATAAAAACCGAACTCCATTTTATTTTTTATTTCTCTGCACACCTCAGTCAGTTTGATCAGCTGCTGAAAAAACTCAGCGTTGAAGCCGCTTTCAATGCAGAAATGGCACACCATCTCGGGTATGAAAAAAATCAGCCCCGTATTACCGGGACGGATAACTGTAAGTATCCCGCATAATCGTGCCATTCATATTTAGAAATCATCCGGCATAATCAATCTGCCAACGAAGGAGATCGCTATGCGTACAGCCCGTTTTACTGAGCATCAGATCATCGCTGTGATTAAGTCGATTGAAGCCGGACGAATTGTTAAAGATGTTTGCTGACCTGAGCCTGGAGAACCGAGTGCTGAAGGATGTTATCGAAAAAGCTTTAAAACAAGCCTGTAAGCGTGAGTTGGTTACTCATCTGATAACGACATTCGGGCTCAGCATCCGTCAGGCCTGCCAGAGTTTGAACCTGAGCAGAACGGCTTACCATTACCGCCCAGATACCACGCGTGATGAACCCGTTATAAACGGGGCTATTTATATGCTTACCTTTTGTGTATTACCCTCAATATTAAATTAATGTTGAGGGTATTTGGGTGCGATATTGTTTTTTTTGAGGCGTAATTTTACAGTATTATTTCTGAAAAAATATTTGCGTATGCTATTTAAAGCAAAAAAAATCTTCAGTGTAGGCAATAAAATTATTGTTCCTTTCGCACTTCTGGCATAGCAATGTTACCGCCATACTGTTCTTCCAGTAATGATGCAAGAAATTTAAAAGATTTTTGTTGTTCTGGCGACCATTTGACATTAAGTGACTCGAAATGGATTGATGCCAGTGTTGGTAGCATTTGTTCTCTGGATAGAGAAAATGCGAGATATGAAAATGCGATCATTAGAGTATTTACGTCGTTCTGAAGTCTGGAAATGTGGTCGATTAATTCTCCAATAGAAATATTTTTTTTCATCATAAAAAATCATCTTATTAATTTACTCGTATTTTTCGTAAACGCCAGTTGAGACTGTAATTAAAATTGTGTAATTGCCTGTTTTTGATATGTTCACTCCAACAACGGAGACAGGCAAACGATGGACGAAAAGAAACTTATAGCCCTTGCGGCTGAACTGGCCAAAGGCCTTAAAACCGAAGCCGACCTCAACCAGTTTTCACGCATGTTGACAAAGCTTACCGTCGAAACGGCGCTCAATGCAGAACTGACTGACCATCTCGGTCATGAGAAAAATGCTCCTAAATCAGGCTCTAATACCCGTAATGGCTACTCGTCAAAAACGGTATTGTGCGATGATGGCGAGATCGAACTTAACACGCCGCGTGACCGTGAAAATACCTTCGAACCGCAACTAATTAAGAAGCATCAGACACGCATCACCCAGATGGACAGCCAGATTTTGTCCCTGTATGCCAAAGGCATGACTACGCGGGAAATCGTTGCCACGTTCAAAGAAATGTACGACGCCGATGTCTCGCCCACGCTGATATCCAAAGTGACCGATGCGGTTAAAGAACAGGTCTCTGAATGGCAAAATCGACCGTTGGATGCACTGTATCCCATTGTTTATCTTGACTGTATTGTGGTTAAGGTTCGTCACGGCGGGAGTGTCATTAACAAAGCGGTGTTCCTCGCGCTGGGCATCAATACCGACGGTCAGAAAGAGCTGCTGGGTATGTGGCTGGCAGAAAATGAAGGTGCAAAGTTCTGGCTGGGTGTACTGACTGAGCTGAAAAATCGTGGCCTTCAGGACATCCTGATTGCCTGCGTGGACGGTGCGTATTACCGTGAAGGAGATCGGTGAGTAACATCGATGGAGATCGGTTCGTGTCACTTTCACAGAACCGTTTTTA
>NZ_PTRU01000053.1:0-12350 GCF_002965245.1 Escherichia sp. MOD1-EC6021 | reverse complement strand
GCGAACTGCTTCCGTGGCGCATAGCACTGCCAGCTGAATAACACATCCCCGTCAATACGGCCCTCGCTGTACGCTTACCCGTATTGACACTTATTTATCGGTGAAAACTACGTTCCATGGTAAGCGTCAACGGAGCACCGTATTGACGCTTACCCTGATACCGGGACCTGCGGCAGAACGACGACTTCCGCCGCGCGCTGTTCTGTACGGAGGCGTTCCTGTTCAGCCTGCAGCGGAGGCTGTGCCACGGCCCGTCAGGCCTCTGTCAGCTCCACGGTCAGCCGCAGATCTGGCGCACGCAGGGTTCGAAGCCAGCCGGCATCCTCCAAGCGACGGCAGCAGGTTTGGCCCGTTGCCCGCTCCATCGCTGCCCGACCTTTGTGGATGGTTTCACCGGACTCCAACAACGTACAGTGCAGGGCATTAATCTACGCGGTTCTGAACTTCACCAGTTGTCAGTGGGTTCGGTGTAGAACAATAACTGACAGCTGTTCTTCTGTTTTAACAGCGATTTCCTTACCTAGTTGCGTATTTTCATGGAAGGAAATCACCGAATCGTTATTGGGTGATCTCCTTCCATGAAAATATAGTCATATATTGTTATATGCCCGGAGAAATACCGGGCATATGCGGGGATTAAATAACAGGAGATTCTGTATTTAATGGATTCAACATCCACAAATGGCTCTGTGGGACTACTTTAAATGGTTGTTTGAGGTCAGTAATGCATTTTCCCGTTTCAAAACTTAATCCGCTATTTTTACTATCCAAGAAACATAATCCAGACAGAACACTTTTGAACTGTACTGCTCCTGTTGTTGACGGTATGAGAGAAAACAGAGTTTTCTTATCTGTCGGATTACACGTCATTTTTAGCAGATTTTTTCCATCAGGAGTCCCTAAACATTGGTCTGTATTTGGGGTTCGAATCATTATCCACCCGCTTTGATCGGTAACAAGAGCTTCAGCTGGTGTTTTTACTGGTACAACTTCCCATCCAGTGATTTCTCTGCCATGCAGATCTAGTCTGTTATGGAGCATCAGGCCACTTTGGAGATTGCGGAATGTGAATAGAGAGTTATTTTCTTTTCCTAACTCATCTATCTGATTATTGACTGCTTCCTGTGATGAGGAGCATCCGGCTATTAGCAACATAGTTACAATAATTATTAATCTCTTCATTATGATAGCCTCTTTTATCGTCTGGAAACGCCAACAGGGTAATGGTCTGAAGACATCTGAGTCCTTCTGGCTCCGTATACAATTCCTGCTTGTAGCGGAAATGGTCTAAAGGCCACAGCGTTTCCTGCTACTGCATAATCTAATGTTCGTTGACTCGTTTGTGTCGGTGCAGCAGGGAAAATAATTTCTGATGCATTTCTTACAGGAACTGTAAGGTTCACCTCTAAATCATCAGGTTCGCGATTAAAATCACCAAGAATCATCCAGTTAATGGCCTGGTGGACTGGGTCTCGGCTGTCACGAAAGAAGCTATAGACTTCTTCAACAAGAGCGGGAGCGTCATTGTTTCGCGTAGCTATCGCATGTGCAGTGAAAAATGCATCATTGCCAATCCGTATGCCAAGCAATGGCCGCCCACCTTGCCTTACCGGGCGAAGAACAAACACTTCATCGGCCTGCCGATTGCTAACCAGAGCAAGATTGACCCTTCCACCAAAGGCATCAACAGCAGAAAAATATATATATACTTGCTGTGGTCTGCTATTTGTAGACAAGTTCCAGATAAGCTCCCGGACAGGAATGCCTGGGGAAGGAATAACTCTACCTGTATCTACAGCCGTTGATGGCGGAGAACCTGCCTCCTGCACAGCTAAAATATCTACGGCATTTTCACCAGAAATTAATTGTCGGACATTTATATTCCATTTACTTTCAGTAGTGGCGGATGCGCCCTGAAGGTTCCAGGTCGCAACGCGAAAATCAGTTAAATCCGCCTGAGCGTAAAACGATAAAAATACTATCAGAGATATAATATATTTTTTCATTGTTCGCCTCCTGCTGAATGCCTATCTGGTTCTATTGGTAGTGGTGGAAATGGGCGTATTTCTGGCTTAACAATAGTGGCTAGAGCTGGCCTTAATGGTTCGCTTATGGACCACATAAATTCGAAGTTTCTCTCTCCACTTGATGGGCAACGCTCCATTGTTAATGTTGTTGCGTACGGAGATGATGGTGTTCTTTCTAAAAAATTAGCTCTGATGCATAAACCTGTAGACAACGATTTTAACTGGTAATTACCATTGCGTGTTACCATCGGCTGGAAGTCGAAGCGATCTGGTCCAAACTGGCAAGGTGCAGTAGATAGTTGCACACCTCCTTTAAACCCCGGGAAGCTTGTCATACAAGTACCAACGTCTACATTGCGGAACTGTATCGTATTTGGTCTGGTTCCGGGCATAATCTGCCAATTGCGTAGTTCTCCAAATGAATTGGAGTCGCTGATATAATAAGCCCATAATGATGAACCAGCTCCGCGGCTCCACATTGTTAGAACTGAGCCATCCATGTTCATCAAAGATACTGCGGGTGCTGTACCTGGTACCGGGATAGGGATTGGTGCATTTGTGGGAAGTGCTGGTCCAGCCCCGGGTAATGGAAGTCCAGGCTCATCTGGAGAAGGAATTGTTGGTCCTCCCTCTACTTGAGGAGGGAAAACTTTGGGGTCAAGATGAGCTCTATTTTTTCTTGACGAACAACCATTTAATAGAATTGGAATAAGAATGCCTACTATCAAAATAGATGTGCATTTATTAGTCATTATTACCGTCCTGTTTATATTAAAGATAGTAAAAATCAAAAAATAAAATAATTACATTAGTGAATCTCCTCTGAACTGGTGTCTTAGCTGTTTGGTTTTAACTGGACGTTTTATAGTGAATGTTTTAAATATATTTTTCTGCGGTTACATTTGAGATTGTGTATTAACTTATAAAGCAAAATAAAAACATGCAACTAAAATGCTTTTATTTTAAAAATGAAAATGATAAGTGCTGTGCTTTTATTTAATTCTATTGTTCGTTATTTAGTTGCTTTTGCAATGTACAAACTTACAGTAAGTGCAAAAGTTATTGATATAAATATATATTTACAAATGATGAGCTACAGGTCAATTGTCAGTTCTTATTTATGTGAACTTGATAATGATTGGTTAATGATGTTGTTGTGACTGAGTAAATTACGTGTGAGTGACTCAGTTTTTATCATTGCTTTTCTAGCTAGTTATTCCACATGAAGCGGGAGGACGAGACGGGGACAGCATTGCGCGCTGGCAGCGGTACTGATTTTATTTTTTCAGCGTCTGAGCGCAACGTGACGGCGTTTAGCCAGTCATATTCTGCATACCCACCATGCCTCCGGTCAGCAGGCCAAAGCCCTGGTTGAACACGGTGATATCCGTTGCCTCGTCCTCCCGTTGTGATAAACCCGCCGGGCATACGCTTCAGAACCCAGTGGACAATGTGACGACGTATTGCTGTCAACCACTGAATCGGAACCCCAAAGGGGCCCCCACGATTCAGAAGTTGACAATTCACTTTTTTGGCATCGCCAGTACTTCCCAGTTCGGTTCTTGAAGAACATCTCAGAGAAAATATGCGGTACTGGGAGTTGATACTCCACCGAATACGATTTGCTGAATATCCGTGGACTCAGCGAAAGCGGTATTGGCTGAATGAAGGTAGTTCACATCATTTTGCTGCTGCCCGTTATCAGGCATGCCGTCTGGGAATTGCTGTTCCGCTTACGGGCAGGTTGAGTCGTTACTCGATATAGCTGTCCCTAGACACATGGCGGATGTCAAAGTAACTGGTATCGACATCCGTATCCGGTAACGGCTGCAGATGTTCCTGCTCCAGCTCAAAGCGCTGTTCCGACGTTTATTTGAACTGGTGAAGCTCCCGTTGTCAGCCACATCGGCTATGCATTGTTCCAGTTGTTGATTGACATGAGTGAAGCTGTCGAGCCTGCAGTACGGGACAAAAAAACTCTCTGTGAGATATATTTCATCATCTGCTCGACCTTACCTCTGATTCTGGCCCTGCCGCGAACGGTAGCCCCGTGGCAGGAAGTCACAGTAGTCGGCCAGCAACAGGAATCCTGTGTTAAACACGACTTTCCCGTTGTTATTCTTCAACACAACTGCCTTCGGGTTATCAACCAGCCCTATTTTCACACTGACACCGAAGTAGCGGAAGGTGCGAACCAGAGATTCTTAGGTGTGCCCAGCATCCTGTTTTGGTGCGGCGAAGACATGGAAGCGGCGGGAGAACCTCAGCGTATAAACCGCAAAGTTAACTTTGCACCAGAGCCCGGTAACCTCCACCTCCACCTCAACTTCGCCTCAGTCATGCTGGAGCTGGTATCCTAGCTTTCTCCTTTCAGTTCGAACATATATCCTCAATGGATCAACCGGTCTGCGCCGCCATTGTCTCATCCACGATGATGCTGCCCCACATGCTGAACTGAATGATTACTAGTTACTCAGAACATTACTGAAAAATTGAGGTAACAATGTAACAACCTGCTCCTCCATCAACTTTTTATGTTGTACCTGAATTTTTCGCGCCAACTCACCTTTTGGCCCATTCGTTTGTCTTTATTGGATGAGGAGCCAAATATATAAAATGCAGACCTTTTCTACCCTCTGGCGCTAACAAAACAGCACAAGAGGGTAAAAGTCACAATAGACAATAATTTTCCGAATCAAAAATCTTTTGAAAAAACATGCAATACTGATATATTGGAGTTTTCTACATTTAAAGAATAACTCTCAGATAAGGATTTTACGATAACATTACCATCTACTCTTACCAATATAGTCACCGATGTACCAAAGCCTTTTTCTGGTATGTTATCAAGAAAGTAAGGAAAAGTAGAAACATTGTCGCGAGAAATAGTAATCTTACTACCTATTTTTTGTTCAGATGATGAGTACGTTATTAAAGACTCATCAAAACTTTCCGCCAGATAATTTACCAAAAAATCATTATTCATTACTCCCTCTACGCGCGGCATTGGATTATTTGTAAGTAATTCAAAAACTTCTACAGCTTTTTTTACCCCTGTTGTACTTGTAAAACCAGCTAAAGGTATTGTTGTACCTGTATGTACCTTATAAAGGTATCCTCCTTTTCGAGCAACAATTGTTGTACAACCGCTCAAATTTCCGCTTGTAATGATTACCGGTTTACCTTCCTGCACTTCTTCAAGTGCTATTTTTATACCATTTGCCCCTCGAGCAGAATTTGATACACGAATGATGCTTGTTTCATTAGTGAGATTATACTTCTTCCAATAAGTTGAGCCGAGCGAGGATGCGTCTGATAGAATTTCTCCAGTATAGGTGTTCAATGTGGGAATACCATTCAACCCCACTGTACTATTATAGAAATATTGATCATAGCCAAAGTCATCAAACCGGTTTTTTTTGATGTAGAAAAAGACAGGTTGTTGCTCATCAGCATTAGCAGATTCAAAATACGGATAAATCGCACGCTGACGTGTTGATGAAATACTCCCCCTCCCTTTAAATATATCAATATTACCACGATTTAATTTCTGTAAGTTAAGCCTTGATGTACTTTCGATATTTTCTTTAAAATATCTCAGAGATAACAACTTGTGTATAATTGATATATTAGGTGGAGTTGATGGCTCAGGGAAATTAAATCTCCTGTCAACCACAGCCAGTACTTCTACTGGAGCCTCATCAGGAATTGCCCAGTGATTAACATGCGAAACGTTATTATTGTTTATATATTTCACTTGCACTTTTATGACTACAAGAAAATGTCGTCTGCTTGCCGCATCTGCACTGTTAATATTTGAAGTATATTCAGTAAAACCTAAACTCGACTGTGGGCCTTGCCCCAACAAAATCTCATGCAATTCTTCGGTGCTTCCTCCTGCCGTATGATAACGGGCAATATTCCACGCTTCTTCTTCAGTTGTTCCTCGCATCAAGGTTACAAGTCTCTCCCCAAAGTCTCCAGCTCTTTTAACGTAATTAACAATCTCCATTTCTGGCGTTGGTTGCGGTAGTTTTGGGGTCGAATTAGGATATAAAAGAGAGCTATCATCATTAATAAATGATAACGAAGACCCCGGTACTGCAGAATATGGTTCATCTTTGAAAAATATAGGGAGTTTGAGACTTTCAAAATCGAACGATTGCCCCCCCTTAAGCCCACCACCTCGAGTCCAGAAAATTTTATCATTGTATTCGGTACGATAAATTCTTCTGGATGAAATTTCATATCCTGTTTCAATGTCAACTTCATAGTAGATGCCGCTCAGAGAATTCCCTTTTACAGCGACGATTTTATTATCTTCATCACTAAGCTTTACAATATTGACATGCTGCCCAGAACCTTTAAGCTCAACTTCTAATACTTTAGTTTCTGATATACTATTTTTATTAATTCCATATTCCTCCAAAAACATATCGATATTTGTTTCATTCAGAGTCCTGATCTCATGCTTTGTATATCTACTAAGTATCTTCTGGTTTGTGCCCGCCTTACTAATCAAAAACGGAATTGCAAAAGATAACCCAAGCAATGCTGCATTTGTGGCTAAACCAGGGATAGCAGAACGACGTTCTTCATAAGTATCACCATTAATTAACTGATCAAAACTGATCCCCATACTGGAAGCAATAATCCCCAGTCCAAGCGTAACAGACACCTCCGGAATTGCGACATCAAATATAGGAGTCATTGATAAAATAGTCTGAAGTATGGTCAGTGCATAATCTCGTTGAGCCTCACTGTTTGATTTTATAACGATATCACCATCACTAAAACTACGTTTCTTGACAGAAAATGCTACGGCATCGAAAACATCTTTATTATTAATCCTTTTATTGGAGTACAGAAAGTAAGATTCATTAAAAACGCCATCATTTTCTATTGCATTGAGCACTGAATTTACACCCGCATAAGTAATTCCATCTTGACGACTATATAACGAAAAATGCTGGGATAGTAACTGTTTATTGTCGTTCTCTTTAATTAGATTTTTAAGACTAATTCGTAAATCAGCAATATTTTTTTCGAATAAAAAAGGTTTTTTTGCGCCAGGAATAAAAAGCATTACCCGTTCATTGTTCTTGGCCACAAACATATCAGAGGAGTAATACCCATAGATATCAAAGAAGAATAATGATATATTATCTCTACGATTCAATGCGCTAATAGAGAAATTATATTCATCTTCATCAATTTCTCCGTTTTTATAAAGATATAAAGCTGAGGAAATATAATAATTTTTTAGTAACAACTTAAATTTATCATAGTATTTCGACCAATAATCTGACAGAAATCGACCATAAATACCTGAAAAATCACACCCTTTCAAAAAATAAAGGTATTCTGAAGGAAGCATTTTCTCTTCATTTTTTTCGTTAAACATATCTGCACTGCTTGTTTTATAGATTCCCGCACTTGCATTTGCATCATCAAAAACATCAAAATGATAGCCAATATTAATAAGTGCGGCTTGAGTGAGTGTCAGTACTCCTGTTTTATATTTTCCAAGATGATCCCATCCGGTGTAAGATCTACTATTACTCCGACTTTGAGAAAATCGTATAAAATAAGTGTTATCAGGATCCACTTGACTAAACCAAGGTAAGTCTGTTTTGAAACAACGCCTAATGTAATCGCTAACTACTCTTTCTGGCGAAGGGAAATTTGATACCAACTCATTGTACTCAAGAAGATATTTTTGTTGCCATTGAACGTTCATAATATCACTAAATCCTCAGTCAAACTCAATATTTTACTACACCTTGCTACCATATCTAATCATTAAGCTAAAGCAATTTTTAAGGGAGCATTTATTATACGCATTGTGATCTTACACACGTAATATGGACACCGCCCTAAGCGAGGTTCTGGTTATCAAATTGTTCAGAACTAAGACCGCCACACCAACTGTGCCGTCGCCAACGATTGTAATCACATTCGATATAATTAAACACTGTTGCTCGCATTGTTTCCCGGCTAATAAAGTGTTCTCCGTGGATACATTCCACGTTCAGCGAATGAAAGAGGCTTTCCACGCAGGCATTATCGTAACAGCAGCCCTTTGCGCTCATACTGCTCATTAGATTATGCCGCTTCAGCAAAGTCTGATAATCTAATGAGCAATACTGGCCTCCACGGTCCGTGTGAACGATAACGTTCCATGATCTCCTACGCCGCCACTGCACCATCTGCAAGGCATCGCAGGCCAGTTGCACCGTCATGCGTGGCAACATTGACCAGCCAATAACGACACGTGACCACAGGTCAATGATCACTGCCAGATACAGCCAGCCTTTATCCGTACGTAGTAGAGTAAGAGGCAGAACGTAGTCGGACTAATTCCCTGCCTCTCCTCCCCGAACCAGACGGGCACCTTTCAGCGCATCCGGCTCTCCGTTTAAACGCTGGCGAACGCCATTGCCACTTCAGAGTAACGCGATATATATGTGTTTCTGGTTTCCGTCCTCAGGTAAGGGTTACCTTCTGGCAGACGCCAGCGGAACCGCTTCTTGCCTTGCCCGCCAACAGGTACAGGATTTCGCCACTGAGCTTGCCGTGGTTGGTTTTGCCAAATAAAACTCACGTTTTACTCTGACCCGATTTCGGTGATTTACACCACCACCTCATCATGTAGGCAATACCTTTACGATATTTTCGGGCCAGCCAGTGAGCCTGCTTCCAGAATACCACTCGGTCGATATAACTGAATACTTTGGCCTTAAAATCAACGAACTGATAGAACGCAGCCCAGCCTTTCAGTTTCTGGTTGAATATATCAACCATATCGATTTTGCTTTCACTGTAATTACCTGATAACAAAGCCGTCGTTTACATGGGTGATTCTGGTCTTGTCCATGTTCAGCCTGAGCTTCAGGCTGTCTTCGAGCCCCCCAGCATTCTTCCCTGATGGCTTTCGCCTGTGCTTTGGTACCCTTGACGATAAGCACGAAGTCATCGACATAGCGACAATAAGCAACGGCAGGTTTCCATTGCCAGTTTTCTTTGACAGCAGTACTTCGGCCTCGCTGGATACTGTGATTCCTGTACCAGCGCTCCTTTCTGGCTTTTCCACTCAGATAGCGCTTATTCAGATACTGGTCGAACTCATTCAGCATGATGTTCGACAGCAACGGCGAGATCACACAGCCCTGTAGCACACCTTCACAGGTCTCCCGGAAGAGACCGACATCAACATGCACGGCCTTGATGGTTTTCCACTGTAAGCTCATAAAGCGTGCGTCACTGCTCCTGCGGCGGAGCGCTTTCATCAGCAGCCGGTGATGTAATGTGCCGAAGTAGCTGGACAGGTCACCTTCAATAATCCAGCGCCCCCGTGTTTCCCCGCAGTCGGTGAGCTGTAATTTCACCGTGCAGATCGCGTTATGGACTCTGCGTTCAGACCGGAAGCCATACGAGAGCGTATGAACATCACTCTTCCATATCGGCTCCATCACCATCAGCATGGCCCGCTGAACAATACCGCATCGCTGGGATACCCAGTGGTCGCAATTTGCCGTTGCTTTTCGGGATATAACCCCATCTGGCTGGCATAGGCTGGTAGTGACCAAAGATAAGTTCTTCGCTGAGCCTTTGCAGCTCAGCAGACCGTCCGGCCTGTAGCTTTGCTGTGTTCACACCCTCAACACAGGGAGAGTGTGCTCCCTTTGACGAAAACGTGAGCCGCGCCGCTTCAGCCAGCCCTTCTGATTGTGTTATCAGACGCAGCAGTTGTGAAATCCGTCTGGATGGATCTTGACCGCCCATGTGGCAAGCTTGCGTTGCATTTCGCTGACCTGCACCAATATTATCAAGGTTAGGTAAATTCTGTAACTTATTACCAACACCGTTCAGGTGCTTTGTATTGGATAATACACTTCCCAGCTTATTGAGTTGTTGAGAAAATGAGTTAACATTATTATTAAGGCTGGCAGCTGTGTCCACGAGTTGGTTGATTAGCTCAATACTCGCTTTTGCCAGTTCAGAAGAACTGACATTGCTACCAGATTTTTGTTTCTTTATCAGTTCGTCTATTTTCATTGAGGAAAGTGCAGTACCCAGAAAATTTTGAAACGTTGACAGTACACTGCCTGTCTTTCCTAAGTTATCACCTATATTTTCAGCACTGCCGCCTAATTTATTACCCGCTTTTTGATACTTTTGCAGTAATTTGTCTAATTGTGGTGCAAAGATAGTCACTCCCCGTTCGGTGAGGCCAATGAGTTTCTCTGCTGTGCCGAATACCTGTTTAGTAATCGCCGTGCCATTCTTTTCATCATACTGGACTTCAATTCCCAGTTCATCTGCCGTCCTGACAAGGTCATTAAGGCTTGAACCCTGTCCTTTATAATCTTTAGGGATAAGTAAAATGAGTCTGTTTCCCGCATTGCGGGTTTGCTCTGCTGCTTTTTTTAATGCATCTTTCGTGCTTTGTCCTGCTGAATGCAATTTATTTGCAGCGGATTGCTTTGCAGACTGCAGTGTGCTTTTAATTTATGTAGTGGTTATTGTTGGCATTTAATTACCTCTTAACCTGTTAATGAAAAATTGAAATCTGACTTGTTTTTTACTTCAGTTATTAACTCGTGGTGATATTGTTTAAAAATTTTATTCGCTAACTGTTTATCAATTTTACCTCCATGAAATTCTGATACTTTACCAACATGAGTTTTGGGATCCACCCTGATGGCTCTGAATAGTTCATCAGGGAATTTTTTTTCGCATATATTTGTACAGGGCACCGTTATCCCCGAAAGGAGCAATCCAGTCAATGAACCATTTACGATCACCTGAAGTCCAGTCTTCTGCGACTAATGAGGTAACATCATTAAGATATTTAATTTCATTTTCTAAACTTAAATTAGCCCAACTACAATATGCAACAGGGTAATTATCCTGGGTTAATAAAGCATATTGGTTAGCCCGTATTGCAGGTAATACATTTATTGCAAACAAAGAGACTGGCCAGTTTCTGTGTAGTAGGGAACTGGCCCAGAGCCAAGATACATGCCCAAGAACCTCTAATGGATTGTTCATAATAAGCTCACTATAAATTAAATTATATTCTTAAATAAGTAAAACAGAGTCTGTGAGAGAACGATAATAAGCCTTAAGCTTTTAAATATGTTTCTTGCATTTAATTTCATAACGTATATTCGCATTCATTGCGGTAGCAGGCTTAAAAAAGCAAACAAAAATGCTTACATATGCTTGTTTTTTATGCTTGATCTATATAAACCATGCATATTGCATTCTCTTCAATATGCATATTCTAAAGAACAGATATTTTTTCTTTATCATACACCTAAGAGTATAGTTACTCATATATATAGCTTCCTTGCCCAGAACCAATCAGGCGTCAATAATGGTTTCTTGCCGAATGATGACATGTGAGTTGTCATGTGAACCTCTCTTCTTTATCTGTCCCTGTCAGATAAAGGTTTGGATTAATCAGGTCATACCAGTCAATGCCCTTCTTCTGACGTCAGATAATGATTCAGAGTGTTTATCTTATACACTACGTTCCCAGCACGCAAAAGAAGGCGACTGCATTGGAGGATGTGCAAGTATACTATAAAATATGAGTCACAATTATGTAATACGCACAAAAATGTTGTAGCCATGATTTAATTTCATCCGACTTCAACAATGTCTCATCAATAAGCATGCTACCGCCCTTCCGGAAATTACCAGTATCAACCGGGACCAGAATCCTGTGTAACAGATCAATCCAACCAGAGACGACCTTAATTCTGAACATTATAGAATAATGATCTGTAAATGTTCAATATGGCGGACATATCTATTGCTTTAGTGAAGCAGGTTAGCGCATCACACCAAAAGATATTATAAAAACAATTTATCCTGAAATTTATCACTAAATTCAACATAAAACACCAGGAAATAATAACAAAAACCAACAAAAACATAGTCAATTAGCGCAGTAATAATTTTCAAGTTATTAAATTTATAACATGGAGAATTTTAACGAAAACTGATCGAAACAAATCAGACCTGTTAACCAGTCCAGTCGGTTTTATGATTTTACTCAGTATACTTTTAGACTGGCTCCCTGAATCTCCAGATAACCAATATCATTTAAATAATACTAGTCGGTAGTAGAGGCACTGCAGGCCCCTTGAAATACCTGACTGTGGATGTATCTTAAAATAAGAGACAGGCTTGAATATATGTCTAACACTAACGCTAATCAGATGTGGAAGTTCACTAGACTGGCCCCCTGAATCTCCAGACAACCAATATCACTTATTTAAGTGATAGTCTTAATACTAGTTTTTAGACTAG
>NZ_PTRU01000052.1:0-13478 GCF_002965245.1 Escherichia sp. MOD1-EC6021 | reverse complement strand
ATATCTCCGGTTTGCGGATCGAAAAATATTGCACCTATTGAGATGATCGGGGCATCAGGATTTTTTCCCATGGTTTCAAGGTCGATCATTAGATGGTCACACGTCCTGCTGGTGGATGTGATTTCGTGATGACCGTTCACCTTAATTGGGTGATCTGCCGTCTCGCCAGTTTCATTATCGCTATTGTGATGCTGATTGCCGCCAGTGTTCTCCTTGTGTGGATGTTCAGCGCCTTGCATTTCCTCCGGATCATCTTCCTGAACTTCAACCTGATACTCTTCATCGAATGTTTCCTGGTATGTTGCGTCGCCCATCACCGCGCCACAATCAGGGCAGTTGCCGCCGCCGGTCTGACCGCAGGCGGTGCAGACTTTTTCCACTTCCTGTTGCGCTACTGGTTCAGGCTGTTTCGTTACTGGCTCGTTTTGTAACGCATTTGGACTGTTTTGTTCCGCTTTTTGGTAGTTCCGTTCCGATTCATGCTGGTTCTGGTTCACAGAATCGCGGGTCTGGATCCCCTTAACCCATTTCGGATCATTCGGGTCACTAATCCCTTCAACAAATTCACCACGTGATGCAGCAAGCAACTTATCAGCGTCAGGCTGGCTGATATTGGCTGCCTGCATAATTTTGTTTACTTCGTCAGCGGTAACTTTTATCGGCTCTGGTTGTTCTGAATCTTCAGCGGTATCTACATTTTGCGGTAAGCCCGTGTATGTGCCATTTTTTCGGGCAAAATATTCTTCTTTTGTGATTTCAGTGGCGCCAGCAGCCAGTGCCTTATCCAGACCAGAAAGTTTGTTTGCGCGACCGTATTTTTCTCCGTCCTTATCTGCGAAGAGGAAATAAAACGGCCCCTCACGCTCTACAGATGGTTCAGCTTCCGGCGCGGTTTCATTTTTTGGGATATCAGATACCTCAGTTTCCACTGCATCAGTTTGTGTTTCTGATGACTGGAGAACATCAACAGTGCCCAGGTCTGTTTCTTCATTCTCAAACACGCCCTTTGTCGTCAGGTATTCGCAGATATATTTGTTCAGTGCTACGGGATCTTTGTGAATGTCGATCGGACGCTCACGGACAAGGCCAAAAATAGTCTGGCGGTCGTAGCGAAGGGCATCAGGCTGTTTGCGCATTGATGCCGAGATACGCTTCCAGTCTTCGCGGTCGTTGTCGATAACTTCATTTTTTGCCCAGCGATGGATGCTGCCGTCAATGTTTCCGGCATCCACATCACCAGGCCAGAGAGCGTAGGCCAGTTCGTCATCCAGTGTTTTCCATGTCTGCTTGTATTCGCGATGAATGGCAGCAATGACCGGGCTGATTTTTCCTGTTGAATTTTCAGTGTACTGTTGATTGGCTCTGGCGCGTGCGAGATCAACAACAGACGTGTATTTTCCGGTTTCCTTGCGTTCACCTTCGCAACGTTTTTTCCAGATGCGCATCTCTGCCTGAATTTCGGGCCATTTAGCACCAGGAATACATTTATGCTTAACCCACCCAATGGCGTGCAACTTAAGCTCCGGATACATGGCGTTAACTTCTGGCATTTTCATCAACGCTTCAACGATATGTCCGTCGAATGTTGCCATGTCTTCCTGCAACAATTCCTGTGCGCTAATAACCATATCAACGGTGATGTTTTCACATGTGTCGAACTTAACCATGACAGCGTTCTGTACTTCAGGGGCCAGCTTGTCAAAAGTGACGTTCATCGGATCGGATTCAGTCTCATTCGGGACAAAAGAAGCAGACTCCTCATCCCAGCGGTTTTCCTGCATATATTCAGCATCCCATGAATCGAGGGCAGGGCGGGGTATGCCAGGTTTATCCTCGCAGACAATAAATTTATAAGCGCAGTCCTGAGCAGCCGGATAATGTTCCAGGAATTGCCAGTGAAATTTTGCTCGAGCACGGCGTTCGTCGCCAGCTTCAATGGCTGTGGCTACAGCCACAGCGCCTTCTTCCCTTGTTGCCAGTTCGTCAGGAATAGCGGCGCAAATAAAGACTTTACTCATTTTGTTTTAACCTCATGACAGATTTAAGGATGAACAAATCCCTGCCATTGCTGGCATATAAGAATGAAACCGGATATTTATTACGGAACTGTTTTAAAGACCTGCCGAGATTTCGATATTATCCTGGTTAATAACTTTATCGACCGGGTAACAGTTACCGGGAATTTTCTGTTCGGTTGCTGCAGTCATACACTCCTGCATTGTCCTGTGAACACTGACTGCAATATCAACTGGCACTCCGGAAACAAGAAAAACTGTCAGAACAAGCGCAAATGCTGAATTCATTGTGCACATCCTTTTGGCATCAGACGTAAACGAGCCAGCATTGAAACAATGCATATTTTATTTAATAGCTCCCGTTCTTGTTTTCTCTTGTTAATGGCATCTTCAGTAAATACAGGGTTACTGATAGTGACACCAATTTCAAAACAACCTTCAGACGTATTAACGTTTGGTAATAACGTTTTCATTATCGCGTCCTCAACAATAAATTTTGTGATGCAGTGCCTGGTGCCTCCAGGTGACGTTAACCAGTTAACAATTAACGTCGGATACAGAGAATCCACCCATAACACTGTTTTTGGTTTTAACTGTTCCGCGTGCGCTTAGCCGCATTCACCGCATAACAAAATTCACTTTAAAAACGGCGGCAGAGCAGTCACGGAGTAAAACTGATACCGCCAAACGTCACCAGAAAATTGATAACAGAGGGCGTTGCAGCGGGGTTGTCACTTAAGCGTATGGTCAACCTGACAACCCGGTGTCCTCAACGGGGAAGGAATAACCCCGCCATACTTACCGCCGCGCCATTTTGCGGGTTGCCACAACCGGAAGCGCACGGTCGAATTAAATTTAACGACACCGTACAGTGAGACGAACTTCGCCGTGCGCTTTCGTGTTGTGTGCCTGCTTTTAACCACGTCAGGCGAGGTGGTATCCTTAAAATCACCACAGTTTTAAGGATTCATTAAGCAATGTCGCAACCACCAATAAATCCGCTTAAGAACATGAAAATTGATTACTGGTATAAAGCGCTTACAGTTGTTGGCGCTGCGTTGTTTGTCTTTAATGGAACGTCTTTTTTTGACAGATATCCCGTTGTTCCATTGGGTTTTTTGTCCTCCGGCATCTTTTTTATTGGTTTGGGGGAGTGGATTAATCACCCTCTCAAAGTGAGATTTATTGGCCCTGGAGTTTGGACTCGTGGATATAATCGTTCTTCGTGCGCACTCGGTATCATCTTCGACATACTTGGTTGTTTCCTGATTGTTACAGGAGTCGTCAAGTTCTTCTGATGTAAAACCGCAAATGGGGCACGTAACGGGAATTTTGAAAAGCGTTTCTCCGGGTTCCAGAACAAAATTTTCTGCGGTCTGATTTTGCTTCTCATATTTGTGCTCCGCGTCATTGTGAGAGCACATTCTTATTCTGAGTGCCTGTTTAAACTCACTGAAGCTGAGAGCTTCTTCGCCTTCGGCAAGGCCTTCGAAGTATTCTTCGTAAGCCTTTTCCATGATTGTGTCGAAATCCATATCACTCACCTGAGTTTCTTTCCAGCCAGCGACGGGCACCATTTTCGGTTTTAAACGTTTTGCTTTTGGTATACGTCATCGCGGTGAACGTGCCGTCCTGGTTGGGGAACACGCCACATACCAGAGATTCGCTGTTGCCAAGATCGATAGTATCCATGCTGACCTCATTTCCCCTTAACGCCGGGGTAGCGGAACTGTTTGCTGAGAACACCGTGCGGTGTCTTGATGGAAAGTAATTTAGAATAACCTAACATGAGAGGCAAGTGTTTTTTGTTAGATTAGTCTAACAAAAAGAGTGAGCGCAACTAATCACTTGAAAAGAATGTTATTTTATTGATTTATTTTTACGCGCTTTAAGCATTTCTTCGAAGAGTTTGTTGAAGTTTTCTACTCTTGCGCGCATTTCAGACAGCAAGGCTTCCTGCTCGGAAGATGGAAGAGCATCGAATAATTCGATCAATTCTTTGTGGTTGGGAGTTAGCTCTGTTTCCACATGAAGTTCTTGTGCAGGCACTGGTGCCTTGTCTTCGTCACCAAACATTAGCCATGTAGGTGAGCACTTCAGAGCATCCGCTAAAGCAAACAATCGTTTTCCGACTGGCTGGGTTTCGTCTCTTTCCCATTGTGAAATTGTGACGTGAGCAACTCCAGCGAGGCGCGCAGCTTCTCGTTGTGTTAAGCGTAATTCTTTTCGTCGCGCCAGAACTCGCTGGCCTAGGGTTCTTGTATCCATAGTTAGGTAATTCTAATTTTTCTTGACTTAGATATCCCGCGCACAATAATGTTAGAAAAGTCTAACAAGAGGGGGCTTTGATGCTTAAAGTTGACGCAATTACTTTTTTTGGCAGCAAAACAAAGCTTGCCAATGCCGCAGGAGTGAGACTGGCAAGTGTTGCTGCTTGGGGGATACTGGTTCCTGAAGGTCGCGCGATGCGTCTACAGGAGGCATCTGGCGGGGAGCTTCTGTATGATCCCAAGGTTTATGACGAATATCGTAAGACGAAGCGGGCGGGGCGGTTGAACAATGAAAATCACTCCTGAACAGGCTCGTGAGGCTCTGGATGCCTGGATATGTCGACCAGGAATGACACAGGAGCAGGCGACGATATTAATCACTGAAGCATTCTGGGCTTTGAAAGAGCGCCCGAACATCGATGTTCAGCGTGTCACAGATGAAGGTGGCGCGGTTGATCAGCGAGCGCTTGGCGTTAATCGAGTGAAGATATTCGAACGCTGGAAGGCTATCGACACCAGGGATAAGCGTGAAAAGTTCACGGCGCTAGTGCCTGCAATTATGGAGGCTATCCGGATTAATGATTTCAGGTTGTATCGTGAAATTAGTGACGGAAAAAGCATCACGTACATGATCGCCGGGTTAAACAAAGAATATGGCGATGTGGTGGAGTCCGGACTGCTTTTTGCTGATCCTGCCGTAGTGGATCGTGAAACTGACGAACTTATAGAAAAAGCAATTGCTTTCAAACTTGCGTATCGACAGCAATACCAACAAAAAGCTGGATGGAATTATGAGCCTTCTTTTTGCTGAACGCCCACTGGTTATAAACACACAGCTTGCGATGAAGATTGGCTTAAATGAAGCCATTGTGTTGCAGCAGTTGCATTACTGGTTGAGAGATACCAATTCCGGCATGGAATGTGATGGTGTTCGCTGGATTTACAACACAACGGAACAATGGCTGGAACAGTTCCCATTCTGGTCAGAGTCAACGTTAAAGCGCGCGTTTGCAAGTCTGAAAACGCTGGGGCTTTTGCGTTGTGAAAAGCTCAATAAATCAAAGCGCGATATGACCAATTTCTACACGATTAACTATGGGAGCGAGCTTTTAGATGATGGCAAATTGAGCGAATCCATCGGTTCAAAATGCGCCGCTCCATCAGGTCAAAATGACACGATGGAAGAGGTCAAAATGAAACGCTCCATTGGTTCAAAACGACCCAATGTCATCGGGTCAAAATGGCCCGATGATCCTACAGAGAATACAACAGAGATTACTACAGAGATTACTACAGAGAATAAAAACACTTTTCGTCCGGAAGCTTCGCAACCGGACCCGCAGACGGCTGAACAGGATTTTTTAATCCGGCACCCTGGCGCAGTTGTGTTTAGTGCGAAAAAACGCCAGTGGGGTAGCCAGGAGGATCTGGCGTGTGCGCAGTGGATATGGGGGCGGATCGTGGGTCTCTACGAACAGGCCGCCAGTGATGATGGCGAGATCATGCGACCAAAAGAGCCTAACTGGACTGTCTGGGCCAATGATGTGCGCACAATGCGGATGCTGGATGGCAGAAGCCACAGACAAATTTGTGAAATGTTTGGTCGGGTACAGCGGGATCCATTCTGGGTAAAAAACATCATGAGCCCGTCAAAGCTCCGCGAAAAATGGGACGAACTGGTCATCCGCCTGGGGCGTTCACCTGTACAGCGTTGTGTTAATCATATTTCTGAACCGGATACAGAAATTCCGCCTGGTTTCAGAGGATAAGTTTTGATTTCAGGTCATGAGGTAATTTTAAGGGGGACTTGTGGCAAAAGTTTTTACACAAGAAGAGCGGGAAAAAATTAAAGGGCAGGTGGTGGAACTCGTGCGCCAGAGCGGTCGTGAGACGTTACGGCAACTGGAAGCTAAAACAGGTGCGACTAGATATCTGATGAGCGTTCTTGCCAGAGAGCTGGTAGCCAGTGGCGATGTATACAACTCCGGCTACGGGTTATTCCCGTCTGAACAGGCGCGTAAGGACTGGCAAAACGCCCGCAAAAAACTCTCGAGGGCAAAGGTGAAGAAAACAGCTGTGGTTGATCCGGACCTTATCTGGTCGTTACCTGATGGAGAAATACGTCGCTACGACAGTCGCCTAAACATAATCTGTCGCGAGTGCCGGATGAGTGAAGTTATGCAGCGCATACTGGCATTTTATCAGGGATAATGTTAGGTATTTTAGACGTTACTAGATTAAAAAGCATTAGTTCAGGAGTGAATTGACATTCTCATTTTTCATGGCACAGGGTAGATCTGGCGTGGTTGTCCGCTTTGTGCCAAAAGCGGACATCGAATAATTTCAGCAGCACTCAACCTTATTAACCAAATCGCCTCAACTCATATGGACATGCATCCGGAAGTGCCAACTTCGTAAACTTATTCACTTTAAGTCTGAGCCTCACTCTCTTGGCCATAAGTGGCTTGCCAGTATCTCGCCGTAGGGTTCATTAGAATGTGCAATACAAGCCACCATGCAAAAATGCAGGGAGGTTGATTGTAGTAACCGGCAGGCACATATCCGTGAGCTAGTTGATTTCGTAAATCACCATAGATTTTATCTACCAGTAAGGCCTGAAGATTGCCAATTATGTCTACGCCGAAAGCTTCAATAATCAGTGGATTATCTAGTAATCCCTTGAGTCCATTTCGCTCTTGCGAACCGTCCCCGTGAAGCTGCGATGGTTCCTCACCTTTAATTTTAGCCACATATCTCAGACTATTTTCGATCTGGGGAATCAACACGTGGCATGCCGTCATAAAATCTCCATTGAAACCGCAAACCATACCCTTGATGAAAAACTCTTCATGCCCAAACGGGATGAAGGGATGATTGATGAACATATCGCGAAAAAACGCCTCCGAGATTGGATATTTCATTGTGATCTCATCTGTAGCAGGAATAATTTGCCCAGCTACTGCCAACTCATGGTCGATACGCATTCTCGTCATCATTATGGGCCAAATAACTGCCCCATTTGCATCATCAATCCCCAATCCTGCGGGTATGCGAGCAAGTGTCATTCCCTCATGATCAATATGTGTTGATCCAAACATCCAAGCTATGCTGTTGGCCTTTTGTTCTATTGCTTGAGCCTTAAGTCCCTCAATGCTGGTTGGCCGACAGACCAGCATCGCAAGTCTGAAAACCATATCAAACAAATCTCTTCCGACTACCCGACTCTTGGCTTGATGGACAATCTCACTAATATCTTGAGGGGGAGACTGAAGGATAGACATCTGGTGACGGGATTCGATTTGGTAATCACGCATTTCTTCATACAGCGCAAGACGTTCTATTCGGGTTCCTGGAATATTAGCCAGTGCTTCAATAGCATTCTGCATGCAGGCTGCCGAAATCATACCGCCATCTTGGAATTTTGACTCTTCCAGATGTGTATCGGCAAGAAGCCGCCAGAATTCAAACTGTGTATCTCTGTCACAGCACCTATTCGCAATCGGGATTGCGGTTTTACAGGCATCGACGGCAAATGAAAATAATTTTTGAGCCAGATAGTTTTTTGTCAGAAACAGGAGTTCCTGGGCAATAAAAGATGGCTCACTCACTTTACAGTCGATATCGAGTTGCAGGAGTCGCAGCGGATAAGGTGAATCGCCTTGTTCTCTGGTACGTTCATACTCTGCTAGTAGATGTGCCGAAAGCTGATCAAATTCATCCCTGAAATCAGTATGCTTTCGAAAAAAACAACACAGCCTAAGCGCACGCTCTAGGCGTTCTAAAGCACTAACCCACGTCCCTTGCGATGTCATAATAGCTATACTGGACGCATAATAAGCACGGACTGCCAGCAAAGGAAAACGGATTCCACCAATTTTACGAACCCAAAGTGTATCAGCAATACGAGCTTGAAGTTCGGGTAGCTCTATCGTCGGGCAAAATTGAGAAAGTACCTCCAGCGACAACCCGTTAATGTCATCCGGAATTGCAGATCTACCTTGGCTGCTTTGAAAGCACGGACCAAATGGTACCTGTGGATTTTCGGGACGAAAGTGAAAACCGCAAATATGGGTTAGCAGTCTTATCTCCGCTCTTCCATCACCTAGGCTAGAAAGATACTTTGTGATATCAAAGCAGGTAACTGGCAGCTTACTCTGGATTAAGGGGGATAAATCAATAGTGTTAAGTTCGTCGAGGCTGATATTAATATCGTCCATGTCGTCACCTTGATGATTTGTTAATGCGGGGGCAACATTAATAAATGTACTTGAGACCGCAATTTGTCGATGGAGCCAACATTTATAACTATGTGCTTCTACCCTCTGAATTTTTACATGTGAATTGCTAGCTTGAATAGCTCTATCATTATATACGTGGCACTAAATTATGGCTGTTTTTCGCTCAAAGCGGACTAGAAGGTTAGCTTGTGTCGGACTTTGCGTATTAAAAGAAGTGCTGGTGGTGACTAGTGGTTGTGCCCCATTTCCACAGAAAAAATCAGAGAAACTATACCCAATAGTTGTATTGAATCACTGACGAGACAGCCTCATATTCATCAGGACTGGTCTACGTCCAATACAGGAGGTTGTGGTGCTGGTTCTCAAATGTGCGCTGGCTATTACGGCTGTAATGGCGATTTATTGTCTTGCTATTGTTCTTATGGATCGCCTTTCTGACTGATTTCACATTGGCGAGGTAACGGTAGTTAAGTAGAATGGCTGCGGGTGCTTGAGGCTATCTGCCTCGGGCATGAACACCAACGGCAGATAGAGAAAAGCCCCAGTTAACATTACGCGTCCTGCAAGACGCTTAACATTAATCTGAGGCCAATTTCATGCTAGACATATGTAGGTTAGCCTCTTACGTGCCGAAAGGCAAGGAGAAGCAGGCTATGAAGCAGCAAAAGGCGATGTTAATCGCCCTGATCGTCATCTGTTTAACCGTCATAGTGACGGCACTGGTAACGAGGAAAGACCTCTGCGAGGTACGAATCCGAACCGGCCAGACGGAGGTCGCTGTCTTCACAGCTTACGAACCTGAGGAGTAAGAAACCCGGCGAGGGAGAAATCCCTCGCCACCTCTGATGTGGCAGGCATCCTCAACGCACCCGCACTTAACCCGCTTCGGCGGGTTTTTGTTTTTATTTTCAACGCGTTTGAAGTTCTGGACGGTGCCGGAATAGAATCAAAAATACTTAAGTAGCGCGCAGGGATAAGAGGGATGGTCCCTTAAAGGGGAGAGCTAATTATCCGGAAGGATTCTGATGATGAACATCGAAGAACTGCGTAAAATTTTTTGTGAAGATGGCCTCTATGCTGTGTGCGTTGAAAATGGAAATCTTGTTAGTCATTACCGCATTATGTGTTTGCGAAAGAATGGGGCTGCGTTAATTAATTTTGTGGATGGTCGAGTGACAGACGGATTTATCTTGCGCGAAGGTGAGTTTGTCACTTCATTACAGGCACTGAAAGAGATCGGAATAAAAGCAGGCTTTTCAGCTTTTGCAGAAGAATAAACTCATCTACAATCTTGCGCGGGGCTGAACTCCCGCTGAGTAACACCGTGCCACCGGAGAAAACCGATGGCACGCAACGTAAAATATTACAATTCTGATAATTCGCCCGTTCTTGTCTGCACGCACGAGCGGTATTCTCACGCATTCAAGTCTGAATGGTTCCAACACCCTCCATGCACTGAAGAGCAGGCTGAATGGATAATTCAGTGTTACCGCAGGCGCGGATACGAGGTTAAGAAAGCCCTTAGCCTCGACTACCGTCACTGGATAATCTCAGTCAGATTGCCTTACTCCGAACGCCCACCACGTGCGTCCCGCACTTTCCAGCAACGGATCTGGAGGTAACGTGCGGGTATTACTTAGACCTGTTCTGGTGCCTGAGCTTGGGCTGGTGGTCCTTAAGCCGGGCCGTGAATCCATACAGATATTTCATAATCCTCGAGTGCTGGTGGAACCGGAACCAAAAAGCATGCGTAATCTGCCATCCGGAGTCGTTCCTGCCGTTCGCCAGTCGCTGGCGGAAGACAAAACATTGCTGCCGTTTTTTAGTAACGAACGGGTGATTCGTGCTGCTGGCGGTGTTGGCGCATTGTCTGACTGGCTATTACGTCATGTTACATCCTGCCAGTGGCCTAATGGCGATTACCATCACTCTGAAACAGTTATTCACCGTTATGGTACCGGCGCAATGGTGTTGTGTTGGCACTGCGACAACCAACTGCGTGACCAGACATCGGAATCACTGGAGCTGCTTGCTCAACAAAATCTGACAGCATGGGTGATTGACGTCATCCGTCACGCAATAAGCGGTACGCAGGAGCGGGAATTATCTTTGGCTGAATTATCCTGGTGGGCGGTCTGCAATCAGGTGGTGGATGCACTACCTGAGGCTGTATCGCGTCGTTCGCTGGGATTACCAGCGGAAAAAATCTGCTCGGTGTACCGCGAAAGCGACATCGTACCGGGAGAGCAGACCGCCACCAGCATATTGAAACAACGCACAAAAAATCTTGCACCGTTGCCTTACGCCCACCAGCAACAAAAAACACCACAGGAAAAGACGGTGGTAAGCATCACCGTTGATCCAGAGTCTCCGGAATCTTTCATGAAGCTGCCTAAACGTCGCCGCTGGGTTAAGGAGAAATACACACGTTGGGTTAAGACACAGCCGTGTGCTTGCTGCGGTATGCCAGCCGACGATCCGCATCATCTGATTGGTCACGGGCAGGGCGGAATGGGAACAAAAGCACATGATCTCTTTGTGTTGCCTTTGTGCAGAAAGCATCACAACGAGTTGCATACGGATACAGTGGCATTTGAAGAGAAGTATGGCTCCCAACTGGAGCTGATATTTCGTTTTATCGATCGCGCGCTGGCAATTGGCGTACTGGCGTAAGTGGAGAACGAGCATGAACCTTGAAGCCTTACCAAAATATTACTCCCCAAAATCTCCAAAATTGAGCGATGACGCTCCAGCGACAGGCACCGGTTGTTTAACAATTACGGATGTAATGGCAGCGCAGGGGATGGTGCAGTCGAAAGCACCACTTGGGTTGGCCTTATTTCTGGCAAAAGTTGGTGTTCAGGACGCTCAGTTTGCGATTGAAGGCCTGCTAAATTACGCGATGGCACTGGATAACCCGACATTGAACAAATTGAGTGAAGAAATCCGGTTACAGATTATTCCTTACCTCGTGAATTTTGCCTTTGCTGATTACTCCAGGTCTGCGGCAAGTAAGGCTCGCTGTGAGCATTGTTCAGGTACGGGATTTTATAATGTATTGCGCGAAGTGGTGAAACACTACAGACGCGGGGAATCTGTAATCAAGGAAGAATGGGTGAAGGAACTATGTCAGCATTGCCATGGTAAGGGCGAAGTCAGCACAGCGTGCAGAGGGTGTAAGGGTAAAGGGATTGTTCTGGATGAAAAAAGAACCCGGTTTCATGGCGTACCGGTATATAAGATTTGTGGGCGTTGTAATGGAAACCGGTTTAGTCGTTTACCGACCACGCTGGCACGACGTCATGTCCAGAAGCTGGTACCAGACCTGACCGATTATCAGTGGTATAAGGGGTATGCGGACGTCATTGGTAAACTGGTAACAAAGTGCTGGCAGGAAGAAGCATACGCGGAAGCGCAATTGAGGAAGGTGACGAGATAAATGATTTTTGCTGAAGATGGCGACATGATGTTTGCATTTTTCAAAAAACATGGATAAGATTTTCTCAACGATGGGCTTTGTGTATCCGACGTTTAGAAAAAAGTAGAAAACCCGCTTATAAGCGGGTTTTTGTGCTTTAAATGGGGCAATAGAGATATTGAATCTCATCCCGGGATAAACATTGGCAGTTGAAGGTCCACGCGAACCATTTATCCAGCAAAATTCCACGCGTAATCCTGTGGTAATTTCTTCTGCATCTCGAAGATTGAGAGCTGAAACGTGAAGCTGGGCATCGATACGCCATCGGATGGGAATATAAGACCTTTGCTGCTTTTGTAGTCAAAGTTTTTGACAATTCCTGTCATTTTAGGGGACAGAAAAACTCCTTAATACTGATAACCTGGTGCACCATACACACGTTCCTGGAGAAAACTACTTTTTTGATAGGATTGAAGGTGGCTGGATGTCTAAAATAAACATTGCTTCATATGTTCAACTATGAGTTAATGACTGCGTCGGTTTGAAGAACAGACGATATACGAAGTAGTTTACTAAAGCAGTTCTCATTTCAGGTGTTATTCACTTATTCCTTCTTTGAGTCTCTCCAATTAAGTACGAAGTCGTTTCTGTTATGCAAACCATTTATGCCGAAAGGCTCAAGTTAAGGAATGTAGAATGTCAAATAAAATGACTGGTTTAGTAAAATGGTTTAACGCTGATAAAGGTTTCGGCTTTATTTCTCCTGTTGATGGTAGTAAAGATGTGTTTGTGCATTTTTCTGCGATTCAGAATGATAATTATCGAACCTTATTTGAAGGTCAAAAGGTTACCTTCTCTATAGAGAGTGGTGCTAAAGGTCCTGCAGCAGCAAATGTCATCATTACTGATTAAAATTCATCGCTCGTCTGTATACGATAACGAAGAAGGCTGATGCCTGAGTAGAGATACGGACAGAGTAGTGAATATTGGATCTCTTTAATAAAAAGTAAGGAGGTCCAATACATGAAACAATGGCTAGCATATTTGGCAAAATCTTAATCAGGAAAAGTATGCTAACCATTGTGGTGAAGTGCAGGTTTGCTGCATGAATAGTTTCACAGCAGAAGCTAACTGCTGGCATCGCAAAACAAAGTGCGTAAGTGGATGACTCCCACAAAAAGCACCACAATCTCAAACCCGCTCAGGCGGGTTTTTTATTATCTGCTTTAAATATATTATTAAAATATAAAAAATACTTGTTACTAATAAAATCAATCAGGCTACAGCTTTAAGATTTGTCTGGAATACTTTGTTGCAATGAGGGCAGATCAAAAGGGCACCTTTTTGTACTCTTGAAAAACTGTGTTCTGACTCTTGGGTGCAGTTTGGGCAGGAACATTTAACGAGATAATTACGGCGTGATTTTGAGTCTTTACGTTCTGACATAGGCTTTTCCTGTATAGACTGGCCCCCTGAATCTCCAGACAACCAATATCACTTATTTAAGTGATAGTCTTAATACTAGTTTTTAGACTAG
>NZ_PTRU01000051.1:0-14003 GCF_002965245.1 Escherichia sp. MOD1-EC6021 | reverse complement strand
TCACATGTGTCGAACTTAACCATGACAGCGTTCTGTACTTCAGGGGCCAGCTTGTCAAAAGTGACGTTCATCGGATCTGATTCAGTCTCAACCGGGACAAAGGAAGCAGACTCCTCATCCCAGCGGTTTTCCTGCATATATTCAGCATCCCAGGAATCGAGGGCAGGGCGGGGTATACCGGGTTTATCCTCGCAAACAAGAAATTTATAAGCGCAGTCCTGAGCAGCCGGATAATGTTCCAGGAATTGCCAGTGAAATTTTGCACGGGCGCGACGTTCATCACCGGCTTCAATGGCAGTGGCTACAGCGACTGCACCTTCTTCCTTTATTGCCTGTTCGTCCGGAATGGCGGCGCAAATAAAGACTTTACTCATTTTGTTTTACCTCATTACAGATTTAAGGGTGAACAAATCCCTGCCATTGCTGGCATATAAAAATGAAACTGGATATTAATTACGGCGCTGTTTTTAATCCTGCCGGGATTTCGTTATTATCCATGCGAATAACTTTCTCGACCGGATAACAGTTACCAGGAATTTTCTGTTCTGCTGCGGCAGCCATACATTCTTTCATTGAACCATATATACCAGTAACCACATCAACAGGTTCGCCAGTATTAAGAAAAACAGTCAGAGTGAGGGCAACAGCAGTATTCATTGCCAGCGTCCTTTTTGCATCAGGCGTAAACGGGCCAGCATTGAAACAATGCATATTTTATTTAATAACTCCCGTTCGTGTTTTCTCTTGTTAATGGCATCTTCAGTAAATTCAGGGTTACTGATAGTGACACCAATTTCAAAACAACCTTCAGACGTATTAACGTTTGGTAATAACGTTTCCATTATCGCGTCCTCAACAATGAATTTTGTGATGCGGTGCCTGGTGCCTCCAGGTGACGTTAACCAGTTAACAATTAACGCCGGATACAGAGAATCCACCCATAACACTGTTTTTGGTTTTAACTGTTCCGCGTGCGCTCAGCCGCATTCACCACATCACAAAATTCACTTTAAAAAGGGCGGCAGAGCAGTCACGGAGTAAAACTGATACCGCCAAACGTCACCAGAAAATTGATAACAGAGGGCGTTGCAGCGGGGTTGTCACTTAAGCGTATGGTCAACCTGACAACCCGGTGTCCTCAACGGGGAAGGAATAACCCCGCCATACTTACCGCCGCGCCATTTCGCGGAGTGCCACAACCGGAAGCGCACGGTCGACGAAAATTTAACGACAGGCTATCTATGAACCAGCTACCTCGCCGTGCGCTTTCGCGTTATGGTCTGACTTTTCAGGGAAATATCCTTTCAGTAAACTGTCAGTGCCGGATGCTCACCCGTGGAGAACTCTTTAATTACCAACCTTAGCTTCGTTGGTTAGCTATTAACGCGGGTATGTAATCATTCTGGCAATGCTTAATGCCGCTGCTTTTTCCAGCCTGGTGATATCCTGCTCCAGAGCGGACAGATTTTCAGCCTGCTTAGTCTTGGCTTCATTGGCCCATTTCAGGTCCTGCGCAGCCTTAATTTTCTGGTGCATCCACTCATAAAGTTCATCATCGGTATAGTCTGGCGCGATGATGACGGGTTCTCGTTTCTGCATACTGATTCCTCGCGGTGCTGTTTCGCTTATCAGCCGTTAGATTTTGCCGAACTGGAAAGCGCCTGTTTAAACTCACTGAAGCTGAGGGCTTCTTCGCCTTCGGCAAGGCCTTCGAAGTATTCTTCGTAAGCCTTTTCCATGATTGTGTTGAAATCCATATCACTCACCTGAGTTTCTTTCCAGCCAGCGACGGGCACCATTTTCGGTTTTAAACGTTTTGCTTTTTGTATACGTCATTGCGGTGAAGGTGCCGTCCTGGTTTGGAAACACGCCGTACACCAGAGATTCGTTGTTGCCAAGATCGATAGTATCCATGCTGACCTCATTTCCCCTTAACGCCGGGGTAGCGGAACAAAAACCTGCTGCATAGTTATTAAAGTTGAACCCTGCCGTCATGTTCTTACGCCTCGGGCTGGCTACTTAACCCCTGACCACTGCCTGGTAACTCGAAGTATTGCCCTGCATTCTGTAGGATGGGGTGAGGGAACGAATGAAGTTTAGAAAAACGAACTTTTCAGGTCAATGTTTTTTTATCAAAACATTTTAAGCAGGCAGCTGTTAAGCCATCACCACGATGGCATACAGTTAATCAAATAGATGAGGTTGGTTAAATATCTTGTTGAATTTTAAAGCATACGCCCAATATGCAAGATAGATCATCCAGCATAATTGAAGGGTAGCGAGGATTCGTGGGGACTAAAAGAATATCCGGCCCTTCTATCTCCAGTTTACGAATGACAGGTGTTGTGGTCCCTTTGGGTAAGGCAAGGACAATATTTCCTGGTTGTACGGTTCGATCGGGATCAACAAAAACTGTTGAACCATTTGGGATGGAAACTCCCCCACCAGATGTTGACATACTGTCACTCTCTAGAACAACTGCAAAGGTATTGACCGGGATTTCTCCGACAAGCTGCACACAAGAGGTTATTGAGGAATTTTTCATATAATCACTCCAGCTTGCTGCCTGCTGAAGTGATAGTAGCGGAACCGTTTTTATCGGCGGTAAAGATAGATCAAGCGAATCACCTGTATTTAACTCTCCTCCATTAAGAAGCCAATTTTCGTTTACTTTCAATATTTTTGCCAGTGAACTTATGTAACGCGAGGACGGCGCTCCTCCACCGTTCATCCATTGACTTACGGAGCCTTTTGATGCGCCAGTGCCATTGACAAGGTCTTTGCCTTTCAGGTTTAGCGCATGCATACGTTGGGTTATGCGTTCAGATATAGTTTGCTTGCTCATGTTTTGATTTTAAAACACAGATGGTTTTGTTTCTTGACTTTCTTTGGTTTTGATTATTAAACTTTTGACGTTCAGTTTTATGGAGCGACTCATGAAAAAATCAGAAGTATTAGGCTATTTTGGCGGAGTTGTTAAAACAGCCGCAGCTCTAGGAACGTCAAAAACCACAGTCAGCATGTGGGGGGAAGAGGTTCCGTGGAAATGGGCGTTGCTAATTCAGGCAGTCACTGCCGGGGCGCTCAAATATGAGTTACACATACCGACGGTTGTCATTCCCGGTTCTGATCATAATCCGCCTTCTAACCAAGGGGGGGATTCATGAAAATCAAGCATGAACACATCCGCATGGCGATGAATGTCTGGGCGCATCCGGACGGCGAAAAAGTGCCGGCTGCGAAAATTACCAAAGCGTATTTCGAGCTGGGAATGACGTTCCCGGAACTGTATGACGACAGCCATCCGGAAGCCCTGGCCCGTAATACCCAGAAAATTTTCCGTTGGCTGGATAAAGACACCCCTGATGCTGTTGAAAAAATGCAGGCTCTGTTACCGGCGATCGAAAAGGCGATGCCGCCTTTGCTGGTGGCCCGTATGCGCAGCCACAGTTCTGAATATTACCGTGAGATCGTCGAACGGAGGGATCGGCTGGTGAAGGATGTCGATGATTTTGTTGCGTCAGCGGTTGTTTTGTATGACCAGATGAATCGCGGCGGCCCGGCAGGGAATGCTGTGGTGATGCACTAAAAGCACGGTGTTCGGGGGTTTTATGAGCAGCAAGCTTCATGGTCTTGTCTGGGAAGGGTGCGCCTTCACCGGCATGATCTTATCCAGGGTGGCGGTTATGGCCCGTCTTGCAGACTACAGCAATGACGAGGGCGTGTCATGGCCTGCCATTGAAACTATCCGGCGTCAGATCGGTGCAAGAAGTGAATCCACAGTGAAATCGGCTATTGCAGAACTGGCGAAAGAGGGCTGGCTGACGAAGGAAGAGCGTAAGGTCGGTGGGCGTAATGTAAGCAATATCTATCGGCTTAATGTGGAAAAACTCGAAGCAGCTGCGGCGGCGGCGCGTGAGTCATATAAACCGAAAAGAAAAATTAGCCCGGCAAAAAATGACCCGTCAAATATTGACCCCTCAACGGTTGACCCGTCAAATTTTGATGGATCAACTGTTGATAAAAAACTGCCGATTAGGGGGCCGATGATTGACCCCGATCCGTCAGTATTAAAACCTGATCCGTCAGATAAAAGATCTTCTTGTCCGGACGCTTCGCAACCGGACCCGCAGACGGCTGAACAGGATTTTTTAACCCGACACCCTGACGCGGTTGTGTTCAGTGCGAAAAAACGCCAGTGGGGAAGTCAGGAAGATTTGGTGTGCGCACAGTGGATCTGGGGACGAATCGTGAGTCTTTACGAACAGGCTGCCAGTGACGATGGTGAGATCACGCGACCGAAAGAGCCCAACTGGACGGCGTGGGCCAATGACGTGCGCACAATGCGGATGCTGGATGGAAGAAGTCACAGACAAATTTGCGAAATGTTCAGCCGGGCACAACGAGATCCGTTCTGGATAAAAAACATCAAGAGCCCGGAAAAACTCCGTGAGAAATGGGATGAACTGGTTATTCGACTGTGGCGTGGTCCCGCGCAGCGTTGCGTGAATCATATTTCTGAACCGGATACCGAAATTCCGCCGGGTTTCAGGGGGTAGCGCACCATGAAAAACATTACGTCAGGTGGTGTTCTGGCAAGAGTCAGCAGATTTGTGCCGCAGGATGCAATCCCTCCGTACCGTACGGTGGCGGAGTGGCGGGAATGGCAGCTTGCTGAAGGGCGTAAGCGCAGCGAGGAGGTTAATCGTCTGAATCATCAGACGCGGGTTGAAAAAATTATTAACCGCTCCGGTATCCAGCTGCTTCACCGGAAGTGTACGTTCGGTAACTACCGGGTGCAGAACGATGGTCAGCGCCATGCCCTGAGTCAGGCGAAATCCATTGCGGCAGAGCTGGAAGGCGGCTGTACGAATTTTGTTTTCAGTGGCAGGCCTGGCACAGGAAAAAACCACCTGGCGGCGGCTATTGGCAACCACCTTCTGGCGAAAGGTCGCAGTGTGATTGTGATAACAGTGGCGGATGTGATGCTGGCGTTACATGGCAGCTACGACAACAAAAACTCGGGCGAAAAATTTTTGCAGGGATTGTGTGGCGTTGACCTGCTGGTACTGGATGAAATTGGCATGCAACGGGATACGCGTAATGAGCAGGTCACGCTGAATCAGATTGTTGACCGCAGAACGGCATCGTTACTCAGTGTGGGGATGCTGACAAATCTTAACCATGCAGCGATGAATACACTTCTCGGCGAGCGGGTGATGGACCGCATGTCCATGAACGGTGGTCGCTGGGTGACGTTTAACTGGGAGAGCTGGCGTCCGAACGTCAGCCAGCACAGGAACTGAGAAGTAATTTTTATCCGGAGGAAGTTTTAATGGAAACCGTATTGCATGCACTGAAAGCGATGGGTAAAGCCAATTCTGTTGAACTGGCGGCGCGGCTTGATATCAGCCGTGAAGAAGTTCTCAACGAACTGTGGGAACTCAAAGAAAATGGCGTTGTTGATAAAACGGGTCACACCTGGTTTCTGGCTGGTGAAGGTGAATCCGGGGTAACCGAAGAACAGCCAGCACAGTCTGAAGTACCGGATGTGCTGACCGGGGAGGTCGAACAAAAAGTTACCGCGGACATGATGATTGAGTTTATCTGTCAGGATGGGGCTAAAACGTGTGAGGAACTGGCGGATAAGTTCGGTGTTAGCATTCGCAAGGTTGCTTCCACGTTGGCGGTCGTAACAGCAACGGGGCGCCTGGCACGCGTAAATCAGAACGGTAAATTTCGTTACTGCATACCGGGCGCTGATTTACCGGCAGAGCCGGAAGCTGCATCCGTAGCGGAAACGGATGGTAAAGCCATTCCTCAGCCAGCAGGTATTGCGTTACCTGTCCGGGAAGCGGAAACACAGGAAGAAATAAAAACTGAAAGTGTGGCGGTCACAGTGCAGTCACAGCCGTCGTTCACCAGAAAACATCCGGATGGTCTGATTTTACCATCGCTGCATGTGGCTAACCGCGAGCTGCGCCGGGCAAAAGGTCAGGTTCAGAAGTGGGAGCGAGTCTGCGCCGCGCTGCGGGAGCTGAACAAGCACCGGGATATTGTTCGACAGATTGTCGATTCATCCGGTCGTATTGTGTCGGAAAAGTGATTGCCGGAGGCGCTTATGGCAAAAGTATTTACACCAGAAGAGCGGGAAGAAGTGAAGGCGCGCATTGTGGAATTCGTGCGCCTGAGCGGACGAGAAACTTTTCGACAACTGGCAGATAAAACGGGTGTCAGTAAGACCGCTATTCGTCGTTTATCTGGTGCGCTTGCGGCCAGTGGTGATGTCTGGCTCTGTGATTGCGGGGTATTTCCATCAGAGCAGGCGTATCGCGTATGGCGTAAGACACCGGAGAAGGCTGCTGACCCGACACTGATTCGAAAGTTACCAGACGGAGAAATACGCCGCTACGACAGGCGCCTGAATATAATCTGTCGCGAGTGCCGGAAGAGCGAAGCTATGCAGCGTGTACTGGCATTTTATCAAGGAAATGTTAGGTATTTTAGACGTTACTAGATTAAAGAGCATTAGTTCAGATGTGAATTGACATTTTCATGGCGCAGGGTAGAGCCAGCGTGGTTGTCCGCTTTGCGTCAAAACCAGATATTACCAGATTTAGACATATATTCCCGATAGCCCTGCTCTGATGCTACACTCTGTGCTATTTTCATGACCCCAATAAAAATATTTATGACTATTGCTGATTTCAAACGGCCTAAATTGGAACTCCCAAACGGGGCAAACAAACTACTACTGCACTCTTGCTGTGCTCCATGTTCCGGTGAAGTGATGGAGGCGCTTCAGGCCTCGGGAATCGACTACACCATCTTTTTCTACAACCCGAACATTCATCCTCAGAAAGAGTATTTAATTCGTAAGGATGAAAATATTCGCTTTGCTGAACAACACGGCGTGCCGTTTATCGATGCTGATTACGACACCGACAACTGGTTTGAACGTGCCAAAGGAATGGAATGGGAGCCTGAGAGGGGGATCCGTTGTACCATGTGTTTTGACATGCGTTTTGAGCGGACAGCGTTGTACGCTGCTGAAAATGGTTTCAGTGTGATCAGCAGTTCACTGGGCATTTCACGCTGGAAAAATATGCAGCAGGTTAACGAGTGTGGGCGGCGAGCTGTTGCGCATTATCCGGGTATGGTGTACTGGGATTATAACTGGCGCAAGCAGGGCGGCTCGTCCCGTATGATTGAAATCAGCAAGCGCGAAAAATTCTATCAGCAGGAATATTGTGGCTGTGTGTATTCTCTGCGCGATACCAATCTACACCGCAAATCTCAGGGACGCCCTCTTATCAAAATTGGCCAACTCCACTACGGAAAAGAAGAGAAGGAGTGATTTTATGGATCACCTTTCTGATTGATTTCATATTGGCGAGGTGACGTGAGTTAAGTAGAATTGCTGCGGGTGCCTGAGGCTGTCTGCCTCAGGCATGAACACCAAAAGGCAGATAGAGAAAGCCCCAGTTAACATTACGCGTCCTGTAAGACGCTCAACATTAATCTGAGGCATATGGATGCGGATGAAAGAATTAAATAAATTCAGAGTGATAGACCTCTTTTGTGGGGCAGGTGGATTATCTTATGGTTTTCTTCATGGAGAGATGTCTGACTACTTTGAAAGTATCCTTGCTATTGATAATAATGCTGCAGCTATAAATACCTACAATGCCAATTTTGGTTTGCATGGAGTTCAGGCAAATATTGAGGAGTGGGCATCCAGCAATACTGTTCCTGAGGCTGATGTGGTCATAGGTGGCCCCCCGTGTCAGGGATTCAGTTTATTGAATAAGAATCGTTATGGTGATCACCGAAGAGCATTGTGGGAGCCTTATATGGATGTCATTGAGCGTTCAAGGGCTTGTATGTTCGTCATGGAAAATGTCCCCGGATTGCTGATAAGCGATGAGTTTGCGGACATTACGTTTAGAGCGAAATCCATGGGCTTTATTCTGCTTAATCCAATGGTGTTGAATACTGCTGACTATGGAGTACCTCAGACAAGAAAACGAACGATAGCAATCGGTATCAAACGAGAACTCTTCGATGTGCATAGTATTCCGGCGTTCCCGCCAGCACCAACGCATCGTTCCCCTGATAAGGATGTCGCTTTGCCTGAATGGGTCTGTACGCGTGATGCAATTGGTGACTTACCTGCTCCTGTTGGAACTGATATTCGTAATGAACTTCCTCCGCTGAACTTACATTTTGGGCGTAATCCCACACCTGTTTCTCTGGAGCGATATAAAGCGGTTCCACCAGGAGGTAACCGTTTCGATTTACAGAAAAAAAGACCTGATATAACCCCGGCGTGCTGGCTAAAAAAGAAATCTGGAGGGACCGATTTGTTTGGACGTCTGTGGTGGGACAGACCTTCAGTAACGATTCGTACTGAGTTTTTCAAACCGGAGAAAGGGCGATATTTACATCCGGAAGAGGATCGGCCAATAACTCATCGTGAGGCAGCGAGATTAATGTCTTTTCCTGATAATTTCATTTTTACCGGTTCAAAAACTGAGATTGCAAAGCAGATCGGGAATGCTGTTCCACCGCTATTTGCGGCAAAAATCGCACAATATGTGTATGGAGTTTTGCAGGGACGGTATAAGAATAACATCAGTAAGAATAGTCAAGTAGCCTGAAGGAAATCCAGAAATGAATGGAGATTTGGTTGACAGCATAGTTGGTTTTGCTGAAGCCAGAAAGGAGTTTCATGCCCAATTGTTACTGAATACGCTCACAATTAATACTGCCGGAGTTGTTAGTAACGCAGATAGCAGTAACAAAAACAGTAAAGCTATAGCAAGAGAAATTGCTCGCTTCTTGCAGGCTGAAACGATTGGTGAACGTGTTGCAGGGCAAACATCTGGTAATCAGTTTGAGAGTATCTGCGCAGAGTTTATAGAAAAAACCTTTTTTAAACTCAGCCACTTACGCCCTGGAAAATGGAATGTACATCAGGTTTCTGGTAGAAACAGATTAGAGATAGCTAAATATGAACAATATGCCCATCTTATAGCATTGGATAGTGCTGCAAAAAGTAATCCTCAGCTAGCTGCTGCACTGGGGAGTGATTATACGATTTCACCAGATATTATTGTTGAAAGAGAACCTGAATGTGATCAAGTTATCAACAGTCCTGAATTACTGGTGGATGATTCTGTTACCCGCATGTCAGCTCTCAGGAGTTCGAATGGTGGGAAACCAATATTACACGCAAGTATTTCCTGCAAATGGACAATAAGAAGCGACCGGGCCCAGAATGCTCGTTCTGAGGCATTAAATCTTATTCGCAACCGTAAGGGAAATCTCCCTCATGTAATGGTTGTTACTGCTGAGCCTACTCCAAGTCGTCTGGCGTCTATTGCTCTTGGTACTGGTGATATAGATTGCGTGTATCATTTTGCGCTTTATGAACTTATATCAGCAGTTGAAATACTGGGGCTCAGCGATGCAGCTGACATGCTTTCCGTGATGGTTAATGGTAAAAGATTAAAGGATATTTCTGATCTTCCCTTGGATCTTGCAGTCTGACATCTCTACGTAAATAGAGTCTGTCATATTTTAACTGTGATGGCACGTCATTGACTTCAGTACATTTTTACTAACCCGCTTCGCGGGTTTTGTTTTTTCCTGGCATTCTGGTTTACAATCCACACGCCAGCCTGAACAACTGGCACCTGCTGCGCCAGCAGAGACAACCGATGGCGCACAATACCAAACACCACAATTCTGATGCCGACCCTGCCAGCAGACACGGACGGCGCTCTCACGCATTCAAATATGACTGGTACCAGCATGACCAATGCACTGAAGAACAGGCCGAGTGGCTGATTCAGAATTACCGCAGACGTGGATACCAGTTTCAGAAAGGCCTCAGTCCTGACTTCCGACACTGGATAATTTCCGTCAGGCTCCCTTATTCCGAACGCCCGCCGCGTCCGTCCCGCACATATCAGCAACGCATCTGGAGGTAACGTGCGGGTATTACTTCGACCTGTTCTGGTACCGGAACTCAGTCTGGTTATCGTTAAGCCAGGCCGTGAATCAATGTCAGTATTCCATAACGGCAGAATATTGGTGGAGCCGGAACCGAAAAACATGCGCGGTCTGCCGTCCGGAGTCGTTCCTGCCGTTCGCCAGCCGCTGGCAGAGGATAAAACATTACTGCCATTTTTCAGCGATGAGCGGGTTATTCGTGCTGCAGGTGGTGCAGGTGCACTGTCTGACTGGTTATTACGTCACGTGAAATCCTGCCAGTGGCCACACGGCGGTTATCATCACAGCGAAACCGTCATTCACCGTTATGGTACCGGCGCGATGGTGTTGTGCTGGCACTGTGACAACCAGCTGCGCGACCAGACATCAGAATCACTCGATCAACTTGCTCAGCAGAATCTGGTTGCCTGGATGATTGATGTCATCCGTCACGCAATAAGCGGTACGCAGGAGAGGGAGTTATCGCTGGCCGAATTATCCTGGTGGGCGGCCTGCAATCAGGTGGTGGATGCACTACCTGAGGCAGTAGCGCGTCGTTCGCTGGGATTACCAGCGGAAAAAATCCGCTCCGTATACCGTGAGAGTGACATCGTACCGGGAGAACAGACAGCCATCAGCATACTGAAGCAGCGCACAAAAAATATTGCGCTGCCACTTCACGTCCACCAGCAACAAAATCCACCACAGAAAAAAACGGTTGTCAGTATCGCCGTTGATCCGGAGTCTCCTGAATCGTTCATGAGGCGGCCTAAACGTCGCCGTTGGGTTAATGAGAAATACACGCGCTGGGTAAAGACACAGCCGTGTGCGTGTTGTGGTAAGCCAGCTGACGATCCGCATCACCTGATTGGTCATGGTCAGGGGGGAGTGGGAACAAAGGCCCACGATATTTTCACGCTACCGTTGTGCCGGGAGCACCACAACGAACTTCATGCAGACCCGCTGAAGTTTGAGAAAAAGTACGGCTCTCAGATTGAGTTAATTTTTCGTTTTCTTGATCACGCCTTTGCGACTGGCGTGCTCGGGTAAAAGAGGTGACTGATGCTCATAGATTTGGTTTTACCTTACCCGCCGACGGTGAACACTTACTGGCGACGCCGTGGCAGCACATATTTTGTATCAAAAGCCGGGGAGCGTTATCGCCGGGCAGTGGCGCTTATTGTTCGCCAGCAGCGACTGAAATTAAGCCTGTCCGGACGGCTGGCAATAAAAATTATTGCAGAGCCACCGGATAAGCGCCGCCGTGACCTGGACAATATTCTGAAAGCACCGCTGGATGCGCTGACGCACGCGGGGTTGTTAATGGACGATGAGCAGTTTGATGAAATCAATATTGTACGTGGCAAGCCAGTATCTGGTGGACGGCTGGAGATAAGAATTACAGAGGTGGGTGTGCATGAATAACCAGTATTTACAGTTTGTTCGTGAGCAACTCATGATTGCCACTGCGGATCTTAGTGGGTCGACAAAAGGCCAGCTGGAAGCCTGGCAGGAAAATGCCCTGTTCGATACAGGGCGTTACAGACGCAAAAAAATTCGTTACCGCGATGAGGTAACCGGAAAAATGATCACGCGGGATAATCCCCCGATCCCGGGTAAACAATCACTGGCGAAAGGCTCATCAATTGCCCTGGTCAGTCCGGTTGAGTTTTCGACATCATCATGGCGACGCGCCGTTCTGTCTCTTGAAGAACATCATAAAGCCTGGCTGCTGTGGTGTTACAGCGGTAGCATTTGCTGGGAGCATCAGATCGCGATAACGCAGTGGGCGTGGACTGAATTTAATGCTCAATCCGGTACCAGAAAAATTGCAGGAAAAACTCTGGTGCGCCTGAAGACGTTGATCTGGTTGGCGGCGCAGGCGGTAAAAGCTGAGCTTTTTGGTGGGGAAGGTTACGAATACCAGGAACTGGCGTTACTGGTGGGAGTAACAACCAAAAACTGGTCCAAGACATTTACTGGTCACTGGGTTGCAATGAAACACATTTTTCATCGGCTGGATAGTGAAGCTTTATTGTTGGTGGAGGGAACACGTTCAAAACAAAAGGCGGCATTTTCATAGCAAAGTATTGCAAAAGTAGATAAAAAGGCATATGTTTCGTGTAAATCTGATATTTTGCCGTTATTATACGTGATGACAAAGCCACTAAAACCCGTGACCGAGCGGGTTTTTTACCCCCCAAAAAATGGCATAGACATTAAACGTGATGACGATTGTGCCAATACTTTCTCCATCAATGACGCCCCTTGACTGCATGGAATCCAATTTGTTATGTAATGTGTGTTGATATTTTTGAGTTGTTAATGGTGTTACTATGGATGACAGTGCTCTGCTCAGAAACTCTTCACTTTTTGTTGCTTATATGGGCTGTCTCGGATGGGGGAGCGCTTATTTCTATGGATGGGGTACTTCATTTTACTATGGCTTTCCATGGTGGGTTGTCGGGGCTGGTGTCGATGATGTAGCACGAAGTTTGTTTTATGCTGTGACAGTTATCGTTATATTCCTTATTGGATGGGGAGTTGGTATTGTTTTCTTTTTGGGCATAAAACAAAAGCGCAATATACAAAATTTGAGTTTTATCCGGCTTTTTCTCGCGATATTGCTGCTTTTTATTCCACCTGTTCTGGAGTTTTCTGTAATTCATCAGCATGTTGAGCCAGATGTACTGATTTTCTGTGTTCTTGCTGCCTTTGCAATCACGCTTTTTGTCAGGTCTGGAAGAAGACTTGTTTCAGTCAAATGTTTTTCGGAAATGTCTGTTATTCGCCATCACCGAATTGAGTTCATGATGGCTGGGTTTATGATTTATTTCTGGGCATTCTCTCTTATTGCCGGTTGGTACAAACCACAGTTTAAGAGGGAATATCAGACGGTCCACTATGAGAATGTATGGTATTACATTATTGCGCGCTATGATGATCGTCTGGTGTTATCGAAATCATACAGGAGTGGGGGTAAGAAATTCGTTATATTTAATAGCGGAAATATTAATGATTTTGAAATTAATACTGTCAGAGTACGTTAAAATTTCCTGAGTAATAAAGATTTTACTGCCCGGCATTGAGCGGTTTTTTTATGCCAGAAAAATGGTGCAGTACATAAAATGTGCAGGTGGTTATTAATACCGGTCTTTCAGCTTGCTGGCTTTTTCGACAAGAGTTATTGGTGTGTCACGTTAACCGGAAAAGGGAAAAAGACATGCTGAAACAGCAGGATATGACCGAAACCGCCAGAGTGGTTTTTAATGAATTAAGTGCCACCGAACCGGCGACTGTCGGGGAGATTGCACAGAATACGTACCTTTCACGCGAACGCTGCCAGCTAATACTGACCCAGCTTGTTATGGCGGGTCTGGCAGACTATCAGTTCGGTTGTTACAGACGCCTTCAGTCCTGAAGGCTTTTTTATTTGTGGTAAATGGGCGGCTGGTGGGTGTTAGGGGCACTCACCAGCCATCTGCTCATGCGTTGGGGTCACAAGCAAACCTCAGGCCCATCTGCTTTGCGCAAAAGCAGAATGAGCCTATCAGAGACAGGCTTAATGATCCATGCTTAATACTGTAAAAATATCCAGTTGTGAGTTAATCAACGCCGACTGCCTGGAATTTATCCGGTCGTTACCCGAAAATTCTGTTGACCTGATAGTCACGGACCCGCCGTACTTTAAAGTGAAGCCTGAAGGCTGGGATAACCAGTGGAAGGGCGACGATGATTACCTGAAGTGGCTGGACCAGTGTCTGGCGCAGTTCTGGCGGGTGCTGAAACCTGCCGGAAGTCTTTACCTGTTCTGTGGCCATTAGACTGGCCTCCTGAATCTCCAGACAACCAATATCACTTAAATAAGTGATAGTCTTAATACTAGTTTTTAGACTAGTCATTGGAGAACAGATGATTGATGTCTTAGGGCCGGAGAAACGCAGACGGCGTACCACACAGGAAAAGATCGCAATTGTTCAGCAGAGCTTTGAACCAGGGATGACGGT
>NZ_PTRU01000050.1:0-15202 GCF_002965245.1 Escherichia sp. MOD1-EC6021 | reverse complement strand
ACCTTAAGGAAACAACATGTTGGGTGGAGCGGACAATCCAAATGGTGAATTACCGTCTTATATCACTGGCGCTGACAAGTACGTGACAGAGTATTTTTTTTACTGTTCTTCAGTGATTTAAGGGTCGGTACAAAGACGCCCAGACGCATCAGCGCCACAGGCTGTACGGTGTTGTTATTGTTTGGTGTCAGTGTCACCAGTTCACCGGACGACTTATCCACCTCGCCGAACAGTTTTTTGATGTCTGAATTTTCGTTTTCCAGAAAGCCTCCTGCCTGTGGACAGTAAAAGAATAAACAGAAAATCGGATGTCAGAACCCCGCTAACTGACTGAAGAAAAATTTGCAGCCTGTATTTAACAGCTGAGTCTGGCGTACTGACCATAGTTTATGTCATTAACTTACTGCAGTATATGCATTACTTAATACAGCTTATCATTAACTTGTTACAGTTTATCATTAACATGCCACAGCTTATGTGATCGTGCTCCCGGACCATTAATGACAAGGTTTACAGCGATATGGGGATCTTTAATGGATCCTTTGTTGATCATTCATGGATCTGTTTACTGGATCGAGCCTCCGGATATGTGGATAAATCATTCCAGAAAAACAACGTACACTACCGATTATGAAGGCTTCAGGGCGTACCTGCTCACTGTAACTACAGATATATTGCGCTTCCTCGCCGGTTCGCGGGCTTCGCCCGGTCACCGGTCTGCGGCGAGCACTGTTTTTTCTGAAGTCTGTCTTTACAGGTAATTTTCGACTCAATCTGCCGTACTTCCTGAACATACGGTCATATCCGAAGTACACTTCATATGTTTGTTTCAATGGCAAAGGTGCATACAGACTGACTCCATGAATATCCTGACAACTGATATCACTTAATTTACCGACAGTCTTAAGACTAATCGTCAGAGTCCTGATAGTTACGGATCTTCCTTTTCCCCCACAACAACGCCACCTTCTGTCAGCACAACATATAGTGCTTAATTTAGATGCTAATGACACTATATATTGTGTCTCCTTCATTCCCTGTGGGCCCGTTCACAACGACAGAAAAGGGTGCAAGAGCCAAGACGCAACCGTGTTACACTTCCGGAAAGTTGTTATAAGACAGAAAATCGGATCTCACCGGAACGGCCATTCGTTAATTTAATAATGTGTCTATATGTCTGATTATTATCAGTGGAGTGATGATTGCGGTAGGAGAAAGTCATTAGAGTGACAGATGTAGAGGTATGTGCAGCTGATTATGCTGCACATCATAATTACCATTGGTGACTTTTTACTAAGGAACTAAATGCGCGCATCAATAGTTCATGTCTGGAATTATCTGACACGTTGTGGTCATAAATTCCTATGGTTAAAAATAAACCCTGTACCGCCAGGATATACCGGTTCGGTATATACACATCAGTTTGCAATTTACAGCGCGTCGGGTCGTATTCTGGCCACGCTTGATGTGCACAGACAACAATGGGTGTGTTCAGGCTTCACTCCCAACTGTCTACCCACTGATAAAAATCCGGTCATGCTGAACCGCCCCGGGTTTCCTGGAGAGTATTTTATCTGTGAACTCAGGCTGCCAGATCATTATTTCCGATGGAAGCATAATAAGCTTTTTCTGCTTCTGCCGGAGGAGTATGGCCCAGCCTTTCCAGCAATCGTCGATTGTTATACCAGTCCACCCACGTTAGTGTGGCCAGTTCCACTTCTGCACGGTTTTTCCAGCTCTTACGGTGTATTACCTCCGCTTTGTAAAGACCATTGATGCTCTCCGCCATCGCGTTGTCATACGAGTCGCCTGTACTTCCTGTTGATGCCAGTAATCCGGCTTCCTTAAGCCGCTGTGTGTAGGCCAGCGATACATACTGAGAACCTTTATCACTGTGATGGACCGTGCCGGACGGTCGACGGGCCCATAACGCCTGCTCCAGTGCATCCAGCACGAATGTCGTTTCCATGGACGATGAGACCCGCCATCCCACGATGTATCCGGCGAACACATCAATGATGAACGCCACATAAACGAAGCCCTGCCATGTGCTTACCCAGGTAAAATCAGCCACCCACAACTGGTCTGGACGTTCTGCCACGAACTGACGGTTTACGCGGTCGCATGCGGCAACGGCTTTCCGGCTGACGGTAGTGCGGACCTTTTTACCCCGGAGAACACCGGCAAGTCCCATAACTGCCATGAGACGTGCCACAGTGCATCTGGCCACTCTGATACCTTCCCGTAACAACTGACGCCAGACTTTACGCACACCGTATACCTGGTGATTTTCATCGTATACGCGCTGTATCTCTTTCTTCAGCCAGTCATCGTGCTGCGCACGGGCACTGCGTTTATCCGGATGATGTCGCTGTTGCTGACAATGGTAATACGTTGACGGGGCAATATGCAGTTCGCTGCATACCGGTCTGACCCCGTACTGCTCACGCAGCTTATCCAGCAGTGGCATCATTTTTTCCAGAGGCGGTCGAACTCCGCCTTCGCAAAATAAGCGGAAGCCTGGCGAAGGATATCGTTACTGCGGCGCAGTTCACGATTTTCACGCTCCAGCTCTTTCAGGTATCAACGCCACTCTGAGAGAGTTTTATGCATCCCGTATTGGGCACTATGATGCCGGAAATCTGCGAGGCTCGACACCTCTCTGATTTTCCCCTTTATTTATCACGGTGCCCCAGATCTAATGTTGGGGATGCGTTCATCTCATTCCCAATGAGTAATCGCACTGTTCTCATTGTCTGCAGGCATCCGGACAGAGCCATGTGATGTTGCACTCACAACCAGCATGACTTCAATGCAACTTAAGTGACACCGGCCGGTTTTATACCGAACATACCCTGTACCATGCGGTGCATTTTTGCCAGTGTTACTGCCTGACATGCTTTCATCAGACGCAGGTTCTCTCTCATATCCTCTGATTTACTCCGGTAAGGTGATGATCATATCTTTATTTGATAGCACGGTAATGCCAGATAAATACAGACACAATGGTAAATAATATAGTTGCAAATAATGCCGCCATAATCAGCGCGATTGCGACACCTGTTTTCGATACCAGCGGCACCAGCAAAGCGCACAGTCCATAGCCAAGTGTGTGACTGGTAGCGAGCCAGCCCGCGCCTGCGCCATCAGCCAGCTTATCATTCAGTAGAAGTTGATAAGCGGGTGTTGCCAGAGCAGCTCCAAATGACAGCACTGCACAGCCCGGGTAAAACAACCATAGCTGTTCGGAGAGCATGATAGCCAGACCACCACTCATCAACACTCCGGCACTCAGGAGCAGGGCCACCGGAGTCAGGCGCTGCGGACGGAGTACCCCGAACTGCGCGATAAGCGCAGCTACTGCGGACAGACCCAACAGCCAGGCCACCTGTTGGCTAATGGCGGTGGTATCCGTGGCGAACTGGCGAGTAAGGGCAGGCGAAAGTCCAAGCTGCATCATGCTCACCGCCGCAGCCAGTAATATTGCGCAAAGCAGATAAGGCAGACAATCCCGCTTCAGACTGACGCTCTTGCGCTCCGGTGTGGGCTGTGGTGGTGTGCCGGGCAACCGCAGCAGCATCAGCAGCGCCAGCACTGGGGCTGCCATCAGCAGCCCCAGTGGCGCCAGAGGATGAATGGCCAGCATTGCTGCCGCGCACAGCGGCCCGAATAGCCTGCCGCAACTCAGGCCGGAGCTGATGGTTGCCAGAGCGGCCATGCGATTCCCTTCTCCTGCTCTCTGCAATGCCCAGACCTGACAGGCTGGCACCATTGCCGACACGGTCAGCCCGTAGGCGATCCGGGCGATGATTAATATTCCCAGTCCCACCGCTGTTGTTATGGCGCTGGTAGCCATCAGCACGCTTCCCAGCCCTAGCAGGGTAAAGCTTATGCCATATCCTCCCAGAGCCCACAACACCACAGGTTTACTGCCAGTACGGGAAATTTGCTTTCCCCACCACGGGGACGATGGCAGAAACAGCATTGAGCCAAGCATCAGCAGGGCAGCCCATACAGACAGACTCAGATTTGTCTGTATGACCAGAACAGGGAGCACAACCAGCAGACCGTTCTGCCCGATACCGAGAAGCCCGGCACTGAACGCAAGTGGCCAGCAGGACAGTGGTTTTTGGGGCGTATCTTCGATCCCAGGTGACATTTTAATGTTTCAACTCCATGTATTAATTGTGTTTATTTGTAAAATTAATTCATCTGACAATAACATTTCTTATTGATAATGAGAATCATTATTGACATAATTGTTATTATTTTACTGTGTGGGAGCTGTTTGACTATGACCCTGCCCTCTGAAAAACCAGCCACAGATGTGGCTGCGCAGTGCTTCCTGAATGCACTGATTCGTGAAACCACAGACTGGAAACTGACAGAATACCCGCCAGACGAATTGATCATCCCGCTGGATGAGCAGAAATCGCTCCATTTCAGAGTGGCTTATTTCTCCCCAACCCAGCATCACCGCTTTGCATTTCCTGCACGTCTGGTCACGGCATCAGGCAGTTATCCTGTCGACTTTACCACTCTCTCCCGGCTTATTATTGATAAGCTACGGCATCAACTGTTTCTGCCCGTTCCCCTCTGCGAAACTTTCCACCAGCGCGTGCTGGAAAGCCACGCCCATACGCAACAGGCAATTGATGCCCGTCATGACTGGACCGCCCTGCGTGAAAAAGCGTTGAATTTTGGCGAAGCTGAGCAGGCGCTGCTGACAGGACACGCTTTCCACCCTGCGCCTAAGTCTCATGAACCGTTTAACCGGCGGGAGGCTGAACGCTACCTGCCTGATATGGCACCCCACTTCCCACTGCGGTGGTTTTCGGTGGATAAAACGCAAATCGCCGGTGAAAGTTTGCATCTCAACCTTCAACAGCGGCTGACGCGATTTGCCGCAGAGAATGCGCCTCAGTTACTCAACGAATTAAGTGACAACCAATGGCTGTTCCCGTTGCACCCGTGGCAGGGGGAATATCTTTTGCAGCAGGGGTGGTGCCAGGCACTTGTTGCTAAAGGGCTGATTAAAGACTTAGGTGAGGCCGGCACGTCGTGGCTGCCGACCACCTCTTCCCGTTCCCTCTACTGTGCCACCAGCCGCGATATGATCAAGTTCTCCCTGAGCGTACGGCTGACCAACTCCATCCGTACTCTGTCCGTGAAAGAAGTGAAGCGTGGGATGCGCCTGGCACGCCTGGCTCAAACCGACGGCTGGCAGATGCTACAGGTCCGCTTCCCGACTTTCCGGGTAATGCAGGAGGATGGCTGGGCCGGGCTGCTCGATCTTAACGGCAACATCATGCAGGAAAGTCTGTTTGCCCTGCGTGAAAATCTGCTGGTGGATCAGCCGAAAAGCCAGACCAACGTACTGGTCTCCCTGACTCAGGCCGCACCTGATGGCGGTGATTCGCTGCTGGTTTCGGCGGTAAAACGCCTGAGCGATCGCCTCGGTATCACTGTGCAACAGGCCGCCCATGCATGGGTCGATGCATACTGTCAGCAAGTGCTAAAGCCGCTGTTTACGGCTGAAGCGGATTACGGCCTGGTGCTGCTGGCGCATCAGCAAAATATTCTTGTCCAGATGCTTGGGGATCTGCCGGTCGGATTTATTTACCGTGACTGTCAGGGCAGCGCTTTTATGCCTCACGCGACAGACTGGCTCGATTCTATTGGCGAGGCGCAGGCGGAAAATATTTTCACCCATGAGCAGTTGCTGCGCTATTTCCCTTATTACCTGCTGGTTAACTCCACTTTTGCTGTGACCGCTGCGCTGGGGGCTGCCGGGCTGGACAGCGAATCGAATCTGATGGCTCGTGTACGAGCATCGCTGGCTGAAGTGCGTGATCAGGTGACTCATAAAACCTGTCTCAACTACGTGCTGGAAAGTCCGTACTGGAACGTAAAAGGTAACTTTTTCTGTTATCTGAACGATCATAACGAGAACACCATTGTTGACCCTTCGGTGATCTATTTCGATTTCGCTAACCCGCTGCAGGCTCAGGAGGTCTGAATGTCTGAGGCAAACATTATTCACAGCAGATATGGACTGCGCTGTGAAAAACTCGACAAGCCCCTGAATCTTGGCTGGGGACTGGACAATAGCGCGGTGTTGCACTGTCCCGGGGAGCTGCCGACAGGGTGGCTGTGCGATGCGCTGGATCAGATATTTATCGCCGCACCACAACTGTCAGCAGTGGCTCTCCCCTGGGCCGAATGGTGTGAGGAGCCACAGGCGCTGACGCTTTTTGGGCAGGTAAAAAGCGACATTATCCATCGTACCGCCTTCTGGCAGTTACCGTTATGGTTGAGTTCACCGGCAAACCGGGCCTCCGGTGAAATGGTTTTTGATGCAGAGCGTGAGATTTATTTCCCGCAGCGCCCACCCCGTCCGCAGGGTGAGGTTTACCGCCGTTACGATCCACGTATTCGCAGGATGCTGAGTTTCCGCATTGCCGATCCCGTTTCTGATGCAGAACGTTTCACCCGCTGGATGAATGATCCGCGCGTTGAGTATTTCTGGGAGCAAAGTGGCTCACTGGAGGTACAGACCGCCTATCTGGAGCGCCAGCTCACCGGTAAACATGCATTTCCGCTGATTGGGTGCTTCGACGATCGGCCATTCAGCTATTTTGAAATCTACTGGGCGGCGGAAGACCGCATTGGTCGTCACTATTCGTGGCAGCCCTTTGACCGTGGCCTGCATCTGCTGGTTGGTGAACAGCAATGGCGCGGGGCCCACTATGTGCAAAGCTGGCTGCGCGGGCTGACACATTACCTGCTGCTGGATGAGCCCCGTACGCAGCGCACAGTACTGGAGCCACGCACCGATAACCAGCGCCTGTTCCGCCATCTTGAGCCTGCGGGATACCGGACAATTAAAGAGTTCGACTTCCCACATAAGCGCTCGCGCATGGTGATGGCGGATCGTCATCACTTCTTCACGGAGGTCGGTCTGTAATGAATCACAAGGACTGGGATTTTGTTAACCGTCGGCTGGTGGCAAAAATGTTGTCTGAGATGGAGTATGAGCAGGTTTTCCACGCGGAATCTCAGGGCGATGACCACTACTGCATTAACCTGCCGGGAGCACAATGGCGCTTCATCGCTGAACGTGGTATCTGGGGCTGGCTGTGGATTGATGCCCAAACGTTGCGCTGCACGGACGAACCAGTACTGGCGCAGACGCTGCTGATGCAGCTAAAGCCGGTGCTGTCAATGAGTGATGCCACTGTTGCAGAGCATATGCAGGATTTGTATGCCACGCTACTGGGCGACCTGCAACTGCTGAAGGCCCGTCGCGGACTGAGTGCCAGTGACCTGATTAATCTTGATGCCGATCGTCTGCAATGCCTGCTGAGCGGTCATCCTAAATTCGTTTTTAATAAAGGTCGCCGTGGCTGGGGCAAAGAGGCGCTGGAACGATATGCGCCAGAGTATGCCAACACCTTCAGACTGCACTGGCTGGCGGTAAAACGTGAACATATGATCTGGCGCTGCGACAACGATCTGGATATTCAGCAGTTGTTGACTGCCGCAATGGATCCGCAGGAGTTTACACGCTTCAGTCAGGTCTGGCAGGAAAACGGGCTGGATCACAACTGGCTGCCGCTGCCGGTACATCCGTGGCAGTGGCAGCAAAAAATCGCCACCGACTTCATCGCTGATTTTGCCGAAGGCAGGATGGTGTCTCTCGGCGAGTTTGGCGACCAGTGGCTCGCCCAGCAGTCGCTGCGTACCCTGACCAACGCCAGCCGCCGGGGAGGGCTGGATATCAAGCTGCCGCTGACCATCTACAACACCTCATGCTACCGGGGGATCCCTGGCAGATATATCGCTGCCGGACCACTGGCTTCACGCTGGCTGCAACAGGTTTTTGCGACCGACGCCACCCTGGTGCAAAGCGGCGCAGTGATCCTTGGTGAACCGGCTGCAGGCTATGTGTCCCATGAAGGCTATGCCGCGCTTGCCCGGGCTCCCTATCGCTACCAGGAAATGCTTGGTGTTATCTGGCGGGAGAATCCGTGCCGCTGGCTGAAACCGGATGAAAGTCCGGTTCTGATGGCAACACTGATGGAGTGCGACGAAAACAATCAGCCGCTGGCAGGCGCATATATCGACCGCTCCGGACTGGACGCTGAAACCTGGCTTACGCAATTGTTCCGGGTGGTTGTGGTTCCGCTGTATCACCTGCTTTGCCGCTACGGTGTCGCGCTTATTGCACACGGACAAAATATAACGCTCGCCATGAAAGAGGGGGTACCACAGCGTGTTCTGCTGAAAGACTTCCAGGGCGATATGCGGTTGGTGAAAGAAGCGTTTCCCGAAATGGACTCTTTGCCTCAGGAGGTGCGTGATGTCACATCCCGTCTGAGTGCGGACTACTTAATCCATGATTTGCAGACGGGTCACTTCGTGACAGTACTGCGTTTTATTTCGCCACTGATGGTTCGTCTTGGCGTACCTGAAAGGCGATTTTATCAACTGCTGGCAGCAGTGTTGAGTGATTACATGAACAAACATCCACAAATGTCAGAGCGTTTTGCGCTTTTCTCACTCTTCAGGCCACAAATCATTCGCGTGGTGCTGAACCCGGTAAAACTGACCTGGCCGGACCAGGATGGCGGCAGTCGCATGCTGCCGAATTACCTTGAGAATCTGCAAAATCCGCTGTGGCTGGTAACTCAGGAATATGAATCATGAAAAAAAGTGTCGATTTTATTGGTGTCGGGACAGGGCCATTTAATCTCAGTATTGCTGCATTGTCACATCAGATCGAAGAACTGAACTGTCTCTTCTTTGACGAACATCCTCATTTTTCCTGGCATCCGGGTATGCTGGTACCGGATTGTCATATGCAGACTGTCTTTCTGAAAGATCTGGTCAGTGCAGTTGCACCTACAAATCCCTACAGCTTTGTTAACTATCTGGTGAAGCACAAAAAGTTCTATCGCTTCCTTACAAGCAGACTACGTACAGTATCCCGTGAAGAGTTTTCTGACTATCTCCGCTGGGCTGCTGAAGATATGAATAACCTGTATTTCAGTCATACCGTTGAAAATATTGATTTCGACAAAAAAAGTCGATTGTTTCTGGTTCAGACCAGTCGGGGAGAATATTTTGCCCGCAATATCTGCCTTGGTACAGGAAAACAACCTTATTTACCACCCTGTGTGAAGCATGTGACACAATCCTGTTTCCATGCCAGTGAAATGAATCTTCGTCGGCCGGACCTGAGTGGAAAACGGATAACTGTGGTTGGTGGAGGACAGAGTGGTGCAGACCTGTTCCTTAATGCATTACGCGGGGAATGGGGAGAAGCGGCGGAAATAAACTGGGTCTCACGGCGTAATAATTTTAACGCACTGGATGAGGCTGCTTTTGCTGATGAGTATTTTACACCTGAATATATTTCAGGCTTCTCCGGACTGAAGGAAGATATTCGCCATCAGTTACTGGATGAGCAGAAAATGACATCGGATGGCATCACTGCCGATTCTTTACTGACCATTTATCGTGAGTTGTACCACCGTTTTGAAGTTCTGAGAAAACCAAGAAATATCCGTCTGCTACCCAGCCGCTCGGTAACAACTCTGGAAAGTAGTGGTCCGGGCTGGAAGTTATTGATGGAACATCATCTGGATCGGGGCAGAGAGAGCCTGGAAAGTGATGTGGTGATTTTCGCCACAGGTTACCGTTCTGCATTGCCACAAATACTTCCCTCACTGATGCCCTTGATCACCATGCACGATAAGAACACCTTTAAAGTGCGTGATGACTTCACTCTGGAATGGAGTGGCCCGAAAGAAAATAACATCTTTGCGGTCAACGCCAGCATGCAAACTCATGGCATCGCCGAACCCCAGCTCAGCCTGATGGCCTGGAGATCTGCACGTATTCTTAATCGCGTACTGGGGCGTGATTTATTCGATCTCAGTATGCCGCCCGCACTGATTCAGTGGCGCAGCGGCAGCCGGAAAAAACCGCAGCCGGAGGCTGCTTCTTTAACTCACTATACAACAAATATTCAGGAATAACGATGATGCGCAAAAAGTATATGCCCCGGGCTCTTGGTCCGCTGCTTCTTGTCGTGTTGTCACCAGCTGTCGCCCAGCAAAACGATGATAATGAGATCATAGTGTCTGCCAGCCGCAGCAATCGAACTGTAGCGGAGATGGCGCAAACCACCTGGGTTATCGAAAATGCCGAACTGGAGCAGCAGATTCAGGGCGGTAAAGAGCTGAAAGACGCACTGGCTCAGTTAATCCCCGGCCTTGATGTCAGCAGCCAGAGCCGAACCAACTACGGTATGAACATGCGTGGCCGCCCGCTGGTTGTCCTGATTGACGGTGTGCGCCTCAACTCTTCACGTTCCGACAGCCGACAACTGGACTCTGTCGATCCTTTTAATATCGACCATATTGAAGTGATCTCCGGCGCGACGGCCCTGTACGGTGGCGGGAGTACCGGAGGGTTGATAAACATCGTGACCAAAAAAGGCCAGCCGGAAACCATGATGGAGTTTGAGGCTGGCACAAAAAGTGGCTTTAACAGCAGTAAAGATCACGATGAGCGCATTGCCGGTGCTGTCTCCGGCGGAAATGACCATATCTCCGGACGTCTTTCCGTGGCATATCAGAAATTTGGCGGCTGGTTTGACGGTAACGGCGATGCCACCCTGCTTGATAACACCCAGACCGGCCTGCAGCACTCCAATCGGCTGGACATCATGGGAACCGGTACGCTGAACATCGATGAATCCCGGCAGCTTCAACTGATAACGCAGTACTATAAAAGTCAGGGGGACGACAATTACGGGCTTAATCTCGGGAAAGGCTTTTCCGCCATCAGCGGGAGCAGCACACCATACGTCAGTAAGGGGCTGAATTCTGACCGCATTCCCGGCACTGAGCGGCATTTGATCAGCCTGCAGTACTCTGACAGTGATTTCCTGAGACAGGAACTGGTCGGTCAGGTTTACTACCGCGATGAGTCGTTGCGGTTCTACCCGTTCCCGACGGTAAATGCGAATAAACAGGCGACGGCTTTCTCCTCGTCACAGCAGGATACCGACCAGTACGGCATGAAACTGACTCTGAACAGCCAACTGATGGACGGCTGGCAAATCACCTGGGGGCTGGATGCTGAGCATGAGCGCTTTACCTCCAACCAGATGTTCTTCGATCTGGCTCAGGCAAGTGCTTCCGGAGGGCTGAACAACCATAAGATTTACACCACCGGGCGCTATCCGTCATATGACATCACCAATCTGGCGGCCTTCCTGCAATCCAGCTATGACATTAATGATATTTTTACCGTCAGCGGTGGCGTACGCTATCAGTATACTGAGAACAGGGTAGATGATTTTATCGACTACACGCAGCAACAGAAGATTGCTGCCGGGAAGGCGATATCTGCCGACGCCATTCCTGGTGGTTCGGTAGATTACGATAACTTTCTGTTCAATGCTGGTCTGCTGATGCACATCACCGAACGTCAGCAGGCATGGTTCAATTTTTCCCAGGGGGTGGCATTGCCGGATCCGGGGAAATATTATGGTCGCGGCATCTATGGTGCAGCAGTGAACGGCCATCTTCCCCTGACAAAGAGCGTGAACGTCAGCGACAGTAAGCTGGAAGGCGTGAAAGTCGATTCTTATGAACTGGGCTGGCGCTTTACCGGTGACAACCTGCGGACTCAAATCGCAGCATATTACTCGCTTTCCAATAAGAGCGTGGAAAGGAATAAAGATCTGACCATCAGTGTGAAGGACGACAGGCGCCGTATTTACGGCGTGGAAGGTGCGGTGGACTACCAGATCCCGGATACTGACTGGAGTACCGGTGTGAACTTCAATGTGCTGAAAACCGAGTCGAAAGTGAACGGTCAATGGCAAAAATATGACGTGAAGGAATCAAGTCCATCGAAAGCGACAGCTTACATTAGCTGGGCGCCGGAACCGTGGAGTCTGCGTGTGCAGAGCACCACTTCTTTCGACGTAAGCGATGCAGAGGGTAACGATATTAATGGTTACACTACCGTCGATTTTATCAGTAGTTGGCTGCTTCCGGTGGGAACACTCAGCTTCAGCGTTGAGAACCTCTTCGACCGTGACTATACCACTGTCTGGGGACAGCGTGCACCTCTGTACTACAGCCCGGGTTACGGCCCTGCTTCACTGTACGACTACAAAGGCCGGGGCCGAACCTTTGGTCTGAACTACTCAGTGCTGTTCTGACGGGGATTCTTTTGTAACAAGGGTATGCTGTAAACAACATGGTCCTTGGTGGCCATGTTGTTTACAGCCAGTATAATATACAGCCTTAACAAGATATTCCGTCTCCGGAATGGACTGTTCACCACTGAATGAACCGCCCCGGGTTTCCTGGAGAGTGTTTTATCTGTGAACTCAGGCTGCCAGATCATTGTTTCCGATGGAAGCATAATAAGCTTTTTCTGCTTCTGCCGGAGGAGTATGGCCCAGCCTTCCCAGCAATCGTCGATTGTTATACCAGTCCACCCACGTTAGTGTGGCCAGTTCCACTTCTGTCCGGTTTTTCCAGCTCTTACGGTGTATTACCTCCGCTTTGTAAAGACCATTGATGCTCTCCGCCATCGCGTTGTCATACGAGTCGCCTGTACTTCCTGTTGATGCCAGTAATCCGGCTTCCTTAAGCCGCTGTGTGTAGGCCAGCGATACATACTGAGAACCTTTATCACTGTGATGGACCGTGCCGGACGGTCGACGGGCCCATAACGCCTGCTCCAGTGCATCCAGCACGAATGTCGTTTCCATGGACGATGAGACCCGCCATCCCACGATGTATCCGGCGAACACATCAATGATGAACGCCACATAAACGAAGCCCTGCCATGTGCTTACCCAGGTAAAATCAGCCACCCACAACTGGTCTGGACGTTCTGCCACGAACTGACGGTTTACGCGGTCGCATGCGGCAACGGCTTTCCGGCTGACGGTAGTGCGGACCTTTTTACCCCGGAGAACACCGGCAAGTCCCATAACTGCCATGAGACGTGCCACAGTGCATCTGGCCACTCTGATACCTTCCCGTAACAACTGACGCCAGACTTTACGCACACCGTATACCTGGTGATTTTCATCGTATACGCGCTGTATCTCTTTCTTCAGCCAGTCATCGTGCTGCGCACGGGCACTGCGTTTATCCGGATGATGTCGCTGTTGCTGACAATGGTAATACGTTGACGGGGCAATATGCAGTTCGCTGCATACCGGTCTGACCCCGTACTGCTCACGCAGCTTATCCAGCAGTGGCATCATTTTTTCCAGAGGCGGTCGAACTCCGCCTTCGCAAAATAAGCGGAAGCCTGGCGAAGGATATCGTTACTGCAGCGCAGTTCACGATTTTCACGTTCCAGCTCTTTCAGACGCTGACGTTCAGCGCTGGTGAGCCCACCATCACCGCCCCCGGTATCCCGCTCATGCTGGCGAACCCAGACACGCAGAGTCTCCGGCGTACAGCCAATCTTTGGGGCAATGGAACAAATTGCCGCCCACTGTGAGTCATATTCGCCCTGACTTTCCAGAACCATACGAACTGCGCGTTGACGGACTTCGGGGGAAAAACGAGTATTTTTAGTCATCCTGTTTACCTCTTTCTCAGGGAGTTTAGTCTCCAGGATTTCCGGGGCGGTTCATGCTTTCGTGCGGTATACCTCTGGATAAAAACATCGCATCACATTACGCCAAGCATGGATACTGAATAAATCTAATCCTGGAATGAGCACAGACAAATGCCAGGCGGGATTTCAGGAGATTCAGTGAGGTATAAATGGGAAAAATGAAAGAACTGCTGTTTGAAATTCAGGAAGAACGCACTGATGAATGGATTGCGGAAAATTACACGGATGCTGAGGAAGGAACTCCTGAATGGGATGCGGCAGCACAGGAATACAGCTGGTTTCAGGACTGGATGGAAGAGGCGGCTGAGCAGCAATATTTTGAGGCTTCGCTTGCAGTATTCCTGACCGTCTGCAGGATGCAAAAGATGAATTGTTTGAGTTAGAGAACCTGATGCAGTTCAACCAACCGGGAATTGTGGAGCGAATGGCTTACGTTCATTGTGTGAGTGTGTTGGACAGTTTTCTGATGTACAGCGCAAGGGCACTTCTTAATCATCCTCCACATTTGCAGCGATTTCTGCAGGTAGCTGATTCGCTGATTGCTAATAAGGAAGACAGAAGAAAATTACGTGCTTCCAAATGGGTCGAGCAGGAACCGGATACAGCCACTCCTGAGAAGGTTTATACCTGGCGAGCTCAGTCTCTTGTGGCGAAGAAAACGTTTCAGAGCCACAAAGTGATAGATCGGTATTTTTCAACGATGCTGGCAACACCGCATGAGTGGCCTTTGTAGGAACTTGAGAGGGTAATCAAGGTCCGAAACGCACTGGTACACCGTGATGGAGTTACCGAATCTCTTGAACCCGTGTATATCAGTTCGGGGAGTGTGCAGAATGCTATCTGCACGGTACGAGCATTTATTACCGCGGCGGCTGAAACCCTTCTGCAGGAAGATGCGCTATACAGGACGGATGATGGCACGTTCTGAAATTACCGCAGCGACACCATCCATAAGCCTCCTCTTCACTGAGGGATATGTCGATGGTTCATGATGAACTGCCAAAATACCTGCTGGTCACTCTGAAGCAGCGGACAGAAAAAGCAGCCAGGACGGCAGGAAGAACGCCAGCCGGGCAGTAGACTCACCGGCTGGTTCCGCTCTCCGACTCTTGGTACGTCAGCCAGCTGCAGACGATGGTGGCCACACTGAAAATCCCCATGGAACGGCGTAATAAACGGACAGGCAGGAGAGAGAAAGCGCGGATCTGGGAAGTGACGGACAGAACGGTCAGGGCCTGGATTGGGGAAGCGGTTACCGCTGACGGTGTGACGTTATCTGTCCCGGTCACGCCACATACGTTCCGCCATTCCTATGCGATGCACATGCTGTATGTCGGTATACCGCTGAAGGTCCTGCAGAGCCTGATGGGGCATAAGTCCATCAGTTCAACGGAGGTCTACACGAAGGTATTTGCACTGGATGTGGCTGCACGGCACCGGGTGCAGTTTTCGATGCTTGAGTCCGATGCGGTGTCTATGCTCAAAAGAATTCCTTAAGCTCTGACTTTTTTAAATCCCTTTCGGATATCTCATG
>NZ_PTRU01000004.1:0-255195 GCF_002965245.1 Escherichia sp. MOD1-EC6021 | reverse complement strand
CCACGGGAATATCTACGGCAGCAAGCCAGTAATGGGTTAAGTGATAACAGGTGTCTGGAAATATAGGGGCAAATCCACCAGACCTGATTAGGCTCTGTTACTGCAAACACTGGCGTTCAAGATAATTGGGGATCTCTACGTGTTCCGTAGACGCCTTCTTATATCGATGGCCAGGCTGCTGACAGCTGATGAGATTAAGTTCTTTCATCAGCTTTGTTGCTCGCCAGCGCCTCAGTTTTACGCCTTTAGTTGTGACCATCGCGGCAATATTACGTGCACCTGCGGAACCATTACTTTCGCGATAGCTTTCACGAACAAGACTGAGTAATGACACGCGCGCGACATCAGGCTTCTTTGGCTGCCGCCAGTATTTATAGCTGCTGCGATGAACCCCAAACACGTTGCATACAACGGCAACAGGAAACCGCGCCCTGAGTTTCTCAACTAATGAGAACTGTTCAGGGAGTCTGACATCAAGAGCGCGGTAGCCTTTTTTAATATATCCCTTTCCATTTCAACGCGTTGAAGTCTTTTCTTCAGCTCGCGTATTTCAATCTGCTCAGGCGTCATTGGTGAAGCTGTGGGGGATTTTCCCGCTCGTTCCTCTTTCAACTGGCAGACCCACTTATCCATCGTGGATTTACCGACATTCATTGCCGTAGCAGCGGCTGCAACCGTGTAATGCTGATCGAGTACAAGCTGGGCAGCTTCGAGGCGAAACTCTGGGCTAAAATTACGTCTGTTACGTCCGGTCATAATGTCACCTGTTTTTGACTATGAGGCGATGATATCACCTCTATTCAGGTGGCCAAATTCAGTGTGCCACTACAGTATGGCTAAGATGGAATCAGAGATTAAATCACTTAAAGCTGATAACGCCGCATTACGAAAGAGTTTAAAACTGATTGATGAGACTAATGCGGTTATGATGGATCATGTATTCCCTGAGTGGCGAAATGAAACTAAACCTACACAATATAAGAAACCTACACTTCGAGTGGTTGCATAAAAAAAGGGACTCCGAAGAGTCCCTAGTAAGTTTAGGTTAGGTTTGCACAACAAAGATGAGGTTATAATGAACATAATGCTACATTATTCTTTAAAGCCAGAAAAATAACCGCCCCGAAGGGCGGGAGGATTAATACTCAATCTATACTTGTTATGTTTTTATGTTGTATAGATCACTGACTATGAAAACACTGTACTGGAGTGTGTTTTATGGCTTTTAATCGGGAATCCTCAAAGAAGATCCCCTGTTAATAACCATAAGGAGAAAAGGCAGATTACACTATTATTTAGCATCCTTTTTACAGCAACTAAAAAGAATAAACAGGATTAAACATCCCCAGCCGTAAGGTGTACCAATTAGAAATTTGAAAAACACCACCATCGATATAAAAATCAATTTAATGCCAGCGACGATAGTCAAAAACAGCAGAGTAGCAAAGTAGACAAAAAGATCCATAGATAATCCTCTTTGAAAACGACCATCATCTATAGTTCAATTCATCGATTTAATTAATGATACTTGAAAGCGTTACACACAGCAGAAATGCCAATATGTGCCATGAATATACGATAGTTAATCCTACAGTAAGACAAATCAAAAATTCAACCATAGGTAAATCCTCAAATAAGAAAAAGGTTAGCGGGGGGTGATTCCCCCCGTAGACGTTGACCAGCTCAACATCTTTCATACATTTATTTATAACGCGTTTTAAGACACATCAAATTCATCGTCTTCTTCTGGTTCTTGTTCCGGTTCATCCATTAATGGTAATTCTTCTTCCTCGTCTTCTCCCAAATCAGCATTTTCGAACAAGTCCCCTACTTCATTTAAACGAAGCTCGATGATCTCCCTTAGCTTATTCTTCAATGTTTTCTGATCAGTGGCGGATTCTAAAATTTCTAGGGCATCGATTGTGGCGATCTGCAAGATAGTCTGCTTCACCTTCCCACAATATTCAGCTAGTTCCTGTTCTACATACCCGACCGGAATCAGGAGATTCATTGCTTCCTGGTTCTCTCGTTCGGCTGCATCTGCTAATGCTCTCTCACGGCGTAATTTCTCTACGTCGATTTGTTCCTTGATAGAAGTTTCTTTAAGCGGGTTAATGATGTTCTTCAAGACCCAATCACACCCAGGCTTCGCCGGGACACGTCTTGTATTTGTGTTATAAGGTAGACCCCTTTCTAACCATTTCTTAGCGGCGTTAATTGTATAGCCGTATAAGCGGGAAATTTCTGTAAGGGTTAATTCTTCTTTCATCCGGTTATCCTCCATTAAATTTGCGTAAAATTATTTATCTGATCTACGCATTCAGGAGAGCGCCTAAAACGCTTTCTAACGACATGAAAGATCTAGGCGTGGAAAGGAATTGGCGGGTGTTAATAGTCGCGTAGCGACCGCGCTGGTGGGCTGCACTGCACCTGTTTTGAAATCTCACACGCACATCAAATACCGGGGTGCCGAAAACTCCCTTTATTTCATCCGCGGAACAGTACCTTTTTAATTTGTCAAGCATTAATTTCTTAATTTAATTACTAAATCTCACCCCAATAATTGAAAAAATATCAAAAATCAATAAAGTAAGCATCTAAAAGTCAGTCCATACCAAAAGAGGTATAAAATGAAAAACATTATCGCTGCTATCGTGCTTTCTGCTACTGCTTTCGGTGCTGATGCTGCGTCCTTTGATTGCACTAAGGCTATAACCAAATCAGAGAAGTTTATTTGTGCTAATGAGTCAATCTCCGCACTGGATTCTAAACTTCATGAAGTATATGTTAAGGCTGTTAAGATTGATCCGTCTCTTAAACAAGAGCAACGCAACTGGAATAAAACTGTTCGTGATACAATGATCAATATCGGGCAGATTCAGCCACTGGAGGCTGTATACAACGCTCAAATCCAAAACTTGATGAATGTATTATCTAAAGAAGAAACCGCGTCAGAGAGCGTTACAGATGATTCTGCAAAGGTTGAAGAAGAACAACCGAAACAGGAAGAAGTAAAGAAACTGAATGTTACCGCGATTTACGCATGTACTGCAAAATTTACATGGAAAGTTATCGATGGTGAGGAAACAGAAGCTGTAAAAGATTACTTATACGGAAACAAAGATCATGATGATAAAGGCGGTAAACTTAAAATCAAACTGGTAGATGATGTTCCTGTGTATTTTGTTTACACCGACAAATATAACGTTTATAAATCACCACTCAAACCAGCTAAAGAAAATCCAAACGCAATGGAGGGTAAATCCAAACAGGATACTATTGGACGTGTTAACACTTATAACATCTGGGTAAGCAAAAAAGGTGACATGCGTCTTGAAGTTATTGAACCAAAATATGATTCTGAATATAAACACACTCAATTTGCATGTGACATGGTAGACGCAGAGTAAGAGGTGAAATGATGCAATTCAATAGCATGAAGATTACTCAAAAATGGTGGGATGCGATGAAAGCTAACCACCAGAACGATATTAATTAAGTAACATTTTAGATATACAGCACCCAGCTAACAGATCACCTTTTATGGATTTCATTATAACCCCTTTGATCTGGAAACTATGTTAATTAGTTGATTTCTAAGCCTTGTCCTTGTGATGGGGCTTTTTATTGCAAAATTTTTAGTTATTTTGGGTTGACTACATTCGGGTTGCCAATTCGCCTGGCTAACTCTTGCTGAGTGATTTCTGACTGTAAAAAAGCATTTAACAGCAATACCTTAGAGGCGACGCTCAAAGGCACTTCAATAAAGTGATCGTGACTATTTAATGGCGAAGTTTACCTCCGTGTGTAATGTGCTCGAAAATAGCACTAAATCGCCGCAACGGCAGAATGCAATGCAAAATCAGGAAGGAAGATTCCAGAATTTCTTTGCGCTAATTTGCAAAACTGAATAATAACCTCAAGAAACGATCGGCATCATAGCGGCAAAAGGTCAGAAAAAGGTGGCGGGATGTTTTCGAAGGCGTTATCGGTTGTCTTATTAACGTGTGCACTGTTCTCAGGACAACTCATGGCAGGGCACAAAGGACATGAATTTATGTGGGTAAAGAATGTGGATCATCAGCTGCGTCATGAAGCGGACAGCGATGAATTGCGTGCCGTGGCGGAAGAGTCGGCGGAAGGTTTGCGCGAGCATTTTTACTGGCAAAAATCGCGCAAACCAGAAGCAGGACAGCATTGAGTCGTATGATGCCGGATGCGGCGTGACGCCTTACCCGGCCAACAAGATCATGCAGACTCAATGAGCTGAGAATAACCTGAAAACCTGCGTTTTATCCTTTACGCTTCGGCAATGTTTTTAGCAGCTCATCCGGGCTTACGGAGGCGACAACACTCCCTGGTAACGGCATTTTAAGAATGTGATTTTTGATTTTGCCAATGACGTGCATCTCACATGGGCGACAATCGAACTTTAGCGTTAATACTTCATCGCCATTAACCAGTTGCATTGGCGTCGCCTTCCAGCTTTTGATGTTACCTTTTGCCTGTTTCGGACACAGATTGAAGGCAAAGCGCAGACAATGCTTGGTGATCATTACCGGCACTTCCCCCTTCTCTTCATGCGCTTCATACGCCGCATCAATCAGTTGCACACCATAGCGATGATAAAATTCACGCGCTTTCTGGTTGTAAACGTTCGCGAGGAAACTCAAATGCGTTTGCGGATAAACCGGCGCAGGGTCAGCAACCGGTTTACGACTGCCGCGCTGATAACTGGCAAGACGTGCAGCATCCAGCATGTCAACGGCTTCACGGCGGAACTGATTTAACAGACTGTTCGGTACAAACAGCGCACCAGGCAGGTTAATTTGCACATCGCGGGCGTAATAGATGGTTTGCCCCAGCTTAGCCAGACCATCTTTCAGGTTATTAAGCGCTTTTTCGGCGTTATTAGCTTCGTCGAATTGTCCATCCAGCGTATGCGTGACGCTGACGCCCTCTTCACTGGTCAGGGTCAGAATCAGTTGTTCCTGCCAGCCGCCCAGTTCAATGTCTACCGCTACGCGACGTTCGCTGGATGTTTTGGTCAACGCCTGCTGCCAGTTATGGTCCAGATTACGATTAAGCGGATGATGCGGACGAATTTTATGCAAATCCGCAGGCATCTCATTTGGCCAGACGCGGTACTGATTTTGCCCGGTTTTTTCGACTGTATTGGCGCGAAAGCCAACCACTTCACGTTTAATCATCACATTCAGACCATCGCCATTTGCTAACGGCTCGGTGACGGCAACATCAATATGATCTTTCGCTACTTTCAATACTTCGCCCACCGGCAGGCCAATGAATTTCGGTGAATCGAACGCGCCAATATCGCCTTTACGCGCGTTAACAAAGTAGTCTGTGCTGCCTCGGTGGAAAGTCTTTTCCGTCGACGGGACAAAGAAATGTTCAGTACGACCTGATGACGCACGCGCCAGATCGCCACGTTCTTCAATAATGGCATCCAGCATCTGGCGATAATGTGCGGTGATATTCTTCACGTAACTCATATCTTTGTAACGCCCTTCAATCTTGAAGGAGCGCACGCCAGCATCAATCAGCGCGCCGAGGTTGGCAGTCTGATCGTTATCTTTCATCGACAGCAGATGTTTTTCATAGGAAACCACCCGCCCCTGATCGTCTTTCAATGTGTATGGCAAACGGCACGCCTGCGAGCAATCGCCACGGTTGGCGCTACGCCCTGTTTGCGCATGAGAAATGTAGCACTGACCCGAATAGGCCACGCACAATGCACCATGAATAAAGAATTCAATGGTCGCGTCCGTGGCCTGGTGAATCGCGCGGATCTGCTCAAGATTCAGCTCTCGCGCCAGCACAATCTGCGTAAAGCCAACATCAGAGAGGAACTTCGCTTTTTCTACTGTGCGAATATCGCACTGCGTACTGGCGTGCAGTTCAATCGGCGGAATATCAAGTTCCAGAATCCCCATATCCTGAACAATCAGCGCATCGACGCCGGTCTGGTAGAGGTCGGTAATCAGCCGTTGCGCAGGTTCCAGCTCATCATCATGCAAAATGGTGTTAAGCGTGACGAAAATTTTTGCACCATAACGATGGGCAAACGGCACCAGTTCGGCAATATCTTTCAGGCTATTACTGGCATTATGACGGGCACCAAAACCAGGGCCGCCGATATAAACAGCATCGGCACCGTGCAAAATAGCTTCGCGGGCAATGGCGGCATCGCGTGCCGGGCTTAACAGTTCAAGTCGATGAGAAGATACGGTCACATTCTTATCCAGTAGCTGAAAAATGGCGGCTATTTTAGCCACAAGCGCGACGTTGCGAAATAGTTTTCCCGCTTAACTGCGTGGGTAATGGATGAGGGAATGAAAATGTACGATTTGCTCCCCACCATTACGATAGACATGCGTAACGTCTGCAGCAAATCGAGCGCCTTCTCCACAATTAAGGCTCTGCCATTCACCATCAACGCACAGATCAAGTTGCCCATCAATGACGACAACATGTTCGATTACTCCCTTCTCATGGGGCGTCGATTCACTTATTGCACCGGGAGCCATCTGAATTGAGAAGTGTTCAAAGCAGAGTTGCGGATCATAAGGAAACAGCGAAGTGATCACCATCGCCTGCTGTTGCGGATCATAAACTGAAGGCGTAGCGGACTGCGGCGGAGAAATAAATGTCGAAAATGGCACATTCAACCCGGTGGCAATTTTCCATAATGTCGCGACCGTCGGGCTGGACTCATTACGCTCAATCTGCCCTAACATCGCTTTAGAAACCCCCGTCGCTTCTGCCAGTCGCGAAAGACTCCAGCCGCGCTGCTGACGCAGATGTTTAAGTGTAGTGGATAAAAAGCGAGTGAGATTTTCCATGTGACTCCTCCGGCAAAGCGGAAGTTTATCACTTGTGCGTTATAACGGACAAATGCTACGGTACCTGTACGCTATAACGCACGAGGTGACCATGCGTCTGTTTTCTATTCCTCCACCCACGCTACTGGCGGGGTTTCTGGCGGTATTAATTGGCTACGCCAGTTCAGCGGCAATAATCTGGCAAGCAGCGATTGTCGCCGGAGCCACCACTGCACAAATCTCTGGCTGGATGACGGCGCTGGGGCTGGCAATGGGCGTCAGTACGCTGGCTCTGACATTATGGTATCGCGTACCTGTTCTCACCGCATGGTCAACGCCTGGCGCGGCTTTGTTGGTCACCGGATTACAGGGACTAACACTTAACCAAGCCATCGGCGTTTTTATTGTCACCAACGCGTTAATAGTCCTCTGCGGCATAACGGGACTCTTTGCTCGTCTGATGCGCATTATTCCGCACTCGCTTGCGGCGGCAATGCTTGCCGGGATTTTATTACGCTTTGGTTTACAGGCGTTTGCCAGTCTGGATGGTCAGTTTACGTTATGCGGTAGTATGTTGCTGGCGTGGCTGGCGACAAAAACTTATGCGCCGCGTTATGCGGTAATTGCGGCGATGATAGTTGGCATCGTAATCGTTATTTTACAAGGTGACGTTGTCACAGGGGATATTGCCTTTAAACCCGTTCTCCCCGCTTATATTGCCCCTGAATTTTCGTTTGCTCACAGTCTGAGCGTTGCACTCCCCCTTTTTCTGGTGACGATGGCATCGCAAAACGCACCGGGTATTGCGGCAATGAAAGCGGCCGGGTATTCGGCTCCTGTTTCGCCGTTGATTGTATTTACTGGATTGCTGGCGCTGGTATTTTCCCCTTTCGGGGTTTATTCCGTTGGTATTGCAGCAATCACCGCGGCTATTTGCCAAAGCCCGGAAGCGCATCCGGATAAAGATCAACGTTGGCTGGCAGCTGCCGTCGCAGGCGTTGTTTATTTGTTTGCAGGTCTGTTTGGTAGCGCCATAACTGGAATGATGGCCGCGCTGCCCGTGAGTTGGATCCAGATGCTGGCAGGTCTGGCGCTGTTGAGTACCATTGGCGGCAGTTTGTATCAGGCGCTGCATAATGAGCGTGAGCGAGACGCGGCGGTGGTGGCATTTCTGGTAACGGCAAGTGGATTGACGCTGGTCGGGATTGGTTCTGCGTTCTGGGGATTAATTGCCGGAGGCGTTTGTTACGTGGTGTTGAATTTAATCGCTGACAGAAACCGATAATAAAAAGCGCCATCTTACGATGGCGCGGCTGGAATTACTTTTTGTTAACGTCAAACATAGTGGCATCGGTCGCCATGTCATCAATAACTTGTTTAATATTTTCGAAAGCCATTGGCGTACTTTCGTTATTCAGGTCTTTACCTTCGCCCTGACGAACGACTTTGATAACCGGTTTATTAGTAGCTGCATCAATCAGCTCACCTTCAAAATACAGGCGAGTATCCATGGTACGGTGGCCCGTCGCCATTTGCGTCCCCGCGACCACTAATGCGACAGGAACCACTTCATAGAATTGCAGCCCTTCTTTGCTGGTATCAACACCGGTAATGGCCCCACGGAAAATCAGACTACGCGGCCCAGCGGTGGTAACCAGTGGTTTACGCTGCGCAATCGCTTCTTTCATTTCGGTGTTGGTATAACTCAAAATTTTATCCAGAACTTTCTGCCCTACCTGGGTAGATGGTTTCGGTACCGGATAATAAGTGACTGGGTTCCAGACGATGCTGTCATATTTGCTTTGATCAAAACTCGGGTCTACCCAACGTAAAACAGGTTTACCTGTTGCTGAGGTTGTTTCTTTTAAATCAGAGTAATTGTTTAAAAAACCAGAATATTTATCTGGCTGGGTGATTTTAGAGGCACAACCAGACAGAGCCAACAAGCCGCATAAAGCTGCAACTTTCGCAATTGATGTGGTACGCATGAATAGTTTCCTGAGATGATTATATTACTTTCTAAGTTATAGCAAAAAGCGCCGCTTCGTGTTGTGGCAAAAAAAGTGTTGGTGAAAATAAATTTTTCAGCCCCTTTTCAGACGACATAGTCAATGCCGAAAAAGGGGCTAAGTCAATCATCAGTAGTTAAATATCAGTGCGTTAATCTGATGAAAAACTTCGACTACCGTGATTAATTTCACATCCTTTTGATTAAAAATATGCTTACCGAAAAGAACAACGGTTAACCATCTCAACGCGGGGCATTTTCACGCGCCTTGTTCTTACCGGGTCATTTTTTACGTGCCAGCATCGTGGCGAAACGCAGTTTAATCCGATTACCGTTGGCATCGGTGCGGTGCAACTCACCGACGTTTTCATTGTATTTCACCATCTCCCAGCCTTCGTAATATCGACGTAATTCTCCCTCTTTGAAGGCAAACGGGAAGCCGACGGTACATGGATAATCAGCGGTATTCATCGCCGCCACAATCAGGTTGTAACCGCCAGGTTTAGTGCAACGTTGCATATTGGCAATCAGCCCAGGGATGGTTTTAGCCTCAAGGAACATCAGCACCACAGTCGAAAGAATAAAATCGTATTGCCCATCAAACGTGAAGTTATTCAGATCAACAACCCGGGTGTGTAAATTATCCAGATTTTCAATGGATTTAATGCGCTCGACGTTGGCGATACTCATGGCATTTTTATCCCATGCGTCAACTTCATAACCATTGGCTGCCAGGTAAAGACTGTTACGACCATTGCCACAGCCCAGATCCAGCGTTTTACCGGGTTTAACCACTTTCACCGCTTCCAGTACTTCAGAGTGTGTGCGGGTTAATTCATACTTATCAGTAAAATAGTTTTCGTCACGAATGATCATTCTTTGTCCTCAGCTTTCATTAAAACGACGCGCTCGGTTCTGATTAACAATTTCCCCTGCATCAGAAGCGCGAAAGTTCGGATGAGCAGTATTGCAATTATAAAATTGGTAAAGATAAACAGCGGCACCGCCAGGGTATGGAAAAATCCATTATCGCTGCCACTCCCCAGATGCAAACCGGTGGTTGCCAGTGCAGATACGCCGAACGAGAAACTCCAGAATGAAGCATTAAATGGCTGGGAGAGATACCATGGCATCAGACGTAGCATAAACAGCAGTTGCAGCAGCCCATAACCGAAAAGCATTTTCGCCAGCGTGTCACCCTCGCCGCCGTTGACGCTCAGCCAGGCACTACAGGCCACCAGCGCAGGAGCGAGCTGAATGCCGAGTGATGTCCGCAATGCCGTGGGTAACTCTCCCGAACTGCGCAGACGCTGCAAGATCACCGGTTCCAGGCTTAACCATGAGAAAACGCCTGCGCCTAAAAACACCAGACCGGCGTCGGTGTAGCCCAATGCACCACAGGCCATTGCGCTGATAAAGTTGTTGGCAACTGTCGGCAGATACAGTCCAGGCGTGGTAGCTTCTTCAGGATGAGATCCGCGCCATAATCCCGCAGTTTGCCAGGCGGCATAAGCCAACTGAACCACGACACCAAAACTGAACAGGCATACCGCCAGTGGGCGAAACCACGGAACAAAACCAATCGCTACCAGCATCGTCGTTGCAGGAAACAAACTCACAAAACTGCTCATCACTGGATGGCGCACTTCCGCCAGCACGCTATGCGGAAAACGTATGAGTCGGGTAATAAATGCGCTAGTCAATAATCCCCAGATGATCATCGCCAGAATTACCAGCCCATCCCCTAACCAGTGGCTGACCTGCCAAACCTGGCTGGCATAGCGCCAGGCAAATCCCATCCCTATCGTCCCCAACACAATACCAAAGTAGCCTGCCGGCAAATTGAGCACTTTATCGCTCTGCATCTTCTTACTCATTTTGTTTAATTTATAAAGTATATTTGAAATACATTTTATGGAATTTTCTCGAGCATAGCCAGAGCCGCAGAATTTGCTACGGTTATAGTAAGTCACCTGTGGGAAAACGCTATGCGCAAATATCGTCTAAGTGAAGAACAGCGAGCCTTTAGTTATCAGGATGATGGCACTAAAAAAAGTGTGTTATTACGGCAAATTATCGCCATGAGCGATTTTAACGATGTGATAGCAGGAACCGCTGGCGGCTGGATCGATCGCGAAACGGTGTTAGCGCAGGAAGGTAATTGCTGGATTTACGATCAGAATGCTATTGCGTTCGGCGGAACGGTGATTTCCGGTAATACGCGTATCACCGGCACCAGCGTCCTTTGGGGAGAGGTTTACGCAACGGATAACGTCTGGATCGATAATAGTGAAGTCAGTCAGGGCGCATATATAAGTGACAGTGTCACCATTCGTGACTCATTAGTTTGCGGTCAATGTAGAATATTTGGTCACGCCTTAATTGATCAACATTCTATGATCGTCGCCGCGCAAGGCTTAACCTCCAACCATCAACTCCTGCTACAAATTTATGATCGCGCAAGGGTTAGCGCCTCGCGTATTGTCCACCAGGCACAAATTTATGGCGATGCCGTCGTCCGGTATGCTTTTATTGAACATCGCGCCGAAATTTTTGATTTTGCCAGTATTGAAGGTAATGAAGAGAACAACGTCTGGCTATGCGATTGCGCTAAAGTCTACGGTCACGCGCAGGTGAAAGCTGGCATAGAAGAAGATGCCATTCCGACGATTCATTACAGTTCGCAGGTAGCGGAATATGCCATTGTGGAAGGTAATTGTGTGTTAAAACATCATGTCTTGATTGGCGGAAAGGCAGTGGTACGTGGCGGACCGATTCTGCTCGACGAGCACGTTGTAATACAAGGTGAGAGCCGTATTACAGGTGCGGTGATAATTGAAAACCATGTGGAGTTGACCGACCACGCCGTCGTTGAAGCCTTTGATGGCGACACGGTTCATGTCCGTGGTCCAAAAGTCATTAACGGCGAAGAGCGCATTACGCGAACGCCGCTGGCAGGGTTATTGTGAATCGATAATACGCGCGTATAAGTTCACATCATCATAGGCATCATTCAGAAACTCAGCCTGTTTCAGGCAACCTTCAAGGATAAAACCATTGCGCAAAGCGACCTGGTTGCTTTGCGCATTATCCACCCGACATTTGATCACGAAGCGTCTAAGTTCACCAGACTGAGCGTAATGATGAATCAATGCCTGCAGCGCCTGAGAAATGATCCCCTGCCCCTGATGAGATTCGTCCAGCCAGTAGCCGATTTCAGCGGTTTTATTCAGTGGTTCAATACGATTAAACGAGATAACGCCGATAAGTTCATCTTCTTTGAAAATCATGAACATTTTGGCATAGCCGCGTTGATGCAACATTACATTGCCCTGCACCGTTTTTCGCGTGTCCTCTTCACTTTGAACAAACTGCGGCCAGTTTAGCGACTGCTGTAACCAGGTTCTATTTTTACAGATTAACTGATAAAGAGGTGTGACATGACTTTCTGCAACAGCATGTAATTCAAGTGATTCACTTACTTTTATCGTTTCAGCCATCTTATCTCCAGTCAATCCATGCAGTTGTTAAAAAAGCCGCCTGGCTGGCGGCTTAGGAAAGTTTACACCTCTTTGACGCTCTCCTGCTGCAGGATTTTGAGCATCTCATCTTTTAACTGTAGCTTTTGTTTTTTCATGCGGACCACTTCCGCATTGTACCCTCGACCGTCGGAACCTTCCTTTCTGGCAATTTCATGATCAAGTTTATTGTGTTTATCGAACAAGGACATAAAGCGAGGATTTTCGTTTTTCAGACGGGATATTAAATCTCGGTATTCTGGAAACATACGCACTCCCTGTTAGTGGCTGACAAGGTGTATCTGAAATACACACCATCAGATTACTCATTTAACTTAGGGAAAAATGCGAGCGGGATCGTGTTTAACCAGACGACACCTCCCGAAGAAGGTGCCGAAGAAAAAACGATTAACTCATCACGCGGTCGTCAACATACTGACGTTTATCCGGCGCTGGCGGGAAATACTGATACAGCCATGTTTCACTGATAGCGTCGCCCTGACAACGCAGATACATCCGCATATCGACCGGATCAGTGGAGTCCGAAGTCGGATACCAGTCAAACTGAATACGATAACCATCAATGGGTTCAATATAGAGAATTTCGATTTGCTTCGCTTCCCCACTGGAAAGCGTAATCACCGGCTCAATGCCTTTTGGTGCGGCAGCTTTCAGATCACCACCAACGAAATCGACGGCAAAACGACGCGCCCATTTTTCGGGATAGTGTTCACCAGGCGCCCAACCTTCCGGGAAACCGCCCATGCCGGTACGCGTTGCCATAACGCGCGCTAATGGGCAATGAACAGGCGGTTGCGCACTCCAGTACAGACGATACTGGAATGCAAACTCATCACCCGCTTTTACAGCTTTTTCTGGCTGCCAGAAGCAGACAATGTTATCCAGCGTTTCGCCCGTTGTTGGGATTTCCATCAGGCCGATGGTGCCCTTACCCCACTTGTTACGCGGCTCCACCCACAGACTTGGGCGTTTGTTATACCAGCCCATAATGTCCTGATAATGGGAGAAATCACGATCCAGTTGCAATAAACCAAACCCTTTCGGGTTGTTGTCGGTGTAAGCATTGAACTGCAATTTTTGCGGATTGTTCAGCGGACGACAAATCCACTCGCCGTTGCCCCGCCACATGGACAAACGATCAGAGTCATGGATTTGCGGATGAATGGTGTCGCACATCCGACGTTCATTAGTACCGCAGCTGAACATACTGGTCATCGGCGCAATGCCCAGCTGTTTAATGTCTTTGCGCGCATACAGGTGATTTTCCACATCCATAATCACCTGACTTTTCTCGCAATGGATAGTGAACTTATAGGCACCAGTAATGCTGGCGCTATCGAGCAACGCATAAACGGTAAAGGTGGTTGCCCCCGGTTTTACCGTATCAAACCAGAAGGCGGTAAAGTCGGGGAACTCTTCTTTACTGTCGGTGTAAGTGTCGATCGCCAGGCCGCGAGCCGACAAACCGTATTGATATGTATCATCAACCGCGCGGAAATAACTCGCACCGAGGAATGATACGACATCACGGCGCGCCAGTTCGGGGGCTTTAAACACGCGAAAACCGGCAAAACCGAGATCGCTTTGCCCTTCTAATTGTTTGGTATCAACACCCGCATCGTTGTATTTGAACAACTCCGGGCGAAAGTGAATTTCACGCGCCAGATGTGTTGCGGGATCAACAGAAAACATACGAACGCGGCGACGGAATCCCATTCCCATATGGAAGAACTGAGCGTCCAGTTGACGGTTCTCAACGTTATGCCAGAGCGATTTTTCGGCGTCGTATTGAATACTGTTATAAGCCTGCGGCGTCATTGTCGCCAGAGTGTCAGGTAACGGACGCGGCGCACCACGCCACGCGGTTTGCGCTAAGTCGTGCGCCATTGACTGTAGAATGGAGAAGTCAAAACGCTGGGTTTGCCCGTCGGCAATATCAGAATCTGCCGCGAATGCCGCCTGAGAAAAAAGAGAAGCAATGCCGCTGGTACCGCACACGGCGGCCATAGCCATTGAACCTTTAATAAATCGTCTACGATCCATACCTGAAAGTGAGTCCTTCTGGTGTTGTGAATGGTCCCGCGCTGGTCGTTTTCAGCGGCAAGAAAGTGCTTATTTATGACCGCTCACTCTAGACAATATTTATTAATAATCCAATTGTTGAACTCAGAGAATATGCATTAATCGGCAATTTTTTTATGTCGATGGGATGAGCCTGATTCGTTTGTAAAATCAGGCAAATTTTTGCAAAGGCAGATAGTCAAAATTTAAAGCAAACCACAGCGGCGTTTACTGCGTTCTTCCGCTTCCTGATAAAGCTGGAACTCATCAAAAACTGGGCATCCCAACGCATGTTCGAAAGCTTCGCGGCTGGCATTACCGTGACTGCGTGCCTGCGTTTCATTACCCAGATTTGACTGGAAGATCCCCGCAGCGCTAACAGGCAAAAAATCTTCATAAGTAATGGGTTGTGCCACTACCCAACCACGTTCAATTAAGGGTTGTGGATCGTCTCCGGGATGAATCGCCTGACGATGCGCCTCACCTGAAGGCGTCAAACGATATCGGAACCATGCCAACCCTTGCTGACGCATTAAAAACTCACTGTCAGGAAAAGTGCGGAAGGTTTCCTGTAAATGCATTTGATGAGTGAGATTATCCTGCCCGGTTCCAGCGTTCCGCAGAAGATCATCATACATTTGTCGTCCTTTCGGCGTTAATGCCACGCCACGCTGCTCTATTTCACCAAAGCGCGCGGTATGCGTGCCCTGTTTCTGCCCCGCAAACAACACCTTCTCTTCCAGTGCTTTAAAGCTGGTCTGGCGTAGTAAAATCGGTACCTCGCGGCGCGGCGGCCCTTCGATCAGAATTTTGGGTTCAATTCCGCATTCAGGCATCATCGACTGCACACGGTCAATATCCAGCGTACGTGGCGTCAGGTGGTTGATATGGCACCCAGGAAAACAGACCACATCAGCAATCAGCCGATGTTCGTTGTGCAACGCACGATAGGTTTCTTCATCAACCGTTGCTGACTGGTGCCAGCGAAACGTTTCCAGGGCTTCCTGCACAAACTCCTGTGCCTGTGTTTCGTTAAAACCGCCCCGCTGCTCATACTCCTCTAACAGTTGTCGACAACGTGGGGTGAAGATATCGCGCTGACGCAGAATCTCCGCCGCTTTCTGGCGCAAAAATTCGTTCTCGATAAGCTCAAGACGGAGTAATGAGGTAAAAACGCGGAAGGGATTACGCGCCAGAGAAGCATCATCAATGGGCCGAAATGCTGTGGAATGTACCGGCACGCCCGCCTGCGAGAGATCGTAATAGCTCACCGGGTACATCCCCATAATGGCAAACATCCGCCGAAGAGTAGCAAGCTCTTGTGCAGTCCCAACGCGAATTGCCCCATGACGTTCAACATTCAGTCGCGCCAGCTCGTCTGCATTTACCATTTTTTCGTGCAGTTGAGGATTGTTTTCCAGCACAGCCAGATTCACATCAGCTACCAGTTCCAGCAGCGTGCCGTACTGCGGAACTTCTTGCTGGTACATGGCTGACATTGCCTGCGAAAACTGTTCCCGAATCTCATCCGCCGTGATGCTGTTCGCCATAATGTCTGCCTCCAGTGGTCAGTAAACTGGAGTGTAGGTAACCGCATTCACTCTGGCGGGAAGAATTTGCAAACTGTGATCTCGCCGCGAAAACATCAATATTATCCATTTCGCTGTAACACAATTGCTTTATTTGTTAATAATATTTTGCAACTAAGTTATCATAATCAAACAACTTCACTTGTCAGCGACACTGCTTCGTTTTTAACATCGCTTATGGAAAAAAATAGTCTGTTTAGTCAGCGCATCCGTTTGCGCCACCTTCATACATTCGTAGCTGTCGCACAACAAGGAACTTTGGGGCGCGCGGCTGAAACCCTTAATTTGAGTCAACCTGCGCTCTCTAAAACATTGAATGAACTGGAGCAGCTGACGGGCGCTCGCTTGTTTGAGCGTGGTCGTCAGGGGGCGCAACTTACCTTACCCGGCGAACAATTTTTAACACATGCAGTCAGAGTTCTTGACGCTATTAACACTGCCGGACAGTCGCTTCATCGTAAAGAAGGTCTTAACAATGATGTCGTCAGGGTAGGTGCATTACCTACCGCGGCGCTGGGAATATTACCTTCGGTTATAGGTCAGTTTCATCAGCAACAAAAAGAGACGACCTTGCAAGTTGCGACAATGAGTAACCCTATGATTCTGGCGGGTTTGAAGACTGGCGAAATCGATATCGGCATTGGTCGGATGTCAGATCCTGAACTGATGACCGGGCTTAATTATGAACTGCTGTTTCTTGAATCGCTGAAGCTGGTCGTCCGCCCTAATCACCCGCTACTTCAGGAGAACGTAACGCTAAGCCGGGTGCTGGAATGGCCGGTTGTTGTATCACCAGAAGGCACTGCGCCACGCCAGCATTCAGATGCATTAGTGCAGAGCCAGGGCTGTAAAATTCCTTCGGGCTGTATCGAAACACTGTCTGCTTCGCTATCTCGTCAACTTACGGTTGAATACGACTACGTGTGGTTTGTCCCTTCTGGCGCTGTAAAAGACGACCTGCGTCATGCCACGCTGGTGGCCCTGCCTGTTCCGGGTCATGGTGCAGGCGAACCGATTGGAATACTGACCCGCGTAGATGCGACGTTCTCTTCTGGTTGCCAGTTGATGATTAACGCTATTCGAAAATCAATGCCGTTCTGAAAAGTAAGGGATCTTTCGATCCCTTCTTTGATATTTTCACGCTGTTGCGAAACTAACAGACTCACCAGCTCCGCGTGATTCTGCCAACACAGAATGTTTGTTCAGGCGGAAAACGTCTACCGCCTCAGTTAATCGTGCAGCCTGTTCTTCAAGGGATAGCGCCGCCGCAGAAGCTTCTTCTACCAGAGAAGCATTCTGTTGCGTCACCTTATCCATTTCGGAAATCGCCTGGCTCACCTGCGTTATGCCTCTACTTTGTTCATCCGAGGCGGCGGCAATCTCCTGCATGATATGTGTGACACTCGCGACGGCATCAACAATCGTGCTCATGGTTTTCCCTGCCGTTGCCACTTCAACCGACCCCAGGTCAATTAACCTGACTGATTCACTGATCAAGCCTTCAATCTCTTTCGCCGCCTGGGCGCTGCGACTTGCGAGTGTCCGTACTTCGCTGGCGACAACGGCAAATCCACGTCCTTGCTCACCCGCTCGCGCGGCTTCAACGGCAGCATTCAGCGCCAGAATATTTGTCTGGAAAGCAATGCTGTTGATGACGGCAGTGATCTCGGAAATTTTCTTCGAACTCGTGGAGATAGCGCCCATCGTTTTTACTACACCGGAAACCGTCTCCCCGCCATCGCTGGCTTTAATGGAGGCCTCTTGCGCCAGTTTGCTGGCATGATGCGCGTTATCCGCATTCTGTTTCACCGTCGCAGTGAGTTGCTCCATGCTAGCGGCAGTTTGTTCGATTGCCGCCGCTTGTTCTTCGGTGCGAGATGAAAGGTCCGCATTGCCAGCGGAAATTTCGCTGGTGCCACGATAAATCTCTTCCGCGCCCTGTCGAACAGTCCCGACTGTCATCCCCAGTGAATGCTGCATTTGCTGTAAATGATGACTTAAGCGACCGATTTCATTACGACCCGCCGGTTCATCATTCATCGTCAGATCGCCACTGGCAATTTTTTCAATCCGTTGTGCGGCATGTTGCAGTGGACGAATGACGATCCGACGTAGCACCATAAATGTTATCAGCGTCATGACCACGGCAAGCACAAACGCGCCAATCATAAACATCACACCCAGGCGGGTACGCTGATGGGCCTGTTCCGCCAGTTGGTTGGCTCTGGTGCTACGTATCTTAACGGCTTTGCTCAAAATATCGGTATAAGCATTATCCAGCGGTCGGTTCTGCTCACTTTCATGATTGATAATCGCTTCAAACATGCCATTTTTGGCATATTTCAACATAGGTTGCATACCCGTGATATAAGCCTGAAAGCGTTGATTTAATTCAGTGTCGAGGGCTTCATCAGCAGGTGTTTTCACCGGCCGATTCTGATAAGCACGATACCCTTGCTGCGACTGTTTAATCTCCGATTCGGCTTGCGCAATATTTCGCTTCATTGCTTCCATTTCCGCAATACGACTCGCCGCCCCGGCCTGAATCATATTGATCCGGGCCGAACGCAAAAAATCTGAGCTGTTCGCTAACCCGGTCCGAATCTCAATCTCCGCAGTCACATCACGCTGATCGCGATCGGCCTGCCAGAGGAAATAGCCAGCCAGGGCTGAACTCAAGGCAAACAGAAGTAAGATACCGCCAAGAATGCAGGCAAATAACGGAACCAGCCTGATGTGATGCAAAAAACCTAATCGCTGTGAGGGAGTTGTATTCATTACCGTTGTCTCTCTTCCAGGTTTACTCCTGATAGAAAGTCATCGGCATTTGACGGTAATTACTTACGACTAAAAACCTCTTTGCGTCACATTTTTACAACAATTATTGCAGAGAAGATTAATGCCATTGGATTGAAGAAAGTGAGGAATGGTTAAACTGGCTAACCCGAATGACGAAAAATTCTGGAAAACAGCACGCAATTTCGTCAGGTGATTATTTTCGTCCCTAAGGAAACCACATAGGATGCTCACGGGTGCCTGAGACTTTCTGTTTTCAGGCTAACCGGGAATCAGAAAGACGAAGGCCCCGACCGATATTTCTATCAACCGAGGCCAACGAATGAACCTAGCAATTCAGATGTTAGCCTCTTACCCGCCATCCGGCAAGGAGAAAGGCTATGAAGCACAACCCTCTGGTGGTGTGTCTGCTCATTATCTGTATTACGATTCTGACATTCACACTCCTGACCCGACAAACGCTCTACGAACTGCGGTTCCGGGACGGTGATAAGGAGGTGGCGGCGCTCATGGCCTGCACGTCCAGGTAAGGGCAAGCGCGGGGATTTTCCCCGCGCATCTGACTAGCGGATTCAGTTTCTCATGGCACCCCTTTTACACTTCAGTTAGTGCATGTTTTTTTCGATGCACTAATAGAACCATCATTACAGACAAATTTGCCGCCTGCCGTACAGTGTGAGATCCCCCCTTTCGAACCAGAACAGGGTTTGCGCCCGGCATCGGCATAAAAGGAAACAAGCGCTCCCATAACCAAGATAAGTGCCAATTTTTTCATATAACCTCCATGATTTATCGAATCTTATGTTCGATTTGAACGTTATACGCTGGTTTATTTTGATACCGTTGATGAGATCAAAGATCGGGTGAATTGATTAAAGATAAGCCAGATGGACATATGGACAAGGATTATGGTTTTATTTGTCATACAAATAAATATAATAGGCGCTTCCGATGTAGGCCCGTATTCTTCGCCTGTACCACGGGTCGGTTTTAGTACAGGCGTTTTCTTTAAATATCCTTCAGGAACGTTTACGCGGCATCATGCGTAGAAGTGTGTTGTCCTTCCAGAAATAGTGGTGTGCCAGTGCAGCCGCAGCGTGCAACCCGATGACAAAATATCCCAGATTCGCCAGCGTCTCATGCCACCACTTTAAGCTATCAACCCGTTCGAAATTGGCCTCTGCTGCATAAGGCATTGTCATACCAAACGCAAACCACGGGTTGCCCCGGTTATACATCATCACCAAACCAATCACTGGCAGCGCAATAAACAGGAGATAGATCACCAAATGTCCCAAATGTGCCAGTCCCGTCATCATCGGTTTTGGTTTAGGTACAATCGGCGGAGTTGAGTATTTAAGCCTTAACAAAAGACGAACAACCATCAGCACGAGAATTGAGATGCCACAGGAAACATGAATCATGTTGATGAGCGGCCGATCGCTACGTGGGAAGAAACCACGAAACTCCATTGCGCAATACGCTACGATAACCAGCAAAAAGACCAGCCAGTGAATGCTGATTTGTAACCTTGAGTATTTATTTCCCATAACATTTCCTGCTTTAACATAATTTGCCGTTAACATAACGGGCTTTTCTTAAAATTTCATTAAATATTGTTCACCCGTTTTCAGTACGTTACGTTTCGCTGCAAGAATGTAGATTGCCCATCCCGCCATCCTGGTCTAAGCCTGGAAAGGATCAATTTTCATCCGAACGTTCCTGACAGGAGAAGACCATGAGTAAAGTTGGTATTAATGGTTTTGGTCGTATCGGTCGACTGGTGTTGCGTCGATTACTTGAAGTCAAAAGCAACATAGACGTTGTCGCTATTAATGATCTCACTTCCCCAAAAATTCTCGCCTACCTGCTGAAACATGATTCAAACTACGGACCGTTCCCCTGGAGCGTTGATTATACGGAAGATTCACTTATCGTTGATGGGAAAAGTATCGCGGTTTACGCCGAAAAAGAGGCTAAAAATATTCCGTGGAAAGCGAAAGGCGCAGAAATCATTGTCGAATGTACTGGCTTTTATACCTCCGCCGAGAAATCGCAGGCGCATCTTGATGCTGGCGCGAAGAAGGTGTTGATTTCCGCCCCTGCCGGTGAAATGAAAACCATCGTTTATAACGTCAATGACGACACTCTGGATGGCAACGACACCATTGTTTCCGTGGCGTCATGCACCACTAACTGTCTTGCACCGATGGCCAAAGCCTTGCACGACAGTTTCGGAATAGAAGTCGGCACGATGACGACCATTCATGCCTATACTGGCACCCAGTCACTGGTGGATGGCCCGCGAGGTAAAGATCTACGCGCTTCACGTGCAGCGGCAGAAAATATCATTCCCCACACTACAGGCGCGGCAAAAGCCATTGGTCTGGTGATCCCAGAACTGAGCGGCAAACTGAAAGGTCATGCGCAACGCGTACCCGTGAAAACAGGTTCGGTCACTGAGCTGGTTTCCATTCTCGGAAAAAAAGTGACTGCCGAAGAGGTGAACAACGCGCTTAAAAAGGCGACAAATAATAACGAGTCATTTGGTTATACCGATGAAGAAATAGTTTCTTCCGATATCATTGGCAGCCATTTCGGTTCGGTGTTTGATGCCACGCAAACGGAAATTACCGCCGTGGGCGATTTACAACTGGTGAAAACGGTCGCCTGGTACGATAACGAATATGGCTTCGTCACGCAGCTTATTCGCACCCTCGAAAAATTCGCTAAACTCTGACGAGCAAAGGCGGAGGGAAAAGCCTCCGCCTCTTTCACTCATTACGACTGTAAATAAACCACCTGGGTCTGCAGGTATTCATGCAAGCCATGTTTACCATCTGCGCCGCCAATACCGGATTTACGCCATCCGGCGTGGAATCCTTGCATAGCTTCGAAGTTTTCACGGTTGATGTAAGTTTCACCAAACTTCAGCCCTTTAATAGCTTTCATCGCGACGTTCAGGTTTTGGGTATAGAGTGATGAGGTCAGGCCGTAATCACTGTCATTAGCCATTGCGATAGCCTCTTCCAGCGTGTCAAATGCGACCACTGGCAGCACCGGGCCAAAGGTTTCCTCGTGCATAATCGACATTTCCTGACGAACATCCAGTAGCAATGTCGGCGGATAATAATATCCTTTCCCCTCTACTGCCTTGCCCCCCAACGCCACTCTCGCCCCCTCTTCGACTGCGCGCGCCACTTTTTGCTCGACCCTTTCCAACGCCGCGGCGTTAATCAACGGCCCCATCGCAATGTCGTTGCGTTCAGCGGGGTTACCAAATTGAACCGCCTGCATCGCTTCACCCAGCCGATTGACGAACTGATCATAAATGCCTTTCTGTACATAAACACGTTCTGCACAGTTACACACTTGCCCACTATTAATGACGCGTGAATCAACGATGGCTTTGACTGCCAGTTCAAGATCGGCATCGTCCATTACGATAGCTGGTGCTTTACCACCCAATTCCAGACACACTTTTGTGATATTTTTTGCTGCAGTCGCCATGATCTTTTCACCTGCAGAGACGCTGCCTGTCATACTGACCATTGCGACCTTTGGGTTACCCGCCAGTTCTTGCCCAACGGTTTCACCACGCCCCAGCACAAGGTTAAACACACCGCGTGGAAGGCCTATTTCATCGACAATTTTGGCAAAAGCAATCGCATTGTTTGGCGTAAATTCACTGGGTTTAATGACGATGGTATTACCGGTCAAAAGAGCGGGAGCCATTTTGCGGGCAATGAGGAAGAACGGGAAGTTCCACGGCAGAATGCCGGTAGTCACGCCAAGTGCACGTTTAAACAGAAGAATATTTTCTCCTGGACGATCGCTTTGAATAATCTCACCTTCGTAACGCCGCGCCCACTCTGCCATGTAATCGATATAATCCGCAGTAAATGCCACCTCAACTTCGGCCAGCTGCTGGATCTTGCCCCCTTCTTCAACAATCAGCGCACTGATTTCACTGGCGCGTTCGCGGATCCCGGCGGCGATTTTGCGCAACCAACTGGCGCGTTCAATGGCAGGCAATGCTTCCCATTCTGGCTGCGCGCGCTCTGCGGCGTCGATTGCTTTGCGAGCATCTTCAGCCTGACCATCGGGAATGCGGGAAATCACCGCCTCTGTTGCGGGGTTAACCACATCAATCCATGCGTCTCCACGCCAGATAACAAACTGTCCATCTATATACATAGGATGTTGAACGGGTACTGACATGGGAGACTCCTGTGATTTATATGTTTGTTTTTAGTAAATGCATTGTTAATTAACATCAATCATCATAGAGACGGCATCGTGAAAGGACAATTCTGTGAAGGGCTTCATAAAAACAAGTGTAAAAGGAATAAAAGGCAGAAATAAACGTCAGGAGTCATGCCCGTTTGCAAACAAATGGTTAACAAACGGGCAATTTTTAACGTAACGAGCGACTTTCCATCGCCTCGATAAGCACGGCATCGTGTTTCAGCGTTTGCCATGCCTGGGTGACTTCTGCAGGAAAATCAACGTGAACGATAAAATCTCGCCCACTGGGACCATAGCCATCACTATCATCGCGTAAACGTGGCATCTCACCGGTAAGCAGTGATAGATAACGCTCAACCGGCCATAATCCTTCTAACTGGTTAATAAAGATTACACTGTCTTCGTTATTTCCCAACTGAGGAACGAATCCGGGATAACTCAACCAGCGTGGTGCATCGGGATTGTCCCCGGTCATACGGCGGAACGTCGCCATCGTGCGCCGCTGCATGGTGGGGTCCTGAACAACGATAGCCGTATGAACTCTTTCTACGGCCTGATTCAATAGCGCGATGCTAAAGCGTGCGTTTTCACCGCAGTTTGTTGACTGGTCTTCAATCCAGATTTTTTCATGCGGAATGTGCCAGAACTGATGAGCGATATCCGCCAGGATGGTAGCTTCTGCTCTGCCAGTGGTGCTGATAGTGTTGTAGTGCGGATGTTGTGCGATGGCGCTATACAAAAAAGTTGTCGAGTGACCGATACCACCACTAATCAGTAGAGGAATTTGCTGATCGCGGGCAATCTTACATGCCGCATCGATAGTCGGCATAACCGCATTGCCTGCAAGGATCACGCAATCGGCCTGATACGGCACCTCACCGGAGAAATCATCCTGCGCCAGCCACTGACCGATAACATTTATGGCATCTATGGTTGCCGGCGAAAGCGTCGGAAACGGGGTAATGTTCATGGTTCCTCCTTATCGTTCCCTTAAGAATACTGCGTGAGATAATAATGAGAAGCGGAGCACTCTGAAAGGAAGATGATGCTTTTTCTATCGCGCCATCGCGAACCAGACACTGGTTTTAGTCATACTGTATTTGCGGAGAAACTGTTGATAAAACATCAATAACATAATGTTCTATCATTTTTAAATGACAGATAATCTGGTGTGATATTTATATAATATTCATTCTTATATTTCTCAATCAAGGAAACATTTGGTATCCAGTGTATCATCCTCATCAACCAGATGTGTTATAAGCACTTTACCTCGTTAATTTTAATATTATGAGTTACAGGACAAAACATCACTCGCATTTAGTCCAGTAACTCGTAGTAGCCAGAGTATACATACCCATTGATAAAATGCCTGGCAATAAATTAACCCGCTATACTCGCACTCGTCGGCCCTGTTTCAATACTACCCACAATATCAATAATGTGACCCCAGAACATATCATCATCGTTATAATATAATGAATAATCTCCATTATAATCCATAGCCAACTCAACAAGATTTATTCTGCTAACAAACATATCTTCTGTAATTTCTTCATCTTCTTCATCTTGAAGCCAGTCATTGGCCAATTCAGTTAATTGTTCTGCAGCATATTGGCGGAACTCCTGATCTTTTTGTTGCATATGACTACATAAAAATCGCAGATTTTCAAAAGCCTGTTGCCAGGTATATCTATCATTCTTATCTACTTCCATAGATACAGAAATATTCTGATCATTCCATTTCACTTCCCCGCTAAAACAGGAGTAGTCTTTATTAAGCACGAAAGTCCCCAATTGCTGATCTTCAACAACAACTGGTTTGCGATATTCTTTCTGAATATTGAGCAGTTCCTCACACTGAACATGACTTTCAAGAACCTCAAGAACATAAAACCGATTATAAAACTCGGCTAACTTTCCTTCCGGCACGGTCCTGTCAATCAAATCTCGTACTCTCAGGCGATATATACCACCAGACTGCATATTAAACGGCCACGCACAGCCTTGAGTTTTCTCATTTTCTTCTGTTATCAACCAGTTGAGTCGTCCATCTCCAACGTGAATTTCTCCCGTAGTCAGACTCTTCCAGGCGAGTAAGTGTTCAACCGCTGTCCAGTAATTATCACCGTTACTCTTACCCGCGCCACCGCCAGTATCACTAAGAAGAACGATAATTTCTTCTTCTGTATCTTTAAATGTATGACTAAATTTTTTGTATTCTTCAGAATTTAAGTCCATTTTTGCCCCGGTGAAAAATAAATTTGATCAATAACATTGAGTGCCGCAGTAAAGAATGTGTTATCGATAATTCAAAAATGACTGCGTACGCCACAAGCCTACTCCCCACGCGACGTAAGGAGTACCGCCCTTGCTATTTTTCAGAATTCATAAAGAAAAAACCCGGCGCTAAATGCTTACCGGGTTTTAGATTTATCAGGCAAATAGCAGGATTAACCGCTAATCTGCTCCATCGCCTGTAAAATACGCTTATCCGAAATCGGATAAGGCGTACCAAGTTGTTGAGCGAAGTAGCTGACGCGCAGCTCTTCTATCATCCAGCGGATCTCTTTTACGTCTTCATCTTCACGACGTGCTGGCGGCAGTTTGTTGATCCATTGCTGCCACGCCTGCTGGACGTTTTCAACTTTCAGCATCTGAGCACGGTCACGGTGCGGGTCAACCTCCAGTTTTTCCAGACGCTTTTCAATCGCCTGCAAATAACGCAGCGTGTCGCCCAGGCGTTTGAAGCCATTACCAGTGACAAAACCGCGATACACCAGCCCGCCCATCTGCGCTTTAATGTCAGAAAGCCCCAGCGCCATGGTCATATCCACCCGCCCTTTCAGGCGTTTGTTGATATTGAACACCGCTGTGAGGATTTGCTCGACCTGCTTCGCAATATCCACCACCGTGTCGTTCAATTCAGCGCGCACTTTTTCATGAAGCGCAGCAAAGCCTTCTTCCGTCCAGACCGGGCCACCATTGGCGTCGATCAGTTGATCCACACCGCAGGAGATACAGTCGTCTATCAGCTCCAGCACTTTGCCATACGGGTTAAAGTACAGCCCAAGTTTGGCTTTGTTTGGCAACTTCTCATGCAAATATTTGATTGGCGACGGAATATTCAGCAGCAGTAAACGGCGAAGACCGTTCCACATTGCCTGCTTTTGCTCCAGCGGGTTATCAAACAGTTTGATCGCCACGCTGTCGCGCTCATCCACCAACGCTGGCCACGCCTTCACTTTGTAGTTGCCACGCTTCTGTTCGTAGCTTTCCGGCAGTTGCCCAAAACTCCAGATATGTAACCCGCTTTGCTCAATACCATCATCGGCAACGGCGGAAAGCGTTTCCTGCACTTTGCCTTTCAGGGCGTCTTTCAGATCCTGTAATGAGCGCCCTTCTTTTAGCTTCTTATTTTTGTCATCCACCACACGGAAGGTGATTTTCAGGTGATCGGGCACCTGATCCCAGTGCCAGTCTTCGCGGTCAACGGTAACGCCGGTCATCCGCCGTAGCTCGCGCTCAAGGCTGTCGAGCAACGGCAGTTCCAGCGGCGTGACGCGACCTAAAAACGCTTCGGCGTAGTTTGGCGCGGGCACAAAATTACGCCGTACCGGTTTCGGCAACGATTTGATTAGAGCAATCACCAGTTCACGGCGCAGGCCGGGGATCTGCCACTCAAACCCGCTTTCCTCAACCTGGTTAAGTAACGGCAGCGGAATATGCACGGTCACACCGTCAGCATCCGCCCCCGGCTCAAACTGATAGCTTAAACGCAGCTTGAGATTGCCCTGATGCCAGAAGTTCGGGTAATCCAGCTTGCTGATTTTTTCCGCCCCTTCTTTGATCAACATGCTCTTTTCAAAGTTGAGCAAATCAGGTGTTTCGCGGCTGACTTTTTTCCACCAACTATCAAAGTGTCGTGCAGAGATCACATCATGGCTGATGCGCTGGTCGTAGAACTCAAACAACGTTTCGTCATCCACCAGAATATCGCGGCGACGTGATTTGTGTTCCAGTTCTTCCACTTCTGCCCGTAGTTTCAGGTTTTCACGGAAGAATGCGTGACGCGTCTGCCAGTCACCTTCCACCAGCGCGTGGCGAATAAAAAGTTCACGACACAACGCCGGATCAATCTGGCTGTAGTTGACCTTACGCGCAGCAACAATCGGCAACCCGTAAACGGTGACTTTTTCAGTTGCCATCACCGCGCCCTGCGCCCGTTCCCAGTGCGGTTCGCTGTAGGAGCGTTTAATCAAATGCTGAGCAACTGGCTCCACCCATTCTGGATCGATGCGTGCCGCAATGCGCCCCCACAGGCGGCTGGTTTCTACCAGTTCCGCCACCATTGCCCATTTCGGCGGCTTCTTGAATAAACCAGAACCGGGGAAGATGGAGAAACGCGCGTTACGTGCGCCGGTATATTCCTGTTTATCGGCATCTTTCATGCCGATATGCGAAAGCAAACCTGTCAGTAAGGCGATGTGAATTTCGCGATACTCCGCCGGTTCGCTGTTAACCGGAATGCCAAGTTCTTTCACCACCTGGCGCAACTGGGTGTAGATATCCTGCCATTCGCGCACGCGCAGATAGTTAAGGTAATCGGTACGGCACAGGCGACGGAAGGCGTTTGAAGAGAGCGCCTTTTGCTGCTCGCCGAGATAATTCCACAGATTTACAAACGCCAGGAAGTCGGATTCTTTATCGTGAAAGCGACGATGTTTTTCGTCCGATGCCTGCTGCTTGTCCATTGGCCGCTCACGCGGGTCCTGAATAGAGAGCGCGGAAGTGATAATCATCGCCTCACGCACGCAGCCATGTTTCTGCGCTTCCAGCACCATTCGCGCCAGACGAGGATCGACTGGCAGTTGCGAGAGCTGGCGACCGAGCGGCGTCAGTTTATAGGCGCTGGCCTGTTCATCAGTGGTGATCGCGCCCAGCTCTTCGAGCAGACGCACGCCATCCTGGATATTGCGTTTATCCGGCGCTTCTACAAACGGGAACGCAGCGATATCGCCCAGCCCCAGCGCGGTCATCTGCAAAATAACCGAGGCCAGGTTGGTACGCAGAATCTCCGGATCGGTAAACTCCGGGCGCGAGAGGAAATCGTCTTCGGAATAAAGACGAATGCAGATCCCTTCTGACACACGACCACAGCGGCCTTTACGCTGATTAGCTGAAGCCTGCGAAATGGGCTCAATCGGCAGACGCTGCACTTTGGTGCGATAGCTGTAGCGGCTGATACGCGCCGTACCTGGGTCGATAACGTATTTAATCCCCGGCACAGTCAGCGAGGTTTCCGCGACGTTAGTCGCCAGCACAATGCGCCGTCCGCTGTGCGACTGGAAGACGCGGTTCTGCTCGCTGTTCGAAAGCCGTGCATAAAGCGGAAGAATTTCCGTATGGCGTAAGTTCAGCTTGTTCAGCGCATCGGCGGTATCGCGAATTTCTCGCTCGCCGCTCATAAAAATCAGAATGTCGCCAGGGCTTTCCTGACTCAGTTCGTCTACGGCGTCAAAAATCGCCTGCAACTGGTCGCGCTCGGTGTCATCAGCTTCTTCAACAATCGGGCGATAGCGCACCTCCACCGGATAGGTACGACCGGAGACTTCGATAATCGGCGCATTATTAAAGTGGCGCGAAAAGCGTTCCGGGTCGATAGTCGCGGAAGTGATAATGATTTTTAGGTCAGGACGCCGCGGCAGTAACTCTTTCAAATAACCGAGGAGAAAATCGATATTCAGGCTACGTTCGTGCGCTTCGTCAATAATGATAGTGTCGTACTGCATCAGCAGGCGGTCTTGCTGGATCTCTGCCAGCAGGATACCGTCGGTCATCAGCTTGACCATCGTGTTATCACTGACGTGATCGCTGAAACGCACTTTATACCCGATGCAACCGCCCGGCTCCGTTTGCAGCTCTTCCGCAATACGGTTCGCCACCGTTCGTGCCGCCAGACGACGCGGCTGGGTATGGCCGATCAGCCCTTTAATCCCGCGGCCCAGTTCCATACAGATTTTCGGTAACTGAGTCGTTTTACCGGAACCCGTTTCCCCGGCGACGATCACCACCTGGTGATCACGGATTGCTTCGAGAATGTCCTGCTTTTTCTGACTAACCGGCAAATTGTCCGGATAAGTGATTTCCGGTCGTGCTGCTTCACGCAGCAGGACTTTCCCTGCCGCCTGGTCAATCTCTTTCGCCATCTCCTGGAAAATGGCCTGTTGTGCATCAGGATTTTTAACCTTCTTCACACCATGCAGACGGCGGGAAAAACGCAGTCTGTCACGCAGCATCAGCGAATCCAACCGTTGCTGCAAGGCCGTAAAGGTCAATTTTTGTTGTTCTGTCATAACGTTAGTGGGCAGTTGGCTGCCTGATTAATTTTCTTTTAAATGATAGATATAGAGTACCACATCGCGGCTTTCTATGCGTTGTTCAATAAATTCGAACATAGGCTTCGATTTATTGCGCTATCTCTGTGGCAGGATTGTGAATAAAGTGTCAACAAGCAACGGGGCATCGCCCATTCAAACATCTATAAGGAAACACCATGAGCAAGGTATTAGTTCTTAAATCCAGCATCCTGGCAGGGTACTCTCAGTCTAATCAGTTGTCCGATTATTTTGTTGAACAATGGCGCGAAAAGCACTCCGCTGATGAAATCACCGTGCGTGACCTGGCTGCAAATCCGATTCCGGTACTGGATGGCGAACTGGTTGGTGCACTGCGTCCGAGCGATGCGCCGCTGACTCCGCGTCAGCAGGAAGCTCTGGCGCTTTCCGATGAGCTGATTGCCGAGCTGAAAGCCCACGACGTTATCGTTATTGCGGCACCGATGTATAACTTCAACATCTCAACTCAGTTGAAAAACTATTTTGACCTGGTGGCACGTGCAGGCGTTACTTTCCGCTATACCGAGAACGGTCCGGAAGGTCTGGTAACGGGTAAAAAAGCCATCGTTATTACCAGCCGCGGTGGGATCCATAAAGATGGCCCAACGGATCTGGTAACGCCGTATCTGTCCACATTCCTGGGCTTTATCGGCATTACCGATGTGAAATTTGTCTTCGCCGAAGGGATCGCGTACGGCCCGGAAATGGCAGCGAAAGCGCAGTCTGACGCGAAAGCAGCCATCGACAGTATTGTTGCTGCATAACCGGACACTATTTTGATGTGGACTGTAGATATTCAGTCCACATCTCAATCCACTTACCTGTTTTCCCACAATCTCAGCATCGCTTTGTGCTCTTCTGTCAGCACAATCGGCGGGCGTCTGACGCGAATATAGTTAATCGCTTCATCAACGGTTTTACAGTGTCCGTAACATAACAGCCATGCGGCCACAACCAACGCACTGCGCGATAATCCCAACGCGCAATGGACCAGAATGCTGCCTTGCTCTTTGCGTAATGTTTCCAGCATCGCCACGGCCTGTCGGAGCTCCCCCTCTTCCGGAATCACCAGATCCAACATCGGTACACAAAAATAGAGTCGATCTTTTGTCGCGCGTCCGCGAGGGAATTCAAAGGTGACGTCCAGAACTGCATTCTGTGCCGGAATATGTCGTGGAAACGCCCCTAAATAAACACCCGCAGTAATTTCGCTCACTGGCTCCAGGCGAAGGCAAAACCAACGCATAGACAGCCACATCCCGATGCGCCAGGGCAACGTCAGCCAGTAAACGGCAGGCGGGAGTTTCCCCTGACTATCTTTCCCTGTTGTTATCGCGCCAAGCCCACCGTACCCACGGCCAATAATGAGTAGCGATAATACTGGCCAACATAACCAGACTGACCACCGTAACTGATTCATCATCATTAGCGTCATCAATACTATGCACGAACACGCGCCTACGACATAAGGCAGTGCTATTTTGATTCGACGTTGATCAGGTATCTGGTAGTTCCAGCGACGGTCGACGGGCACCATCCAGTCAATCAACATACCTACCGCCAGCCCTGTGATGACATCAATAAAATGATGCTGCCAGGTCGTCAGCGTAGAAATAGCGATGAGTAAAAACCATCCGCCACAGACTTTACGCCACCTCACAGCCAGATGCTGACGATAGTGACGCCAAAGTAGCCAGCAGAGAATAATATGCAGCGAAGGGGACTGGTTATAAGGCAGATCAAACAGTTCAAGTTGCGAAAATAGCCATCCCGTCACCCCACTCACTTCAGGGCGGATAAAACTAAACTTCAGCGGATAGAGCAAAAAACCGCAACAGGCCATTACCGTTGCCAGAATAAGCCGGTGGACCAGTCGGCGCTGTTCGAATGTCGAGCGACAAACGAACAGCGAAAATCCATATAAAAGATCCAGACTCCAGTAAGGAACAATAGTCCAGGGAAGAAAAGGGATCGCCGTTTCCCAACCGAACACCTGACTGGGGATATCATGGTTGTTAAGATCCTGAAACGCGGTGAACTGATTAAGAAATCCATATGTGAAGAAGAAAAACGGGGCCAGCAACAATAACCAGCCAGCTCCTTGTAGCAATACGCTCCGGCGTTCAGTGGTCACGACGCACCGCCATCGAAACCGTAAAAATGCCCCACTCATCAATCCGTTGTGTGCATTTATCAAATCCGGCATTACGCACGAGCGAATCCATCTCCCCTTGCGAACGCACGCGCATTACCCACGGTTTACCATCTTTATGACTGGTTAACACCCCGGCAATCAGCTCCAGTTGTGGGTGCCACGGCTGCCCGGTGTAGATGAGAATGCCACCCGGTTCGATGGCATTGGCAAGACCAGCGAGGGAGTTTTTTACCTGCTCGTTTTCGGGAAAAAGCTCATACAGGCCAGAGACAATCGCCAACGTAGGCCGCGGAGTTAACGCGCTGAGTTCTGCAGTATTAAACGCATCGCCCTGTTCAAAACGCGCCCGCCCAGACATTCCCTTTTGGGCAATCATCTCTTGCCCCTGTGCAACATTTAACTCACTGTAATCACGTAACAAAATATCGCTTACGGCAGGCTCGTTTGCCAGCGCATCCAGTACATAGCCCCCATGCCCTGCGGCAATGTCAACCACGCGGACGGCTAAACCATTGGCGTGGAGATCGGCAACGGCTTGTTTCATCAGCATTTGTAAATGGGCTTTGCGCTGGCGAATACCGCGCCAGCCAACACTGTTCAGGTAGATTTTGTCGATAAAACGCCCGAATGCGTTACTGCCTTGAGGTTGATTTTGATAGACATAATCCAGCGAACTGCCTGAATCAAAGCCGGTGCTCATTCCGAGATGCAGGCCCGCAGATTGCGCCCCGAACAGTTTCATCGCCTTTCGCATAAAGCGATACGCCAAATCAACTGGCGATAATGGCACGGGTCCACCAGAAAGGAGCCGCCATCGATCCGCAGATGGTCCTGTGCGGTCTTCATGCTGATAATCAAATTTTTGCGACTTGTTAGCATATAAGCGACTAATAAAGCTTTGCATTTTTTCAAATGCCTGTGCCCTGTTCTCTTCACCCAACGTGTCGTGATAAAAGCCCGGCAGCAGATGCAGCTCTTTCAGAGGGCTACGTAATCTCTGATAAAAATCAATCTGCGGTTGGCGATGTACCACATAGTCATCGCCCGATATCAGTAGTTGCGTAGGGAGCGTAATCGCCGCCGCATCGCTAACAATACGTTCAGACGTTTTATAGAGATCGAGCAAGATATTGACGGCAATCGCCCGTGTGATCAGCGGATCATTATTGAAACTCGCTACCCGTTCCCAATCGTGGGTCAAATAGCGTCCTTTCACATAGGAATTAATAAAAAACAGACCACGCAGACGATGCCATAACGCCAGCGCAGGACGTGCCAGCGGCACATACAATTTAACCTTAAAGGCCGGAGAAGCCAGCACCAGCCCGCGAATAGCAGGCGCATAATCATGAACCCATGTGGCAACCAGCACTGCGCCGACGCTTTGCGCGATCACAACCACCTCTTCCAGCCCGACCTGGCTGTCGCTGGCAGCAAAACGGACAAATTCATCGACATCCTGCACTGAACGCGCAAGAGATGGGCTATAACCACGCGGCCCCGAAGTTTGTCCATGCCCTCGGGCATCCCAGGCATAAAAAGTAGTATCTGGCATCGCCAGTTCATCAACGATATGTTGTAGACGACCAGAATGTTCATGACCGCGATGAAATAAGACGATGACCTTTTTAACCCCTGGCTGTAAAGCGGGCCAGTGCCGATAAAACAACGCTGTATTATCACTGGCTGTAAAAAAACATTCCCCAGGGATGCGTGAATTTTCCATTTTCTCTATTTTCCTTCAGTAACAGCAGTAGCGAATAAAATAAAAAAATACCGGAGCGGTGAAAATTAATGAGTCAATCCTGTCAAGGAGTCCGCCATGTCCTGGTAATAGTTTTCCACTATCTTTAACACCAATATCTCGTTTGATGGCTGACATCACTACATCGCCGCAAAAACCACTAATACCAATTAACAAACCCGCTAATAATGCCTGTAATGTATCTAGCGGTGTCAGCAACGGTCCAATAATCAGTGACGCAATCATGGTGGTGATTACGCCGCCCATCAGACCTTCCAATGTTTTTCCCGGGCTGACTTTAGGGACCACTTTTCTTCTGCCGCAGGATTTCCCCCATAAATACTGTGCAATATCGTTTGACTCGGTTAATGCCAAAAGAAATAACACCAGTAACGCCCCGACCTGGATATTTATGGTTGGCAACATTAATAACCAGGCGGCATGACTCAAGGCGAAAACGGTCATTATCCAGCCCCAAAAAATGGCGCTCACGGTATGCAGAAAACCGGAGAGGTCACCCACAAAAACTTGCCAGGTGGCTAATATCAGAAACCCAGCCAAAGGTATGAATAACAGAAACAGCTCAAAGCAATTAAAACCGATAAGCAAATAGTTAAGAGGAATAACCCAATATAACCAACGCGGAAAATGAACGGATATAAGCGTACAATATTCTTTCAATGCCATAAAACTTATCAGCGCAAAAAACGTCAATGTCATCCAGTGTGGACCTGAAATGACCAGTGAAAAACAAATGACGATGCCCCACCAGGTACGAATACGTAATGTAACTTCATCCCCTTTTCTCTTTGGTAACCGCCATACCAGAAAACGGTTTATCAGCGTTGCTAAAATTAACAACACGAAAAGTATTGCCAGAGATTTTTCCAGCATTACTTTTCAGCACTCATAAAAAGCACGCTCCGACTACGATTAATCGCAGTCCAGATAAGCAGAATTGAAGCAATGCTCCATAAAAGATTATTCCATTGCATCCACTGTGGATAAATGGCAACGGCCAGCCCCCACAACCCAAATATTAACGCACGATCGCTTTTGCCAAATGGACCGGCATAACTGCGAATACCGTTAATCGTCTGCGCGAGTAAACCGCAAAACTCAGTCAATATGGTGCAAAATAACATGAGTATTACGAGTGATGCGTTACTTTCCGGTAAAAATAAAAACGGTAAATAAAGCGCAATATCGGAAATAACATCGCCAGTTTCATTCAAAATCGCCCCAAGACGTGTTTGCTGATTACACTCACGCGCCATCATGCCATCCAGCGCATTGAGTGCCATACGGACAAAAAGCACGATGGGCAATAGCAAAAAGAGGATGGGGCGTGCCACCAACATCAACAGCAATCCGGTAAGAAGAGAAAGCGCCAGTGCAGCAAGAGTGATGTGATTCGCTGTAACATGGTGCTTATTAAGCCAAAACATCGTCGGCCTTAACAGCGACTGAAAGAGCGGTTTTATCTGGTAGAGCGTCATTATCAATCCTTGATAATTCGGTTTGCGCTATGGTGTATCAATTCCCCTGACGGAGATATCGCAACACGCCGCTTCATTAAAAATTCAGAATATATCAAGGTATTGGGGACTCACCGTCAGGAATGATTATCCCCAATAGATCAAGTGGTTAAAAATTATTACGCTGTTATTCAATACAACTCATCAAGTTTTCTCATCGCTTGTTCCCGTATTGCGCGCGTCTTACCGTTAAGCGCCAGCTGCCGAACTAAATCCAGTTCAGGGTTAACAAGCTCTAACGCCAGCAAAGGATCACGTTTCAGCCTCGCCTTCAATACATCAACTGGAAAGCGGGGATTATTCATCGCCACAATCCACCACTCGGGATCAATTTCTGCCGCCAGTGCCGCAGGGGGGGTGTGGCGGTTGCTAAGTGCGCCGAACTTGAAAAATGTGAGATTGCTTTTCGCCAGTGTACTCCACCATATACGATCCGGTTGTTTTGCCAGTACATCCAGTTGTGCTAACGCATCGGGGTCGAGTGCATAATAAACACGTAACGCTTCGTTAACCTGCGCACGGGAACTGTTTTCCTGCCTCAGAAAAAACTTCGCCCAAATATCATTGCGTGGCGTGTTTTGCTGTAATTCCTTGAGAACAACAGCGGGTAAATTATCCCAACTAATTAATGCACTCTCTAAAAAGTCCCAGTCGTCCGAACGTATCAGAGAGGTGGCATTTAATAGCATCTGGTCATCAACTTCACCGTAGCTGATAAGCTCAGACAAAATCATATCAGCGCTGGTTTCATATGCATCTGAATCTGCTTTGGGATTATTTTTCCGATGCGATAAAGCACGTTGCCAAATTTTTTGTTTCATCGACGTGCTCAGATACTGATTTTTCGCCAGATTACTCCACCCCTCAGGATCGTTGAAACGTGTCAATAACCGTTGTAGAGCAGCGTCAGAGTGAATTTCCTGCATATCCCGACAGCAAAAGTAGGCAGGGGATTTTTTCTCCATCCTTTTAACAAAATTAAACTGTAAGTTATCTGGCAATGCTAAAAATAACACACGTATTAGATCATCGTCATTCTCGAATTTTTGGTATAAATATACTGCAACTTTGTCACTCTCTTGTGGCGTCATCCGCAACAATTGACCATGGTGTTTCATCTCTGCCAGCTTTGACGCTAAGCTTGTGACAACATCGTTTGATGAATCGTTCGCCAACTGCATTGCCTGATTGTAGGTGAGTTGTCCTCCAGCACCGACCTGACGAATAGAGGGATCATCACTGCGGATATAGCCATCAATAATGGATTCGGGCAATAACCACGCATCTTTATAAAGCTCCTGAATGATCATATCCCAATCTCTTTTCGCCAGAGTCATGACGATATCCAGAGGGAGATTTTCACGTAGCGCAAGATTCAACGGACCGACACCATCAGGTAGATGACTCATTCGCGTCATTATTTCGACAGAGAGCGGTTCACGGTCGAGCAACCCCAGAACAACAGGCTGGTAACCCAATTGCTGATCGGTCAACTCCAGAATCTCATTGTCAGGCATATATCTCGCCATACTTTCAATCGTTTGTCCATCATTGCTATTAATAAGTTGTTTGCGTAGGTTAGCTGAAATTCCTTTAATCCTTGGGAGAGTTCGCATTATGGCAAGATCAAATGTCGCAATATCTCGTCCTTCAAATGCAGCAACGTTGCCTTCATCCAGCATTTGCAATTCCTGCACTAACTCAGGAGAAGGCTTAGGGCGAAACAGCGCTTCTTTTTTCATCAGACTACAGATATTCCCTGCCATGCGAATATTGCTTCGCTTAAAAATTTCTTTCAGAGCATCTTCATCATTTATTAGACCCCAATAATATGCATCAGGATTTATTATCATCAGCGCTTTTTTGACATTTTCAGTGTCATTTTTGTCACTCGCACGGACCATGAATTCACTATTTGTCGAAGACGCAACAACAGGTGCAATTATGTCATTGATAAATATCCCTCGCGCATTAATACTCCCCTTAATCGTAGACGGATTATCGTAATATGAGTCGATAAATACCAGTCCACTTGCATTTATCGAACCGGTAATTAACAGTGGCGAATCTGTAACCATATTCGTTGCCGTCACGTTACCGAGAATAACCCATGGATTAGAAAGAGATAAAGTGGAAATATTACCTTTGACTGTCAAATTGCCAAGAACAATCAATTTTTGATTACTCTCTATATTACCGTCTACCACTAAATCGCCACGATGCACTTTCCAGTCCGATGCAGATAAACCGAAGGGGACAAGGTTCACGCTACTGTTGATAGCTTGTTCAACTTGTTGTTTATCTTCAGCGGTAGCCGCAGAAAAAAATGGTTCAATATCAACTGCATTTGCAACACATCGAAGGTCCGCCTGTACTGGAAGACTCAGCATAAACAGGGGAAGTAAACCTATCCAGCTGCAAATCCTGGGCTTAAACATATGCACTCCATGCCATTAAAAAAGAAACAAAAGGGAAATGCATCTTTCCCTTTTGTATATTCGTTATTCTCGCGAAATACCGTCCAACGTAGACAACACGTCCGCAGAAAGATGCAATTTTTCTGAGGCCATATTCTCCCGTAAATGCGCAACAGAAGATGTTCCAGGAATCAACAAAATATTCGGTGAACGTTGTAACAGCCACGCCAGCGCTACCTGCATTGGTGACGCATTAAGGCTCGCAGCAACATCGGAAAGCGTGGAGGATTGCAGCGGCGTAAAGCCCCCGAGCGGGAAGAACGGCACGTAGGCAATGCCGTCACGAGCCAAAGCATCAATCATTGCGTCATCAGCACGATGAGCAATGTTGTATTCGTTCTGCACACAGACAATTTCGGTAATCTTACGCGCCTCTGCAACCTGCGTCGGTGTGACGTTGCTCAGGCCAATATGTTTTACCAGGCCTTGTTGTCGCATCTCTGCCAGCACGGTCAGGCTGGCTTCAATCGATCCTTCCGCTGGGCCATGACCATCCCCCATCATAACGCGCAGGTTAACCACATCCAGTACGTCCAGTCCGAGATTACGTAGATTATCGTGTACCGCTTTTTGCAACTCTGCCGGAGAAAATGCAGGCAACCAGGAGGCGTCCTCTCCACGCCGCGCCCCAATTTTAGTAACAATGGTCAGGTCGTCAGAGTAAGGATAAAGCGCTTCGCGGATAATCTGATTGGTGACGTGTGGACCATAAAAGTCACTGGTATCAATGTGATTAACGCCTAATGCCAGCGCCTCGCGCAGCACGGTTATAGCGACGTGGCGATCCCTTGGGGGACCAAAAACTCCAGGACCTGCCAGTTGCATCGCGCCATAACCAAGACGGTTAACGGATTTTGTACCGAGAGTAAATGTGTTGCTGCTCATCGCACCCTGCCCTGTAATAAAACGGATTAAGAAAAATCAGTATAGAAACGAAAAGAGTTAAATAATGCGAAGGCGTAAACAAGATTACTGGATGAGTTCCTCTATTGTCCTGAAAAACACCAAAACAAAACGCGTCAAGCGCCGCATCCGGCAATAAAAAACCGCAACCTGTATCAGCGTTGCGGTTTATGCATCACATACTAAAAATTAGAACGTTTTCTTGAAGTTCAGCATCACGCCTTTATCGCTGATACCATCCTCTTTCCAGTGGTAAGCATCCAGATTCAGCGAACTTTCTTTGCTGCTGTACTTCACGCCGACGCTTGCCAGGCTGTTGATGCCGCCGCCCTTCTGCCCATCATCGACATTAAAGTGCTGGCTGCCTGCGCCTGCCAGGCTTGCCGTGCGCTGGCTCTTCGTGTAGCTCAGGTTCGGCCCACCTTCCAGCGCGGCGTTCGCACTCCAGCCGTCTTTGGCTGCGTAGTCCAGCTTCAGCCCAACGATGCTGTCCACCGCCGTTTCGCTGCCGCTGTTCATGCTCAGATTAAAGTCTCCGGCATTACGCTCCTGATAACCGCCTTCGAGCGTATGACGCAGCTTCACTCCGGCATATGGCGTGATTTTCAATCCGGCACGTGGTTCAAAGGTTTTCGCCCCTTCACTGCGGAACTCCAGATACTGCTGTTTCACATTCGTGTCCGCCGTCTTACTGACGTCGCCATAAGCTACCGAACGGCTGCTGTCCAGTTGGTGGATATCGTAACGCAGCGCGTTATTCCAGCTCATACCGTTGTCAAAGGACATCTGATGCTTCAGGCCAAAGAACTGGCTGTAGCCGCCGGTGACGCCGTTATCACCCGCTTTCTGCGCACCGTCGCCGTCCAGAAGGGCGATACCGTACTCCAGGCTCATGGTCTGGTTTTCGCTCAGGTCGAGGGTTTTACGCAGCGCCAGCATGTCGTACTCGGTATTGTTACCCAGCTCAGCACGCGGATCGCCTTTCGCCACCACGTTAAATGCCAGACCGTTGCCCATCTTCGGTGCTGCCTCGGCCAGCATACTGAAGCGGTTGCTCAGTACGCGGGCTTCACGGAACACAGTGGTGGCCTGGCTCCCGCTGACTTGTTTTAGCGCGCTGTTCAGCTCTGCAGTGGTGCCGACGTTCAGACTGGTATACAGCTCGTTGTTGGTGTAACCCGCATCCAGCGCTTTTGCCACGTCATTCACTGAGGCATCCGTCGCCACATCGGTGTAGGCTTTTTTGCTCATGGTCACATCAACATTGCCGCTGGCGTCGGTACTGCCTGTCGCCTGCCAGACAACAGATGTCGAAGTGATCGCTTGCGCATCGGTCAGGTTGCTGCCTTGCACCACATCATCAAAGCTGACGGTTTTGTCCGCCGTTCCCGCCGCAAAAGCGGTATTGATCTCCACGCCATTCATACTGGCGTTATTGACCATCAGCTTACCGACGCTACCGTCGGCGTTCGTCCCCACCACGTAACCGTTGAGGTTGTTCATGCCATCGTTGCGGCTAACAGAAGAAGAATGGCTGCCGTCGTATGGCGTAATGATGGGTTCTTCCGGCGCTGTAAAGTCGACATAGTGTACTTCCGTACCGTCTCCCCCTTCGCCACTGCCCTCTATCGCCGTGCCAGATTGTTTAATCAATCCGGAACCATTCACGCTGTCGTCAATATAAACAGTGCCGTTGTTAACAATGTGACCATTGCTCCCGAGCTTGCTGAAAGCCCAGGAATTATTGGCGTAGATATTAATCGTACCGTTGTTTTCAACCACACCATCCGCTTTCGCGTCCGATGCTAATTGCATTCCAACCATACCTGTATGCGAAGTGCCTTCGCTACCAATATTGATAGTGCCATTGTTGACCATTTTTGCGCTGCCGTGCGCATTCATGGCGATGGTATTATTTTTATCAATATTGATAGTGCCATCGTTAATTGCCCGGCTACCGGCGTTATTATTTGGCGTCGTAACCTGGCCGTTAATCACACCTGTCGTACCGTTATACAAGGTATGCCCATTACCGCCGGTAGCGATATCAGCATCCCCATTCACTGTACCCCAGTTGTTGAAATGCCCAGCCCAAAGTCCGTTTTCAAGAAGATCGACAACACCACCACCCAGGTTATTAAAGGTCGAGTTTTTATCAACCGAACCACTGTGAACCGTTCCTGCGTTATTGAAGGTGGCTGCGGCAGAAAAATTCACTTTATTGACCGTTCCATCCGCTTCGTTATTCATCACGGCAGAAGCTGAGGCCCCTTTCCAGGCGGTTACCGTCCCGGCGTTATAAAACGTACTGGCCCATTGTTCAACAGTGTTGATAGTGCCGGAGTTGTTGATAACAGAACCCGCAACGGTTGTACCTACCTGCCCGGTCACTACACCTTCGTTAGTAAACACGCCGCCATCCATAGAAACGGTTTTTGTCGTGCCCTTATTGGTGTATTCCCCACCGGTTGCGATATCAACCTCATTAATACTGCCCGTGGTTTCATTGACCAGATGGCCGAAGTCAGCCACGGTGACAGGCCCCCCGGTAACCGTACCCGCGTTGGTTACCAGGGTTTCGGCGGTTGCCGTGATATCAGTCGTACCGCCATATGAAGACAGGTTAAGCGTTTCCCCGTCAGCCGTAATAATGTCACCATTTCTCCAGCTTAATGAAACAACTCCGTCAGTCGGGTTATAGGCGTTATTGTCCTGGCATTTCCCAAAAGTACAGATGGTTCCGTAATTAACGATAGTCCCGCTGCCATCGTTATAGAACGCCTGCCCGTTTTCAGCATTAATATTGATGATGCCCGTCTGATCATTAATCGCAGTGGCACCATTGTAGACAGCCATACCGACCAACTTATTTGGCCCCAGCGTATCATCATAATTTTCATTTACTTCCAGGTTTATAGTTCCCTTGTTAATAATGATGTTACCTGGCTTCATCGCGGCCATACCGGCACCGGCATTATAGATTGTAATTTCACCGCCCTGCTGATTAATGGCGGTAGAATTAACGCTGGCACCAGAACTGTCTGTACCCACAGCCATCCCGACAGCATAATCTTTGGCGCTGTCATGAGCGATATTGGACGCCAGACTGGAAGTATCGTTTTCATCCACCCATAATGCGTCAATGAAAATCTTACCCATATTGTCAATGGTTGAATTATTGGAGGCCAGCATGCCAACACTCCCCCGGCCGTACATTTGGATCTCACCGGCAGTATTATTTAAAGCGGTGCCATTGTTGCCTGCTGTCATCCCCGTCAGACTAATGACTTGATTATTAAAAATTAAAGGGTCACTCAAACCTTGAGCGTTCAGACTATTGAAAATACGTCCCTGCGCGAGTACCTTACTGGTGATGGCACTGTTATTAACAACTCGACCACCATAGACGCTAAAATATGCAGAACTAGCAGAGTCTGATGTATTCCCCTCTACGCCGTAGATAGAAATCGTTACATTGTTATTATTTACAGCTAGCGACTCTTCACCAGTAGCCCTGGCAAAGCCAATATTCCCCAGTTCTACATCACCATTATTTATCATCTGCGAACCGGAATTCACCAGTACAACCTGTGATGTGTCACTATTATAATGATCAAATGTATTTATATCTTTTAGGATAAAAGTGGCGTTGCGGCCAAGTTCTAAATGGGCTCGGTTATTCAGTTGAATGATATCGCCTAATCCAAGCGGAAAAACACCACTGATTGTTGAATCCCCATTTAGATACAGAGTAGAGTACCCATCGATTTTGATAACAGGCGTATCGCCATAACCATTACGTTTTAAAGCAGGTGTGGAGCCATCCTGTAGAGTATTTTCTTCGCCAGCTAAATGGATACCACCATTAATTTCGACGGTATTACCGTCACCCGACACAACCAGACCATTAATATTTTCCTGGCTGCCATCCATTTCATTATAGATACGAGAAGTGATTTCACTGTCAGCAACAACGGTAAGATTGCCATTTAATACGATATTATTGTCGTGTCCCTGCACCTGAATGCCAACAGAAGGGGTAAAAAAGTCATTTATTGAATGCTCTCCGGCCTGATTTTTATCCACCAGAATATTACCGGTAATTTCAACCTCATTGCCATCACCGGCCACATTTACCCCTATAGCAATACTGCCGGTCACATTAAGCTCATTCGTCGCCAGCGTCATGGCGTTATTATTTCCAAATACATCCAGACCGGTTGAATAATCCCCTACATCCACACGGCCAGCCAGAGAAATCAGACCATCATCTCCGATGATGCGAATCCCGGTACTGAAATTATCAGCAATGATGTCCCCCACATTGATAAGGGTAGAATGATCACCCTCAATCAGAATCCCTGTCGCATTGACCTCTGAACTGCCATTACTGACGGAAATATCCCCCCTGTTAATGAACGTCGACGCATCACCACTGAGCGAAACACCCAGCGATTTTTCATCCACGACCGCTACATTGCCTTTGTTGCTGACGATCGCGCCATAACCCTCAACATCAATGCCCCGAGCAGCATTGCTAACGTATAAATCCCCTTCCTGTATAACCGTCGCATTATTACCAACGATTTTGCTGCCCGTTGAATTTTGCCCATCAACCGTCATATGGCCTTTATTATCGGTCCTGACATCATTACCGCTAATAACGGCCCCTATTCCGCCGTTATTGACGGTGGAGTCGCCAGTGTTATTTAAGATTGTACGATCGCCATTGACGATAACCGCCGTGCCAGCATCGACCACCGTCTGACCGTTATTATTGATGGTTATATTATCGCCGGTCAGGATACCGACCACCGAATCTTCACCGACAGCCTCTGTTTTACCCTCGTTTGTCAGCGCAATGTTGTTACCATTAATCATCATCACCGTGCCGCCATTCAGGGCCGTGTTACCGCCCTGGTCAGTGATAATCGCATCATTAACGGTAATTATTCTGCCCGTTGTTCCATCAGACACGACACTGGCTAACTGTGTGACGTGGAGTTTACCTTCGTCATCGTAGCGCCATTCCATATCACCTGTGGTACTCACACCACTAAAGATGGCGGTATGAGTCTCTTCATGGTTTTCCCACTCTGTCACAATGGTTTTTCGGCCATCTTTTGCCGACAGCGTGTAGCTACCATCGACATTCTGTATATAGGTGAACGTTGCCCCGCGAATCTTCAGGGTTTGCGCGTCCTTGTCCCATGTCACATTGTTATCAAAGACAACGGGTTCTGTTCTCGGTAGGTCAACATCATCACCGCTATTGTCGGGTGGAATAACATTACCGCCGTTATCTGGCTTTACAGGTATACCTGAATCTTCATCACTGGGAACGGGTAGCGGTAGAGGGCCATTATCATCTGGCGGTATGGGCTGGGGAAAAGAAGAGTGAGCAGAATGATCATTGTCATGAGACAATTCAATCACTGCGAGTGTTGCCAGTACCGCCGTGGCACCTAATGCCAGTAACGAGCTGAAACCATTATTTGTAACAACAGCACATTTTTCTGGCATTGTTTTCAACTTCGTTGACGGTCGGGCGTGCCCTTCTGACTGACATGTCATTTGAGAGCTTCTGCGCATACTGTCTGCACTCTCGCCTTCTGTTATTTCCGCCCCCCAGCTTTGGCCACTTAACGCTATAGCGATACACGCTGATAATAACGTTTTCTTTTGCATGAGAAATCCTTTTCAATGAATGACATTTTAAATAATAAAATATGAGTAACAGATAAGAAATAGCCACAGGCTGTGTCATGATTTAATGTCTACTCTTGAAATTTTATTTAGCAACCCCAGAACATTCAACTTAATTAGTATTTCGAAACCTCAATGCAGACACATAAAAAACAAATTATTCGATTACTTAGGCTATTTGTTGCATTATTACACATCCTCTAACAATAATCAGACAAAAAGCAATGTCAGCGTCAAATTGGGTAGCTGATTCATATTACTGACCACTCCGGAAATTCATTCATCGTGAAAATATTAACATTTCAACCATGTTCCATTTAATCAACCCACTGAAAATCTGGAGGTTATCTACTGCGGTTTGTTGTTGACTGCCCCTGACAGGTTTACCAGGCGTTGACAGAAGATGAGGCTTGCAAGATGCTAAAAACAATGTGGTGTTACAAGCAATCCCATAAACCTCGTAACTTCACTTAAATGAGCGATGCCGTCCATATTTGGGTTGACTATAAAAACCCTTAATTTTGAGGTTGATGATGATATTCATGATGGCATTGGAAAAATAGGACACCCATAAAATATCTATACAGCCTTTAAATTAAATCATTGAAATATCGCTGTTGCATAGTGCTTATTTTTGCAACCATTTCCCGTTAATTCCCTGCACATATTCCCCCGGTTTGGCCCGAGCTACAAGCTTTTGTCCGGCAAGCTTCGCGATATCATCTACCGATACATTATTTTGCTTTGCCAGTTGTTGATAACTCACTTTACGTGCGGCATTAATCTCGGTTACTAATTTCTCTGTTTCAGCATCCGTTTTCAACGCAACCAAATAACCGTTAAATGTTTCACCTACCCGCCCCTGAGTTCTGGCCTCGTCCAGTGTTAATGCCATTACATTGCTGCTTACCAGCCCAACAAGAAACGCACAAAGAAGTAATGTTTTCTTCATCATCCCCTCAGAAAAGATCGCTACGGGTTTTGAGTAAATCTTCGACATCTTTGTCTGCCTTAATGATGATCTCATGCTCAATTTTAACGTTCATATTGATAGTGATCGGTTCCTTAGGTGCAGCGACTTCAATGCGAGGCGTACAGCCAACCAGCATAAAAGATGACGTCAACGCAGCCAGTAAAATTTTCATTGTTTTTCCTCACACCCTTTTCCTTGCGGACAGCCATTTTCCGGCAGACGCGCGTTCTGCTCCAACCATGCCTGGAGATTATCGCCAAAGCGTAAACTGCGCCACAGGGTAAAAATATTCTCTTCATGATGGTAATTAAGGTTTACCGTACCACTTTTACCGTCGACGCGACTGGTACCTGTAATATTGGCCTGCATGGTTAACACACCGAGATTATCTAAATTAATTTTTGTCGATGAACGGCTAATTTCCATATAGCGCAACCAGTTAATCGCAGAACCCGCGGTCATATTGTCTTTCACCACCGCATCTGCGGTGTCTTTATCCAGCCGCAAGGTCATTGGTCCGCTATTTGCCAGCCAGCCGTCTTTAACTATCCATTTTTCATTGTTCAGCCATAAAGGCAATGCCCCACTAAATGCCCCGGACATGGCGAATTGTTTCGGATTGACGGCGCTAACCAGTTCGCTGGATGAGAGGTTATTCAGCCGCAACAGCGCCGGGTCATGTTGCGGCATGCGTAATTGTTTCATCAGCACGTTACCGCCTAACACATCGACGCTAACATCGGTCAACAACAATGGTTCGTCTTCACTCCACGGATAACGCCCTTGCAAGTCAGCCGTAATATTTTTCGCTGTCACCAGATTAATCACTTCGGCAATTCGCAACGTAACGGGGCCGCGAGTCCCCAGATGCCAGGCTCCATCGGCAAAACGGAAAGGCAGGACAAAATCGACACCGTTAACCTGATTATCTGGCATCCAGGCACTACCGCCTTTCAACACACCGTGCCCTCCCGCGCGGAATCCTTGTTCAGGCGCAGCAGAAAATGCAACCTGGGCATACAGCTCGCCATCGCGTAAGTTCATCTTCCAGTCTGGTGGCACCAGCGGCTGGAATACGGTCAGTGATTGTTTAGGCCACCAGGCGTTACCGCGCAGACGAATACCGTCCCAGCGACCATTTACCCGAACCGGGCCAATCTCACCAGCATGTAAATCGCCTTTAAAGAGGAAATACGTCGGATCGCGTCCATCGACGCTAAATTTTAAGGTTGATGGCGGTAACACACTGCCACCCGTGAACAGCGTTTGCCCGGCGTCCAGTGACAGCGCGCCGCTGAACGAAGGATTCTGCACATCACGTACCCAGACGACGGGCTTGTCGAGAATCAATCGCGGCTTTTCTACCGTCATTGTCCCGTATTGCAATTTGTCAAAGCCGGTGGAGAGATCGGTCAGCGTAATCGTGCTGTCACGCCACTCACCTTTTCCTGCGACATCCCAACTGGCGTGCATTGGGGTAAAACTGCCCTTGCCCCAGTAGCGCCACTGCCAGCGGCCAGCGTCAGGGAGAAAATCATCCGCCAGTCCATCCATATGCAGCACGAAATCGCCCAGTTCATTTTCATGCGCCTGCAAAATGGCCTGCAAACGTCCGTCAACACCACGTTGGGTGACTTTTACACCCGCTAAAGGCCAGCGGATTTCATCGATGTCCAGCGAATCGATGACTCTTCCCTTCGAACGTAATAACGCGCCTGGCTCAAAGGCCAGCATTGGGTCAGTCAGACTTCCGCTTAGCTGCGCAGGTAAACGGGCATATAAAATGAGGTCCGCCTGTTTCGCTTCACCGGTCAGCTGCAAAGGCAGCTGGCTGTTATCCATACTTAATTTTCCTGGGCCAAAATTAAGCACCGCGTTGCCCTTACCCGCTTGCCCCTGGGTCAGCACACTCAGTCGTCCGCTGACCAGAGCGTTCTCAAGCCCTGCCTGCCAGTTGTCGACTTTGACACCCAGTCGTCCACTCAAAGGAAAACCTGCATACGGCCAGCTCCAGCGACCATCGCTTACGGTCAATTGTTGGCGAGTAATTTGCCACGGCAGATCGAGCAACGGATCGCCGTTATCCCGTGCCAGCACAATCAATTGCCCGCTATTTTCCTGCCAGTCCAGCTCGGCATCCACCAGTGAAGGCTCCTGCGGCAAGTTTAACGTCGCAGTAGCATGACCACTTACAGGAAGTCCATCCGGCACTAGCGGCATAGTAAATTCCCCCACCAGTTTAACTGGCGGCTGATTTTCAAACGCGACGACATCCAGTTCGCTGACTGTAAGTTGTTGCCCTTTCAGCTGGCCTTGAAATTTAACTTTTTCGCCCTGATAACGCAGTTGCTGGATATCGGAGTTTAATGCGAGAGAGAGTTTTCCCTGCCATTCCTGCCATTCCTGCCAGGGAGAAAAAATCAGTTTATCGATATTGATCCAGGTGTTAGGCAACATGGCCTGCCACTGCGCGAGGGTTTTTGGAGCGGCTGGCGATTGCTCCGTCTGCGGCAATTTCGCCAGACAAGCAGAATCAAGTTCTACCGTGCCGACGTTCAATAACCAGCGGCTGGGATGAGAAAGGCTGGCGTTGGTGATATGTGCAAGCTGACAATCTCCTACCAGATAACGGAGATCGGGAATGATTAAACCTTTACGCGTAATGCGTGGGCTTTCATCTAAAGCAATACGTGTGCCGAGCGGTAGCCAGATGCCCGCCAGCGTGGGAACCCACAAGCCGAGCGTCATCAGCAGCGTCAACGGCACAAGAATAATCAGTAATAACAGCGCGAGAACGGCTTTATATTTACCCAGCATGGGTAGTTAATATCCTGATTTAGCGAAAAATTAAGCATTCAATACGGGTATTGTGGCATGTTTAACCGTTCAGTTGAAGGTTGCGCCTACACTAAGCATAGTTGTTGATGAATTTTTCAATATCGCCATAGCTTTCAATTATATTTGAAATTTTGTAAAATATTTTTAGTAGCTTAAATGTGATTCAACATCACTGGAGAAAGTCTTATGAAACTCGCCGTTTATAGCACAAAACAGTACGACAAGAAGTACCTGCAACAGGTGAACGAGTCCTTTGGCTTTGAGCTGGAATTTTTTGACTTTCTGCTGACGGAAAAAACCGCTAAAACGGCCAATGGCTGCGAAGCGGTATGTATTTTCGTAAACGATGACGGCAGCCGCCCGGTGCTGGAAGAACTGAAAAAGCACGGCGTTAAATATATCGCCCTGCGCTGTGCCGGTTTCAATAACGTCGACCTTGACGCAGCAAAAGAACTGGGGCTGAAAGTAGTCCGTGTTCCAGCCTATGATCCAGAAGCTGTTGCTGAACACGCCATCGGTATGATGATGACGCTGAACCGCCGTATCCATCGCGCATATCAGCGTACGCGTGACGCCAACTTCTCTCTGGAAGGTCTGACCGGCTTTACCATGTATGGCAAAACGGCAGGCGTTATCGGTACTGGTAAAATCGGTGTGGCGATGCTGCGCATTCTCAAAGGTTTTGGTATGCGTCTGCTGGCGTTCGATCCGTATCCAAGTGCGGCAGCGCTGGAACTCGGTGTGGAGTATGTCGATCTGCCAACCCTGTTCTCTGAATCAGACGTTATCTCTCTGCACTGCCCGCTGACACCGGAAAACTACCATCTGTTGAACGAAGCCGCCTTCGATCAGATGAAAAAAGGCGTGATGATCGTCAATACCAGTCGCGGTGCATTGATTGATTCTCAGGCGGCAATTGAAGCGCTGAAAAATCAGAAAATTGGTTCGTTGGGTATGGACGTGTATGAAAACGAACGCGATCTGTTCTTTGAAGATAAATCCAACGACGTAATCCAGGATGACGTATTCCGTCGTCTGTCTGCCTGCCACAACGTGCTGTTTACCGGGCACCAGGCATTCCTGACAGCAGAAGCTCTGACCAGTATTTCCCAAACTACCCTGCAAAACTTAAGCAATCTGGAAAAAGGCGAAACCTGCCCGAACGAACTGGTTTAATCTTGCCGCTCCCCTGTACGCCAGGGGAGCTTATTCAGATAATCCCCAAAGACCTTTCATCCTCTATTCTTAAAATATTCCTCAGTCAGAAACCGTAATTGAGAACCACAATGAAGAAAGTAGCCGCGCTTGTTGCGCTAAGCCTGCTGATGGCGGGATGTGTAAGTAATGACAAAATTGCTGTAACCCCAGAACAGCTACAGCATCATCGCTTTGTGCTGGAAAGCGTAAACGGTAAGCCCGTGACCAGCGATAAAAACCCGCCAGAAATCAGCTTTGGTGAAAAGATGATGATTTCCGGCAGCATGTGTAACCGCTTTAGCGGTGAAGGCAAACTGTCAAATGGTGAACTGACAGCCAAAGGGCTGGCAATGACCCGTATGATGTGCGCTAACCCGCAGCTTAATGAACTCGATAACACCATTAGCGAAATGCTGAAAGAAGGTGCACAAGTGGATCTGACCGCGAACCAGTTAACGCTGGCGACCGCGAAACAGACATTAACTTATAAGCTGGCGGATTTAATGAATTAATAGCTGCCACAGCTCCCGGCGGCAAGTGACTGTTCGCTACAGCGTTTGCCGTTGGGTAATGCACACATCCCAATCGCCGTACCATCCAGTTGACGGGCAACAGAAAGCGAACCGCCGATCATTGCACAATTTGCTTCTCCACTACTGGACATCGACGCTTTTAAACCTGGCGCTACGTGCGCCGCAGTCGCCTGCTGAACAGGTTCACTACTACACGCCGACAATAATAAAGCGGCACACCCTACCCAAAACGCTGCTCGCATCTTTTCTTCCTCTGATCTTCAAGCCAAACGACACCGCCATAAATAATAGGCAGCACAGAGGGCGGCGTCGAGAGCTGTCCTGCGCGTTGCCCCGCATTTTTACTTTTTTATGGCTATTTTTTGCCCTCTGTTTGATCAAAACATTCATTACGCTGATGTGGGGGACACAAAAGCGAAAATGCAGAAGAAAGCCATTTGCTAAAATTGAAAGATAACTACTGGGCGCGCAGCAATTTCGTGCGCCCCTCATTTGCGCAATGTAAGGGTGTCATATGATTACTATTGACGGTAATGGCGCGGTTGCTTCGGTGGCGTTTCGCACCAGTGAAGTTATCGCCATCTACCCTATTACCCCCAGTTCCACGATGGCAGAACAGGCTGATGCATGGGCCGGAAACGGCTTGAAAAACGTTTGGGGAGACACACCACGCGTGGTTGAAATGCAGTCGGAAGCGGGTGCTATCGCTACCGTGCATGGTGCTTTGCAAACTGGCGCCCTCTCAACATCGTTTACGTCATCGCAGGGTTTGCTGCTGATGATCCCAACGCTGTACAAACTGGCAGGCGAACTGACGCCGTTTGTCCTGCATGTTGCGGCTCGTACCGTTGCCACACATGCACTCTCTATTTTTGGCGATCATTCCGACGTCATGGCAGTGCGCCAGACGGGTTGCGCGATGTTGTGTGCAGCAAACGTCCAGGAGGCGCAAGACTTTGCTCTCATTTCGCACATTGCGACGCTGAAAAGTCGCGTGCCATTTATTCATTTCTTTGATGGTTTCCGCACGTCCCACGAGATCAATAAAATTGTCCCGCTGGCCGATGACACTATTCTTGAACTGATGCCGCAGGCAGAAATTGATGCTCATCGCGCCCGTGCACTCAACCCGGAACATCCGGTGATCCGCGGTACGTCCGCCAATCCTGACACTTATTTCCAGTCTCGCGAAGCCACCAACCCATGGTACAACGCAGTCTATGACCATGTTGAACAGGCAATGAATGATTTCGCTGCCGCGACAGGTCGCCAGTATCAGCCGTTTGAGTATTACGGGCATCCACAAGCGGAACGGGTGATTATCCTGATGGGCTCTGCCATCGGCACCTGTGAAGAAGTGGTTGACGAATTGCTGACCCGAGGCGAAAAAGTGGGCGTGCTAAAAGTTCGCCTGTACCGCCCATTCTCTGCCAAACACTTACTGCAAGCATTGCCGGACTCTGTTCGGACAGTGGCGGTGCTGGATCGCACCAAAGAGCCAGGTGCGCAAGCGGAACCCCTGTACCTGGATGTAATGACCACACTGGCTGAAGCCTTTAATAATGGCGAGCGCGAAACCCTGCCCCGTGTCATCGGCGGGCGCTATGGTCTTTCATCAAAAGAATTTGGCCCGGACTGTGTTCTGGCAGTATTTGCCGAACTCACTGCGGCTAAACCGAAAGCGCGCTTTACGGTTGGTATTTACGATGATGTGACCAATCTGTCACTGCCGTTGCCGGAAAACACCCTGCCAAACTCGGCGAAACTGGAAGCCTTATTTTATGGTCTTGGTAGTGATGGCAGCGTTTCGGCGACCAAAAACAATATCAAAATTATCGGTAATTCCACGCCGTGGTACGCACAGGGCTATTTTGTTTACGACTCCAAAAAGGCAGGCGGCCTGACGGTTTCTCACCTTCGCGTGAGCGAGCAGCCGATTCGTTCCGCTTATCTCATTTCCCAGGCTGATTTTGTTGGCTGTCACCAGTTGCAGTTTATCGACAAATATCAGATGGCTGAACGTTTGAAACCTGGCGGCATTTTCCTGCTCAACACGCCGTACAGCGCAGATGAAGTATGGTCGCGCTTGCCGCAGGAAGTTCAGGCCGTGTTAAACCAGAAAAAAGCGCGCTTCTATGTGATTAACGCGGCGAAAATCGCCCGTGAATGTGGCCTGGCGGCCCGAATTAATACCGTCATGCAGATGGCTTTTTTCCATCTGACGCAAATTCTGCCTGGCGACAGCGCCCTGGCCGAATTGCAGGGCGCGATTGCCAAAAGCTACAGCAGCAAAGGCCAGGATCTGGTGGAACGCAACTGGCAGGCTCTGGCACTGGCGCGTGAATCCGTAGAAGAAGTTCCGCTGCAGCCGGTTAATCCGCACAGCGCCAATCGACCGCCTGTGGTTTCCGATGCTGCTCCTGATTTCGTGAAAACCGTTACCGCTGCGATGCTCGCCGGACTTGGCGATGCTCTCCCCGTTTCGGCGCTGCCGCCAGACGGCACCTGGCCGATGGGTACCACACGCTGGGAAAAACGCAATATTGCCGAAGAGATCCCCATCTGGAAAGAGGAACTCTGTACTCAATGTAACCACTGCGTCGCCGCTTGCCCACACTCAGCTATTCGCGCCAAAGTAGTGCCGCCTGAAGCAATGGAAAATGCCCCTGCCAGCCTGCATTCGCTGGATGTGAAATCGCGTGATATGCGCGGGCAGAAATATGTCTTGCAGGTGGCACCGGAAGATTGCACCGGTTGTAACCTGTGCGTCGAAGTTTGCCCGGCGAAAGACCGTCAGGATCCAGAGATTAAAGCCATCAATATGATGTCGCGCCTGGAACATGTCGAGGAAGAGAAAATCAATTACGACTTCTTCCTGAATTTACCAGAAATCGATCGCAGCAAACTGGAACGTATTGATATTCGTACATCGCAACTGATTACACCGCTGTTTGAATATTCAGGTGCTTGCTCTGGTTGTGGCGAGACGCCGTATATTAAATTGCTGACTCAGCTCTATGGCGATCGGATGCTGATCGCTAACGCTACGGGTTGTTCTTCAATTTATGGTGGTAACCTGCCCTCCACACCATATACCACCGATGCCAACGGTCGTGGACCGGCATGGGCGAACTCGCTGTTTGAAGATAACGCCGAATTTGGCCTTGGTTTCCGCCTGACGGTCGATCAACACCGTGTCCGCGTGCTGCGTCTGCTAGAGCAATTTGCCGATAAAATTCCGGCGGAATTACTAACTGCATTGAAATCAGACGCCACGCCAGAGGTTCGTCGTGAACAGGTCGCAGCTTTACGCCAGCAACTCAACGATGTTGCCGAAGCACATGAACTGCTGCGTGACGCAGATGCACTGGTGGAAAAATCAATCTGGCTGATTGGTGGCGATGGCTGGGCTTACGATATCGGCTTTGGCGGTCTGGATCATGTATTGAGTTTGACGGAAAACGTCAACATTCTGGTGCTGGATACGCAATGCTATTCCAACACCGGTGGTCAGGCGTCGAAAGCGACACCGCTGGGTGCAGTAACTAAATTTGGCGAGCACGGCAAACGTAAAGCGCGTAAAGATCTTGGCGTCAGTATGATGATGTACGGTCATGTTTATGTGGCGCAGATTTCTCTTGGCGCACAGCTCAACCAGACAGTGAAAGCGATTCAGGAAGCGGAAGCGTATCCGGGGCCATCGCTGATCATCGCTTACAGCCCGTGTGAAGAGCATGGTTACGATCTGGCACTCAGTCACGACCAGATGCGCCAACTCACTGCCACCGGCTTCTGGCCGCTATATCGCTTCGATCCACGTCGAGCCGATGAAGGCAAACTGCCGCTGGCGCTGGATTCACGCCCGCCGTCAGAAGCACTGGAAGAAACGTTACTTCACGAGCAGCGTTTCCGTCGTCTGAATTCGCAGCAGCCAGAAGTGGCAGAACAGTTATGGAAAGATGCCGCAGCTGATTTGCAAAAACGCTATGACTTCCTGGCACAAATGGCCGGAAAAGCGGAAAAAAGCAACACCGAGTAAATGCTCTTGATAAGGATCATCCAATTCTAAAAAAAAGCCCGGACGACTGTTCGGGCTTGTCTTTTTATATGTTGGAAAATCAGTGGCAATGCAATGGCCCAACAGAAAATAAAATCTGTGACAATAAAGGCATATAACTCGCGCAGAATAACGTATAGCAAATTAAAAGTATAATTTTTATTTTGTATGTATTATCTTCGATACATTCACCAGACTTATTATCATTTCAGAGGAATTATTTGATTAAGGTTTTACTTAAGGCGTAACAAATGATATTTATCGGCTAACTGAACTTCTCCTTTAGGATGTTTTCATTCCCCGAAATGGGGATAAAAGGCAAATAAAATAACTAAAGGATTTATTCAATGAAAAGCAAAGTACTGGCACTTTTAATTCCTGCCCTGCTCGCCGCAGGTGCTGCACATGCAGCCGAAGTTTATAATAAAGACGGCAACAAATTAGATCTGTATGGCAAAGTTGATGGCCTGCATTATTTTTCTGATAATTCAGCGAAAGATGGCGACCAGAGCTATGCGCGTCTGGGTTTTAAAGGCGAAACCCAAATTAACGATCAACTTACTGGCTACGGTCAATGGGAATACAATATTCAGGCAAACAACACTGAATCTTCAAAAAACCAGTCATGGACCCGTCTGGCATTTGCCGGACTGAAATTTGCAGATTACGGTTCTTTCGATTACGGACGTAATTATGGCGTAATGTACGACATCGAAGGCTGGACCGATATGCTGCCTGAATTTGGCGGTGACTCTTATACCAATGCAGACAACTTTATGACTGGTCGTGCCAATGGCGTCGCGACTTATCGTAACACTGATTTCTTCGGTCTGGTAAATGGTCTGAACTTCGCGGTGCAGTATCAAGGTAACAACGAAGGAGCCAGTAATGGTCAGGAAGGCACCAACAACGGACGTGATGTTCGCCATGAAAACGGTGACGGCTGGGGTCTTTCCACAACATATGATTTAGGCATGGGCTTTAGCGCTGGTGCGGCATACACCTCTTCTGACCGCACCAATGACCAGGTTAACCATACTGCGGCGGGTGGTGATAAAGCAGACGCGTGGACTGCTGGGCTAAAATACGATGCTAACAATATTTACCTGGCAACCATGTATTCAGAAACGCGTAATATGACCCCGTTTGGCGACAGCGATTATGCTGTTGCAAACAAAACCCAGAACTTTGAAGTCACTGCACAGTACCAGTTTGATTTTGGTCTGCGTCCGGCAGTCTCTTTCCTGATGTCTAAAGGCCGTGACCTGCACGCTGCCGGTGGTGCAGACAACCCGGCAGGTGTTGATGATAAAGATCTGGTTAAATACGCCGATGTTGGCGCGACTTACTATTTCAACAAAAATATGTCCACCTACGTTGACTATAAAATCAATCTGTTGGATGAAGATGACAGCTTCTACGCTGCCAACGGCATCTCTACCGATGATATTGTCGCTTTAGGTCTGGTTTATCAGTTCTAAATCCTCCTGCCCGCTGTTATGGCGGGCTTTTTCTGCTTATTCTTCCTCCTTTGATCTAAATTAAAAATGTGAACTCCGTCATTACACAAAAAGTGTCATCTGGCGTTACACTTTATGCGGATACTAAAACAGGAGGTTTTATGAACAGAACGATTCTTGTCCCTATCGATATTTCCGATTCAGAATTAACTCAACGCGTGATTAGCCACGTTGAGGCAGAGGCAAAGATTGATGATGCAGAGGTTCATTTCCTGACGGTAATACCTTCATTGCCCTACTATGCCTCTCTGGGTTTAGCGTATTCCGCAGAATTACCGGCAATGGATGACCTGAAAGCGGAAGCCAAATCGCAACTGGAAGAGATCATTAAAAAATTTAAACTGCCAACCGACAGAGTGCATGTCCATGTTGAGGAAGGCTCGCCCAAAGACCGCATTCTGGAATTGGCGAAGAAGATCCCCGCTCATATGATCATCATTGCTTCCCATCGACCGGATATCACCACTTATCTGCTCGGTTCTAACGCCGCAGCTGTAGTGCGTCACGCAGAGTGCTCCGTGCTGGTTGTGCGCTGACACTAACGCCCGCACATTGCTGCGGGCTTTTTGATTCATTTCGCAAATGTGCTGACATTTTCCCCTCTAATCATTACAATTTAAATTTATGAATTATGCATTGATAATCGCTATTATAATATCGTTCCCCTGTGCATTATTATCAGTTTTTCTGGTATTAAAAGACTGGGCGCTAATAGGAGATGCAATGAACCACGCAATGTTTCCTGGCATAGTTCTAGCCTGGATTATAGGTATGCCGCTGGGAATTGGTGCATTTATTGTAGGACTGTCTTGTGCAATTGCAACTGGCTATCTGAAAGATAATAGCATCATAAAGAAAGATACCATTATAGGTATCGTTTTTTCAGGAATTTTTGTCTTGACTATCAACAGGCACAAGTCAGCGGATTACAGATATCATTATTACATTACGGTTTACTCTGCATGGTATCGCCTACCATTTTTGCCACATTAAAAGCAGTCGGAATTATTCTGTCTATATACTATTAATAGCTCCAGGGTCTATTGCTGTCCTCATCACGCATCGCTTTCATAAGACATTACTTATCGCCGTAACGATATCAATAACAATATAAGGCGTATGGTTATTATATTTTCTCGACAGAGCCCCAGCGCCGACAATCGTCCTCTTATTTGCTGTAGCATTTCTTTTCGCGCTTATAATAATCAATTTTCGGAAACAATAATCTCAACAGTAGAATAAAGAGGCAAATCAATCATTACATATATAAGATGGTGCTAATATTGCACCGCCTTTAAATTGAACTTTATCCTTTCACCCTTACACAATTTAAGGAATGCAGATGACTATTTTATCAGCACCCAGCCTTTTTCCTGGTAATCGAAAACTTGAAAATCATTAACTCTAAGAAATTCTGCCAAATCGTTGAAATTACTTTAAATTAGACTCGAACAAATCAACCCCTGATGGGGCTTTTACTTATCCATTTAATCGGGTATATATCGACCTCCATCTGCCCGCCTCAGATTCGTACCTGGTGGAGGTCTTTTTTCGTTACCTCTTTCCCCCTTTAGTTCAGTATAAAATCATCAAACTAATGCTGTTCACACTATTTACCTCCAGCATTCTATATAAATAATAGAAATAAAAACCCCAATACATAGTGCATTGGCATGACCAAACATCAATGCCATTATACTCGCCTCTGTTAAATACTCGCTAGTTAATATGATAGGCACGCATGATATAACAATCCATATGCTAATACATAAATACACCAGTATTTTTCTCATAGTCAGTCCCTGTGATTAACAATCAAGGCATAGTTAAGCATATTTCACATTCAAACGTAAACATTATTAATAACATTATGTCAATCGAACTGACATCACGATTCAAGCCCTCTTCAGACTGAAGGCTAGAGCAGCGTAGAACATTTCAAAACAATACACTAAAAAAATACTTGAACAAAAAACTTAATTCTTTTTTATTGTGAACTTTAGTAATTTTGTCATGCAACTCTTTATTACATTTAGGCCTATCTTATTTCATGGCAACGCAAATACAGGACCATTTCTTGTGCTATGGATAAGTAATAAGCTAGTTACATCTTATTAAGAGAACCATTTTCACATATCAAAATATCACCACCACCCACAATGAATTAAGTATTTTTCTTATTCTTTAGATTAGATACGTAATGAATCCCTAACTCCATTCGGGTGTCATGGCTCTTTCATTTGAAATACATTCATATCCAATGTAATATTTCTATGCGCAAATATAACTACCGACCATACTCATCATTTATTACAGAGAATTATTTTATTCACCGAAAAGTTTCACAAAATATCCCCTGATAGAAAACTAAAAAACACTGCATAATATCGCTATTCTGGCACTTGCGAAAAATTATATTCTGCACCTGTTGTAGCGTTCTATTTCTCCGCCTGGCAACGAATGCACAATGTCCGCCACAGTTTCTGTTCTAATTTCTTCCTGTGTTACCGCATCCTGTACGGGTAGCGCAACACCAGCATGCTAAGCAAGGCTTTCCCATCAGATTTCACTACGACTATTTGGGAGCGAGATGGAATGCAGCAGTAAAACGTGCTGGTATTCGCCGCCGTAATCCGTACCATACGCGACATACTTTTGCCTGCTGGCTGTTGACGGCAGGAGCGAACCCGGCATTTATAGCCAGCCAGATGGGGTATGAAACTGCGCAGATGGTGTATGAAATTTACGGTATGTGGATTGATGACATGAACGACGAACAGGTAGCCATGTTGAATGCGCGGTTATCGTAGTTGCAATGTTTGCCCTCAATAAGCCCCATTTAGTACCAGAGAACTGAAATAATGCAAGAAAATCAACAAATTACAAAGAAAGAACAATACAATCTGAACAAATTACAAAAACGTCTGCGTCGTAACGTGGGCGAAGCCATTGCTGACTTCAATATGATTGAAGAAGGCGATCGCATCATGGTTTGCCTCTCCGGGGGTAAAGACAGCTATACCATGCTGGAGATTCTGCGCAATTTGCAGCAAAGCGCGCCAATCAATTTTTCGCTGGTGGCTGTTAACCTCGATCAAAAGCAACCAGGCTTCCCGGAACACGTTCTGCCTGAATATCTTGAACAGCTGGGCGTTGAATACAAGATTGTGGAAGAGAACACTTACGGTATCGTGAAAGAGAAGATTCCGGAGGGCAAAACCACTTGCTCACTGTGTTCTCGTCTTCGTCGCGGAATTCTTTACCGTACCGCAACAGAACTGGGAGCGACGAAGATCGCGCTGGGTCACCATCGTGACGATATCCTGCAAACGTTGTTCTTAAATATGTTCTACGGCGGCAAGATGAAAGGTATGCCTCCGAAACTGATGAGCGATGATGGCAAACATATTGTGATTCGTCCGCTGGCCTACTGCCGCGAGAAAGATATTCAGCGCTTTGCCGATGCAAAAGCGTTCCCGATTATTCCGTGCAACCTGTGCGGTTCACAGCCTAACCTGCAACGTCAGGTGATTGCTGACATGTTGCGTGACTGGGATAAACGTTATCCGGGGCGTATCGAGACGATGTTCAGCGCGATGCAGAATGTGGTGCCGTCGCATCTGTGCGATACCAACCTGTTCGATTTCAAAGGCATTACCCACGGTTCTGAAGTGGTTAACGGGGGTGATCTGGCGTTTGATCGCGAAGAGATCCCTCTACAACCGGCGGGTTGGCAGCCTGAAGAAGATGAAAATCAGTTGGATGAGTTACGACTGAATGTGGTTGAAGTGAAATAACCCGGATAGCGCCCGATGCGCAAGCTTATCGGGCTACTCTTATGGAGGCCGGATAAGACGCGGCCAGCGTCGCATCCGGCAATCCCGAAGAAGATGTTTACTCTTGCACCCTGCGATTCAACATTTCATTATTTTAATAACCGCACCCGGCACGTTTTTCCTTTAATCTTCCCGCCCTGTAACTGTTTCCATGCTTTATGAGCAACAGCCTGACGCACCGCAACATAGACATGCGCCGGATGCACGGCGATTTTGCCAATATCTGCGCCATCAAGCCCGATATCTCCTGTCAGCGCACCTAATACATCACCCGGGCGCATTTTGGCTTTTTTCCCGCCATCGATACATAACGTTGCCATTTCTGCTTCCAGCGGCACAATGGAACTATTAACTGGCGGCGTTTGCCAGTTAAGTTTTATCTGCAACATGTCAGAAATGATATTGGCCCGCTGTGCTTCTTCCGGGGCACAGAAACTGATCGCCAGACCGCTATTTCCTGCACGCGCTGTACGACCGATGCGATGTACATGAACTTCAGGGTCCCACGCCAGTTCAAAGTTCACTACCAGCTCAAGCGATTTAATATCAAGACCACGCGCAGCAACATCCGTCGCGACCAGCACACGAGCGCTACCGTTAGCAAAACGTACCAGGGTCTGATCGCGGTCACGTTGCTCCAGATCGCCATGTAACGACAATGCACTTTGCCCTATGTCATTCAGCGCGTCGCAGACAGCCTGACAATCTTTTTTGGTATTGCAAAACACCACGCAAGAGGATGGCTGATGCAAACTTAATAACCGTTGCAACAGCGGAATTTTGCCTTTGCTGGATGTCTCATAAAATTGTTGTTCAATGGGAGGCAGAGCATCTGTTGGGTCAATTTCAATCGCCAATGGATCGCGTTGAACTCGTCCGCTGATTGCGGTGATGGCTTCCGGCCAGGTTGCCGAAAACAGAAGCGTCTGTCGAGATGCTGGCGCAAAACGGATAACATCATCAATGGCATCGCTAAATCCCATATCCAGCATGCGATCGGCTTCATCCATCACCAGCATATTCAACGCATCCAGTGATACCGTGCCTTTTTGCAGATGGTCCAGCAAACGACCTGGGGTTGCCACGATAATATGCGGCGCATGTTGCAACGAATCACGCTGCATACCGAACGGTTGACCACCGCACAAAGTCAAAATTTTGGTATTTGGCAGAAAACGCGCCAGCCGACGCAATTCACCTGCCACCTGATCCGCCAGTTCACGCGTAGGACACAGCACTAAAGCCTGGGTCTGAAATAGCGACGCATCAATTTTCTGTAGCAGCCCGAGGCCAAAAGCCGCCGTTTTGCCGCTGCCGGTTTTCGCCTGCACGCGAACATCTTTTCCGGCAAGGATCGCCGGAAGCGCGGCGGCCTGCACCGGCGTCATAGTTAAATAACCCAACTCATTAAGGTTCGTGAGTTGGGCGGGAGGCAAAACATTCAGGGTAGAAAAAGCGGTCACAATCTGTTCTCGTGGTCATCGACGCAAAAATTAGCAAGCGCGTATCCTCGCAGATCTACGCTCACGATGCGACAATTTAATCGGTTCTTCATCGGGTGGTGGGTCAGGCATGGGTTGCGGGCGAGGGATTGGATCGGGCACTGGAACAGGATCGCCAGGAATCGGTTCAGGGACAGGAATTTGCAAATAAATGAGTGTCGTCATATTTCCCTCCGGTCATTGGGTGGACTCTTAAAGGGTAGACGCTGATATATAACAGGCAAAAAAAAGCCGACTCATCAAAGTCGGCGTCGTACGAATCAATTGTGCTATGCAGTAATTCAAAAAAGGAAGTAAGACAATATGGAGCGCAACGCCCATCGCTTGACGTTGCATTCACCTGCAAGAGAGATATTGCCCTGAATGGGTAGAGAGTTTATTGACTTCGCTCAAACTTTGCGGCGTTTTTGTATACAGACGGCCGGAAAAATTGCTTTTGTTACAACCATTTACTACGATGCAACCATAAAGCAACACCACCAATAAGAACAACTAACAGAATACAAAAAATTGAAAATCCGAATTGCCACCCGCCGCCTGGGATCCCACCAAGGTTGACGCCAAATAACCCTGTCAGAAACGTACTGGGTAAAAAGACCATTGCCATCAACGACATTGTATAGGTACGACGCGCTAAATTTTCCTGCATCACCTGAGCGATTTCATCAGCCATCACGCCAGTCCGTGCTATACAGGCGTCGATTTCGTCAAGCCCGCGCCCAAGGCGATCGGCAATATCCTGCATACGACGGCGTTGGTCATCGCTCATCCACGGCAAACGTTCACTGGCAAGACGAGCATAAACATCACGTTGCGGTGCCATATAGCGACGCATCACAATTAATTGTTTGCGCAACAGAGCCAGGAATCCACGCGGTGGAATTTGCTGATCAAGGAGATTATCTTCAAGGTCGATAATTTTATCGTGCAGCTGCTCGATAAATTCGCTGGAATGATCGGTCAACGCATCGCACACATCCACCAGCCATCCCCCGCAATCGGTCGGACCAGTGCCTTCTTCCAGATCGCTTACCACATCGTCCAGCGCCAGCACTTTGCGTTGTCGGGTCGAAACAATTAACCGCCCGTCCATATATACACGCATGGCGACCAGTTGATCGGGCCGTTCATCGGTGCTGCCGTTTATACAGCGCAATGTAATCAGCGTACCTTCACCGAGACGGCTGACTCGGGGCCGTGTGCTCTCGCCCGCCAGCGCATCACGTACGTTATTGGGAAGCAGCGGTGTTGTCGCCAGCCATTGGGCGCTATCATGGTGTACATAATTAAGGTGGAGCCAGCAGGGATGCGCTTCATCAATCACATCTGTATTTTCCAGCGGTTTAACGCCGCCTCTACCATCCAGCATCCAGGCAAATACTGCATCCGGGACATTAACGTCCGATCCCTTAATCGCTTCCACAGTGCCTCCATCATCAACGCATTATTTTGTAGTCTAGCCTTCTGGCCCTGTTACGCAACATCTCATCACCCCATTACCCTGAAATGATTAATAAAATTCTGTCTAAATTGAATACAAAAAGCAAAATGCTTTTCCATATACAAACCGTGTGAAGTGTTAAATAGCGTCTATCATTATCAGAATTATCTGATCATATGACGTGGCTTTTTTGCGATCGGATAGCAACAAAAATTGATAAAAATAACGGGATCTCAATGATTACGCACAACTTCAATACCCTGGACTTACTCACCAGTCCTGTCTGGATCGTTTCGCCCTTTGAGGAACAGTTAATTTATGCCAACAGCGCGGCGCGACTGTTGATGCAAGACCTCACGTTTAGTCAGCTACGAACCGGTCCCTATTCCGTCTCCTCACAAAAAGAACTGCCGAAATACCTCTCCGATCTGCAAAACCAACACGATATTATCGAAATCCTCACCGTTCAACGTAAAGAAGAGGAAACAGCATTAAGCTGTCGGCTTGTTTTGCGAGAGCTGACAGAAGCAGAACCGGTGATTATTTTCGAAGGTATCGAAGCGCCGGCAACGCTGGGTTTAAAAGCTAGTCGCTCGGCAAATTATCAGCGCAAAAAACAAGGTTTTTATGCGCGCTTTTTTCTGACTAACTCTGCACCAATGTTGTTGATTGACCCCTCACGAGATGGCCAAATCGTCGATGCTAACCTCGCCGCGCTCAATTTCTATGGTTATAACCATGAAACGATGTGCCAGAAACATACCTGGGAAATTAATATGCTCGGGCGTCGCGTCATGCCTATCATGCATGAAATCTCGCATTTACCCGGTGGTCATAAGCCTTTGAATTTTGTTCATAAACTGGCGGATGGTTCGACTCGTCATGTGCAGACCTATGCTGGGCCGATTGAAATTTATGGCGACAAGCTCATGTTATGTATTGTGCATGATATTACTGAGCAAAAACGGCTGGAGGAGCAGCTGGAACATGCTGCCCACCATGACGCGATGACCGGATTACTGAATCGGCGACAGTTTTATCACATTACCGAGCCAGGCCAAATGCAGCACCTCGCCATCGCTCAGGATTACAGCTTATTGCTCATCGACACCGATCGTTTTAAACACATTAACGATCTCTATGGGCATTCTAAAGGTGATGAGGTGTTATGCGCCCTCGCCCGCACTCTCGAAAGTTGCGCTCGCAAAGGCGATTTGGTGTTTCGTTGGGGAGGCGAAGAGTTTGTCTTATTGCTACCAAGAACCCCACTGGATACCGCGCTTTCGCTGGCTGAAACTATCCGCGTAAGCGTGACAAAAGTGAGTATTTCGGGCTTACCACGCTTTACCGTCAGCATTGGTGTGGCGCATCACGAAGGAAATGAAAGCATCGATGAACTGTTTAAACGCGTTGATGATGCTTTGTATCGGGCGAAAAATGATGGACGCAACCGCGTGCTGGCGGCATAAGCCGCGGATGCGTCTCGAGATCAACGACTGCGCTTAGCGTGGCGCTCCCAGTTTTCTTGCTTTGCCTGCGCCGTTTTACGTAGTGCGACGTAACACGCCCCGCTGCCGCCATGATGCGGTAGCGCGGTACAATATGCCTGGACATCATCAAATTCGGTCAACCAGCGCGCCACATAGCTGCGGACAATATTGGCATGCGATTTATCTTCCCGCCCTTTACCATGAATAATCAGCACATTACGCAAACCATCCGCCAGGGCTTGTTGAATGAAACTGAACACCATTTTGCGGCACTCTTCCACCGGCTGGCGCAAAAGATTCAGGCTCGCCTGTTGCGGATATTTACCACTGCGCAGCTTATCCAGCACCCCATGTTGCAACCCTTCCCGCCGAAACTCCAGCGGCTGGCTTAGCGGGATGATGTCGAGAAATCCGGTGGTGAGGAAATTATCAAGTTGCAGCGTGTCGATACGCTGCGGCGCACGTTGGTTACGCGTTGGATGCCAGTGGACATCTGTAGCACGTTTCAGCGGCTGGACATCTTCCATGGCGTCAAGAAACAGCGATTTGTCGTCAAGGTTCATGTTACATCCTCCCGCAATTAAGAGCGCGATATGATAACCAGACCGGGTCGGTCCAACAACGTATTACCCAAAATTCCAGTAATAAGTTCCAAATATTGCCGATATTTCAAGCAAAATGCTTATGCATGATTATTCATTCACGATATTAATAATGTAACTTATATTTTCGTGAAATCTGTCACTGAAGAAAATTGGCAACTAAAGGTTAAAACCGTTATAACACAGTCACCGGCGCAGAGGAGACCATGCCGGATTTAAGACGCGGATGCACTGCTGTGTGTACTGTAGAGTCTGGCGGATGTCGACAGACTCTATTTTTTATGCACTTTTAACTTTGCAGATAGCCGCATTCTCGCCGAAATTGCGTGATTAATGACGCGGTCAGTGGTGTCTGGCGACTATCACGCCGCTGAATCAAATAATAGGCCGCTTTCGGTAAAATTTCGCTAACCGGCAACATCACCAGCCCCTGTCGGTGCAAGGGATCGCAGCCCATTTCTTCAGGTAGTATGCTGAGAAAATCGCTTTTTGCCACCAGACTGATACAGGCTGAAAACGTCTCGCAGACTACGCCGACCTGTGGCGTTTGCGCCTGATCGTCAAGCAATTCACTCAACTGTTTGTAGTAGCTGCCGTGTGGCGTCGGCATTGTCCAGCTGTAGTCCAGTAACTGTTTGATCGAACGGGCACCAATGGCGGGATGTCCCGGGCGGCAAAAGATCGCGAATTGCTTTTCCAGTAATTTCTCAAAAGTAAATTCGTGGTCGTAGGGTCCCTGATAATAGGTATTGATGGTGAAATCCAGTTCTCCCTGGCGCAATTCATTAATCATCGACACCAGTTGCCCTTCCATAATGCGTACTTTTACCTGCGGATGCTGCTGATGAAAACGAGATATGACAGCTGGCATCAGACTGCGGGAAATACTGGCCCCCATGCCGATATTAATTTGCCCTGCCAGTTGCCCTTGTCGTTGGCGAATATCCTCTTGCGCTGCGCGCAGCTCTTCAAGAATAAGACTGGCGTGCTGATAAAAACTTTCGCCGGCATCAGTTAACGTCACGCCTTTACTGCGGCGAAAAAAGAGTTGCGCCGCTAACCCTTCTTCCAGCTCCTGAATAGATTTACTCAGTGCCGGTTGCGACATATTCAACATGCGGCTCGCTCCGCGAATGCTGCCCTGACGAGCCACTTCAACAAAAGCCCGAATTTGATGAATTTTTACCTGAAAAGCCATGACGCCACCGATAACCGTTATTTATCAGACCAAAGAAACTGGCATCTACTTTAATGCAGATGATTGTGTCAGGGTAATTTATGAACGGTTAAAACTGTGAAAAATCAGTTAGTGATAAGTAAAAACTATCACTACGTGAACCGGGTCACATTTTTTACTGATGACGGGAAAGGTTATGGAGTCTTTGAATCAATTTATTAATTCGCTTGCCCCAAGATTATCGCACTGGCGACGTGATTTTCATCACTATGCAGAGTCTGGCTGGGTGGAATTCCGCACTGCCACCCTTGTTGCGGAAGAATTGCACCAGCTCGGTTATTCACTGGCGCTGGGCCGCGAAGTCGTTAATGAAAGTAGCCGGATGGGATTACCTGATGAATTCACTCTACAACGCGAATTCGAGCGCGCTCGTCAACAGGGGGCGCTAGAACAATGGATTGCGGCTTTTGAAGGCGGTTTCACTGGCATCGTCGCTACCCTGGATACCGGTCGCCCCGGTCCGGTGATGGCTTTCCGTGTCGATATGGACGCGCTGGATCTCAGTGAAGAACGGGATGTCAGCCATCGCCCCTACCGCGACGGTTTTGCGTCATGTAACGCCGGAATGATGCATGCCTGTGGTCATGATGGACATACCGCTATTGGGCTTGGGCTGGCGCACACCCTTAAACAGTTCGAGTCCGGACTTCACGGCGTCATCAAACTGATTTTTCAGCCTGCAGAGGAAGGTACGCGTGGCGCGCGGGCGATGGTCGATGCAGGTGTAGTGGATGATGTTGATTATTTTACTGCCGTGCACATTGGCACTGGCGTACCTGCGGGCACCGTGGTGTGCGGCAGTGATAATTTTATGGCAACAACCAAATTTGACGCGCACTTCACTGGTACCGCCGCTCACGCAGGCGCAAAACCACAAGACGGTCACAATGCCTTACTGGCGGCAGCACAAGCAACTCTTGCGCTGCATGGAATCGCCCCGCACAGCGAAGGGGCTTCCAGAGTAAACGTGGGCGTTATGCAGGCAGGAAGCGGTCGTAATGTGGTTCCTGCCTCGGCGTTGCTGAAAGTTGAAACTCGAGGGGTCAGCGATGTCATTAATCAATATGTTTTTGACCGTGCACAACAAGCGATTCAGGGCGCAGCAGCCATGTATGGTGTCGGCGTTGAAACTCGGCTGATGGGTGCAGCTACCGCCAGTTCTCCTTCGCCGCAATGGGTCGCATGGTTACAAAGCCAGGCGGCTCAGGTCGCGGGGGTCAATCAGGCCATTGAACGTGTTGAGGCGCCTGCGGGTTCCGAAGATGCCACATTAATGATGGCCCGCGTGCAGCGACATCAAGGGCAAGCCTCCTATATGGTGTTTGGCACACAGCTGGCGGCAGGTCATCACAACGAAAAATTCGATTTTGACGAGCAGGTTCTCGCTATTGCCGTCGAAACGCTGGCGCGCACCGCGCTTAATTTTCCCTGGACGCGAGGTATCTGATGCAGGAAATCTATCGTTTTATCGACGATGCGATTGAAGCCGATCGCCAACGTTATACCGATATTGCTGATCAAATCTGGGATCATCCAGAAACACGTTTTGAAGAGTTCTGGTCAGCGGAACATCTGGCTTCGGCGCTGGAATCTGCAGGCTTCACCGTGACTCGCAACGTAGGCAATATCCCAAATGCCTTTATTGCTTCGTTTGGTCAAGACAAACCGGTTATCGCCTTGCTGGGGGAATATGATGCCCTGGCAGGTTTAAGTCAGCAAGCAGGTTGCGCGCAGCCTACATCCACGACGCCCGGTGAAAATGGTCACGGTTGCGGACACAATTTGCTGGGAACCGCCGCTTTTGCCGCAGCAATAGCCGTCAAGAAATGGCTGGAACAATATGGGCAAGGCGGCACGGTGCGCTTTTATGGTTGTCCTGGCGAAGAAGGCGGCTCGGGAAAAACGTTCATGGTCCGCGAGGGGTTATTTGATGATGTGGATGCGGCACTCACCTGGCACCCGGAAGCCTTTGCCGGTATGTTCAATACCCGCACGCTGGCAAATATTCAAGCATCATGGCGCTTTAAAGGGATCGCAGCACATGCTGCAAATTCCCCTCATTTGGGACGCAGCGCCCTTGATGCCGTAACGTTGATGACCACTGACACCAACTTCCTCAACGAACATATTATTGAAAAAGCGCGCGTACACTATGCCATCACAGATAGCGGCGGGATCTCGCCCAACGTGGTCCAGGCGCAGGCAGAAGTGCTTTATCTTATCCGCGCCCCCGAAATGACCGATGTGCAGCATATTTATGATCGGGTCGCCAAAATCGCCGAAGGTGCGGCATTGATGACCGAAACCACGGTTGAATGCCGCTTTGACAAAGCCTGTTCCAGTTATCTCCCGAATCGCACCTTAGAAAATGCCATGTACCAGGCCCTATCCCATTTTGGTACTCCGGAATGGAACTGCGAAGAACTGGCTTTTGCGAAACAAATTCAGGCTACGCTCACCCCCAACGATCGGCAAAACAGTCTGAATAATATCGCCGCAACCGGTGGAGAAAACGGCAAGGCTTTTGCACTACGTCATCGTGAAACGGTACTGGCGAATGAAGTCGCTCCATATGCCGCCACCGATAACGTGCTTGCGGCATCAACTGATGTCGGCGACGTCAGTTGGAAACTGCCTGTTGCCCAGTGTTTCAGCCCCTGTTTCGCCGTCGGTACACCGCTACATACGTGGCAACTGGTTAGCCAGGGGCGAACGTCTATTGCTCATAAAGGAATGCTGCTGGCGGCGAAAACTATGGCAGCAACCACACTCAATCTCTTCACTGTTTCAGGGCTATTGCAAGAATGCCAACAAGAGCATCAGCAAGTTACGGACACGCAACCGTATCACTGCCCTATTCCGAAAAACGTGACACCGTCACCTTTAAAATAACAACAACAACGCAAACACAACAATCGAGGAATGCCCATGAGTATGTCATCCATACCGTCGTCCTCCCAATCCGGGAAGCTCTATGGCTGGGTCGAAAGAATTGGTAACAAGGTTCCCCATCCTTTTTTGCTCTTTATCTATTTGATTATCGTACTCATGGTGACGACGGCAATTTTGTCGGCCTTTGGCGTCAGTGCGAAAAACCCGACCGATGGTACGCCAGTGGTCGTGAAAAACCTGCTCAGTGTGGAAGGATTACACTGGTTTTTACCCAATGTTATTAAAAACTTTAGCGGTTTTGCTCCACTTGGCGCGATCCTGGCGCTGGTTTTAGGTGCCGGTCTGGCGGAGCGCGTCGGCTTACTGCCAGCGTTGATGGTTAAAATGGCATCGCATGTGAATGCTCGCTACGCCAGTTATATGGTGCTGTTTATTGCTTTTTTCAGCCACATTTCTTCCGATGCGGCGTTAGTGATCATGCCACCGATGGGTGCGCTGATTTTTCTGGCGGTGGGCAGGCATCCAGTTGCAGGCTTACTGGCCGCCATTGCAGGCGTAGGTTGCGGCTTTACGGCTAATTTACTGATTGTCACAACCGACGTGTTGCTGTCGGGGATCAGCACGGAGGCTGCGGCTGCGTTCAATCCGCAAATGCACGTCAGTGTAATTGATAACTGGTATTTTATGGCCAGCTCCGTAGTCGTACTGACGGTTGTTGGCGGCCTGATAACCGACAAAATCATTGAGCCACGGTTAGGTCAATGGCAGGGAAACAGCGATGAGAAACTGCAGACATTGACCGAAAGTCAGCGTTTTGGTTTACGCATAGCAGGTGTCGTATCGCTACTTTTTATTGCTGCGATTGCGCTGATGGTGATCCCGGTAAACGGTATATTGCGCGATCCGATTAATCACACCGTGATGCCATCCCCCTTTATTAAAGGTATCGTGCCACTGATCATTCTCTTTTTCTTTGTGGTTTCGCTGGCTTATGGCATCGCTACCCGCACAATTCGACGTCAGGCGGATTTACCGCATTTAATGATTGAACCGATGAAAGAGATGGCGGGATTTATCGTGATGGTTTTTCCCCTCGCCCAGTTTGTCGCCATGTTTAACTGGAGCAACATGGGGAAATTCATCGCTGTGGGGCTGACCGATATACTCGAAAGTTCAGGGCTTAGCGGCATCCCGGCGTTTGTCGGTCTGGCGTTGCTTTCCTCTTTCTTATGCATGTTTATCGCCAGCGGTTCCGCAATCTGGTCGATTCTGGCCCCCATTTTCGTACCGATGTTTATGCTACTTGGCTTTCACCCGGCATTTGCGCAAATCCTCTTTCGTATTGCCGACTCATCCGTATTGCCTTTAGCGCCGGTATCTCCTTTTGTTCCACTGTTTCTTGGATTCCTGCAACGCTACAAACCAGACGCGAAACTGGGTACTTACTATTCGTTAGTTTTGCCCTATCCACTTATCTTTTTGGTGGTATGGCTGCTGATGTTGCTGGCGTGGTATCTTGTCGGTCTGCCGATAGGTCCGGGGATTTACCCTCGTTTGTCTTAAGAGAGAACGGATGCTGAGATTACTTGAAGAAAAAATTGCCACGCCACTAGGTCCACTGTGGGTGATTTGCGATGAGCAATTTCACTTGCGGGCGGTTGAATGGGAAGAGTACAGCGAACGCATGGTGCAGCTGCTGGACATCCATTACCGCAAAGAAGGCTATGAACGCATTTCTGCCACCAACCCAGGTGGTTTAAGCGACAAGCTTCGTGAATATTTTGCCGGTAATCTTAGCATTATTGATACGCTTCCCACTGCCACGGGGGGGACGCCATTTCAGCGCGAAGTCTGGAAAACATTACGCACAATCCCCTGCGGGCAGGTAATGCATTACGGCCAACTGGCTGAACAATTGGGCCGCCCCGGCGCGGCGCGTGCCGTAGGTGCGGCAAATGGATCGAATCCCATCAGCATTGTTGTGCCTTGTCATCGGGTCATTGGCAGAAACGGTACCATGACCGGATATGCAGGCGGAGTTCAGCGAAAAGAGTGGTTATTACGCCACGAAGGTTATCTTTTGCTGTAAACATTAAACAATTTGTGCCAGCTTGTTCACACTTTTATGTAAAGTTACCCTTAACAACTTAAGGGTTTTCAAATAGATAGACATATATTTACATCTAATATCGGAATTCTCTGCTGTTAAGGTTTGCTTAGACTTACTTGCTCCCTAAAAAGATGTTAAAATTGACAAATATCAATTACGGCTTGAGCAGACCTATGATCCCGGAAAAGCGAATTATACGGCGCATTCAGTCTGGCGGTTGTGCTATCCATTGCCAGGATTGCAGCATCAGCCAGCTTTGCATCCCGTTCACACTCAACGAACATGAGCTTGATCAGCTTGATAATATCATTGAGCGAAAGAAGCCTATTCAGAAAGGCCAGACGCTGTTTAAGGCTGGTGATGAACTTAAATCGCTTTATGCCATCCGCTCCGGTACGATTAAAAGTTATACCATTACTGAGCAAGGCGACGAGCAAATCACTGGTTTCCATTTAGCTGGTGACCTGGTGGGATTTGATGCCATCGGCAGCGGTCATCACCCGAGCTTCGCGCAGGCGCTGGAAACCTCGATGGTATGTGAAATTCCGTTCGAAACGCTGGACGATTTGTCTGGTAAAATGCCGAATCTGCGTCAGCAGATGATGCGTCTGATGAGCGGTGAAATCAAAGGCGATCAGGACATGATCCTGCTGTTGTCGAAGAAAAATGCCGAGGAGCGTCTGGCTGCATTCATCTACAACCTGTCCCGTCGTTTTGCCCAACGCGGCTTCTCCCCTCGTGAATTCCGCCTGACGATGACTCGTGGCGATATCGGTAACTATCTGGGCCTGACGGTAGAAACCATCAGCCGTCTGCTGGGTCGCTTCCAGAAAAGCGGCATGCTTGCAGTCAAAGGTAAATACATCACCATCGAAAATAACGATGCGCTGGCCCAGCTTGCTGGTCACACGCGTAACGTTGCCTGATTTTTCCGCATCACTCACTATCCTTCTGTCATATCATTAAATTTTTCTGATTTATTGATCTGGCAGAAGGTTCATCACTGTTTCATTCACCAGATATGGGTTAATCTTTTAATTACAAACTGCGTTGACAGTTGTTGTAAGGAGACCCTGTATGGCTATGTATCAGAACATGCTCGTTGTTATCGATCCTAACCAGGACGACCAACCAGCATTGCGGCGAGCTGTTTATTTACATCAACGGATTGGTGGCAAAATTAAAGCCTTTTTGCCGATCTATGACTTCTCATACGAAATGACCACCCTGCTCTCCCCGGACGAACGTACCGCTATGCGTCAGGGCGTCATTAGTCAGCGTACTGCCTGGATCCACGAGCAGGCAAAATATTATCTCAATGCTGGCGTTCCCATTGAAATTAAAGTGGTCTGGCATAACCGTCCTTTCGAAGCCATCATTCAGGAAGTGATCAGCGGCGGGCACGATTTGGTGCTAAAAATGGCGCACCAACATGACCGTCTGGAAGCGGTGATTTTTACGCCAACGGACTGGCATCTGTTACGCAAATGCCCAAGCCCCGTGTGGATGGTGAAAGACCAGCCGTGGCCGGAAGGGGGTAAGGCGCTGGTGGCGGTGAATCTCGCCAGTGAAGAGCCGTACCATAATGCGCTCAATGAAAAACTGGTTAAAGAGACGATCGAACTGGCGGAACAAGTCAACCATACCGAAGTTCATCTGGTTGGCGCTTATCCGGTAACGCCAATTAATATCGCGATTGAACTGCCGGAATTTGACCCGAGCGTTTATAACGATGCCATTCGTGGGCAACATTTGCTGGCAATGAAAGCCCTACGGCAGAAATTCGGCATTAATGAAAACATGACGCACGTAGAAAAAGGTCTACCAGAAGAGGTGATTCCTGATTTGGCGGAGCACTTACAGGCGGGGATTGTGGTTCTGGGTACGGTCGGACGCACCGGTATTTCAGCAGCATTCCTCGGCAACACGGCGGAACAGGTGATTGATCATCTTCGCTGCGACCTGCTGGTCATTAAACCTGACCAGTATCAAACACCCGTTGAACTGGATGACGAAGAAGACGATTAACGACTCTTCAATAACTGACAAGGCCCGAGTTATCGGGCCTATTTTTTACTTACTGCTCTTCGCCGCCAAGGAAATAAATTCCCAACGGGATTGCCAGCAACACAGTAAAGACCAGGCTATAAACAAAAATCATCGATGACTGAATCACATACATTGATGTCGTCCACTCAGACAGCGGAATATTGTACTGTTCTATAACGCCGCCGATGGTCGCGCGAGTCACAACCGACGCCGCAATAATGAAAACCGCCAACAAACCAAAGAGAAATTTCTTCCCTTTCGCTGACTTCAGTTTCGCCATAATCATGATGTAATCCTTGTGCAGACAAATTTCTTGTTACCTAAACGTAACAATACCATGACATTTCACCGTTGTCTGCTCTGAAAACCTCACCTCTTAGCTGGATTTACAATCAACGCATTGATTAGTTAGCTAATGTTGCTACTTCCTTCCCTGACTATTGATGATCTGAATGAATTGTCGCGGTAAAATAGCCCCGCCAGGGGTTTCCGGCATGACGACAATTATCTGGAGGAGCCTGATAAAACAATGATCGCTGAACTGTTTACAAATAATGCGCTTAATCTGGTCATTATTTTCGGTAGCTGCGCAGCATTGATTCTGATGAGCTTTTGGTTTCGCCGCGGAAATCGTAAAAGAAAAGGATTTTTATTCCATGCGGTGCAATTTTTAATCTACACCATAATTATCAGTGCTGTTGGTAGCATCATTAATTATGTTATAGAAAACTACAAACTCCAATTTATCACTCCAGGCGTTATCGATTTTATCTGTACGTCCCTGATTGCGGTTATTCTGACGATTAAGTTATTTCTGCTGATTAATCAGTTTGAAAAACAGCAGATTAAAAAAGGTCGTGATATCACCAGTGCGCGGATTATGTCGCGTATCATCAAAATCACCATTATTGTGGTACTTGTTTTGCTTTATGGCGAACATTTCGGCATGAGCCTTTCTGGCTTGCTGACCTTTGGTGGTATTGGTGGTCTGGCTGTTGGTATGGCCGGTAAAGATATTCTGAGTAACTTCTTTTCCGGGATTATGCTCTATTTCGACCGTCCTTTCAGTATTGGCGACTGGATCCGTTCACCGGACAGAAATATCGAAGGTACAGTAGCGGAAATTGGCTGGCGAATTACCAAAATTACGACCTTTGATAATCGTCCGTTATACGTCCCGAACTCGCTGTTTTCGTCTATCAGCGTAGAAAACCCGGGGCGAATGACCAACCGACGTATTACCACGACAATCGGTTTACGTTATGAGGATGCGGCAAAAGTGGGAGCCATTGTCGAAGCCGTACGTGAGATGCTTAAAAATCACCCAGCCATCGACCAGCGACAAACCTTACTGGTTTATTTCAACCAGTTTGCTGACTCGTCATTGAATATTATGGTTTATTGCTTTACCAAAACCACAGTATGGGCTGAATGGCTTGCCGCCCAGCAGGATGTTTATTTGAAGATTATCGATATTGTACAGTCACACGGCGCGGATTTCGCGTTCCCAAGCCAGACGCTGTATATGGATAACATTACACCACCAGACCAGGGTCGTTAATTCAGACATCACTGGCGTTACCCACAAGGGTAACGCCAGTTCACATCAATGTTTCACAATATACATAGTCCGGCTATACGCCACATCTTCCGGGTTATTAATGGGATAACCTTTCAGCCACGGCTTGATTAATCGTCCATTGGTATATTGATAAATTGGTGCAATCGGTGCTTGCTCCATGAGGATTTTTTCTGCCGCGTTGTAATCGGCATTACGCGCTTTAACGGTATTTTCCGTCGATGCATGGGCCAAAACTTTGTCGTAGGCCGGGTTGTTAAAGCGTGAAATGTTGCCTGAATGCGTTGACGTTAATAATGTCAGGAAGGTGGAGGGTTCATTATAATCCCCCACCCACGAGGCGCGGATAACATCAAAATTACCTGTATTACGACTATCGATATAGGTTTTCCACTCCTGATTTTGCAGTTTGACATCTACACCAAGGTTCTTTTTCCACATCGATGCCACAGCAATCGCAATTTTTTGATGGTTTTCTGAAGTATTATACAAAAGCGTCAGCTTCAGCGGTTTTTGCGGACCATAACCGGCTGCGCTCAACAAAGTTTTTGCCTGCGCATTCAGTTCTTCCTGACTCATTTGTTCAAACGGCGAAGGCTCCGGCGTGAATCCGGCAGTAACATCTGGCGTAAAATGCCACGCTGGTTTTTCGCCCGTCCCCAACACTTTTTCGGTCATCAGGCGGCGATCTATCGTCATACTTAATGCCAGACGAACGCGCTGATCTGCCGTCGGCCCTTTTTGCGTGTTAAACGCATAATAATAGGTCCCGAGCTGCGGCGGTGTATAAACCTGCCCCGGAATATCCTTCAACAGCTTCTGATACATATTTTTTGGGAAGGATTCGGTGATATCAATATCCCCCGCAAGATAACGCTTAGTGGCTGCGGATTCCTGATTAATTGGCAGGAAGGTCACTTTTTGCAACACCGTTTTGGCGTTATCCCAATAATGAGTATTTGGCACCACGACCAGTTTTTCATTGACTACACGCTCTTTAAGAACATAAGCGCCATTGCCGACCAGATTTCCGGGTTTCGTCCACTCTTTCCCGCTTTCTACGTTAGCTTTTTGCACCGGGAAGAAGGCAAAATTGGCTGTTAAATTCACAAACCATGGCAACGGTTTATCAAGCTGGATTTTCAAAGTACGGGCATCAACCGCGGTGACGCCTAGCTGATCAGGCATAGCTTTACCATCAATAATCGCCTGTGCGTTGTTGATTCCCGCCAGCGCGGCAAACCAGGCAAACGGCGACAACGTTTTTGGGTCAACCAGACGTTGCCAGCTGTAGACAAAATCCTGTGCCGTTACCGGTGTGCCATCCGCCCATTTTGCGTTATCGCGCAGGGTGAAAGTCCAGATACGGTTGTCATTACTTTTCCACTGAGTCGCAACGCCGGGGACAATCTCCCCTTTCTCGTTCTGATTCACCAGTCCTTCAAAAAGATCGCGAATGACCTGAATCTCTGGCAGACCCACGGCTTTAGCGGGATCCAGCGACGCAGGCTCATCTTTAATATGGCGCACCAGCTCCTGCTTCTCTGCCAGTACTGTGCCGCTCGGAACTTCTGCAGCATACGAAAGAGAAATGCTGCTGACCAACAGCGCACAACACGTGACTGAAACAGAGTGCTTCATAAGTTACCCTCAAACCTGCGTTAATAATCATGCGTAATTATTTGTTTCGCCTTAAAGAAATGCAAACAACTTCCGGCAAAAAAGTGATACAAGATCGATAACATAGCGTTGAAGAAAAGGATTTGATAATCCGCAAAATTTGCACAACACTGCCTGTAATACTTCCTGAACCAGAGACGATCATGACCGTAACTCGCCCACGCGCCGAACGCGGCGCATTTCCGCCCGGTACAGAACATTACGGACGTTCATTATTGGGCGCGCCTTTGATCTGGTTTCCGGCCCTAGCCGCCAGTCACGAAAGTGGTTTGATTCTGGCTGGCACCCACGGTGATGAAAACTCTTCGGTCGTGACCCTCTCCTGTGCTCTGCGGACATTGACACCTTCTTTGCGCCGCCATCATGTGGTGCTGTGTGTGAATCCTGACGGCTGCCAGTTAGGGTTACGGGCCAATGCTAATGGCGTGGATTTAAATAGAAACTTTCCGGCAGCAAACTGGAAGGAAGGTGAAACGGTTTATCGCTGGAACAGCGCCGCTGAAGAACGTGATGTCGTTTTACTGACAGGTGACAAACCTGGCTCCGAACCTGAAACTCAGGCGCTGTGCCAGCTTATACATCGCATTCAACCTGCCTGGGTGGTCTCATTCCACGATCCACTGGCCTGTATTGAAGACCCCAGACACAGCGAATTAGGTGAATGGCTGGCCCAGGCGTTTGAATTGCCACTGGTCACCAGCGTCGGTTATGAAACTCCTGGCTCTTTCGGCAGTTGGTGTGCAGATCTGAACTTGCATTGCATCACCGCAGAGTTTCCGCCCATCTCCTCCGACGAAGCCAGCGAAAAATACCTCTTTGCGATGGCTAACTTGCTGCGCTGGCATCCTAAAGATGCAATGCGCCCGTCGTGAATTGAAGCGCCGGTTCCACATCTACCGCCAGCCAGGTCGGTCCGTCAAGATCAGCAAAACTGACCTGCGGCACCAGCGGTAAAGCGGCGTTAATAGCACGAGAGGTACACAACATGCAGCCCAGCATCAGACTGAAACCTTGTGCACGCGCTTCGGTCGCCAGCGCCAGTGCCTCCGTCAGGCCACCCGTTTTATCGAGCTTAATGTTAACCATCTCATAGCGCCCTTGCAGCGCCTTCAGATTGCTACGGGTATGACAACTTTCATCAGCACAAATCGGTAACGGATGAATAAAATTCTCCAGTGCCGCATCGTCCTGCGCAGGAAGCGGTTGTTCAAGCATCGCAACGCCTAAATCCGCGAGCAGTTGGCAACGCGCTGCCAACCCTTCTGCACGCCAGGATTCATTTGCATCAACGATTAGCGTCGCATCGGGTACAGCCGTGCGAATTGCTACCATCCGCTCACTGATAAGATGGTTATCCAGCTTCACTTTCAGTAATTTCGCGCCTGCCTGCCAGAGTGTTGATGCACTATTGGCCATCTGATCAGGCGTACCGATGACTACCGTCTGGGCAGTGGTGACTGTCTCGGGAAGCGTTATGCCGATCAAATCAGCCAGCGATTGCTGCTGTTTTCGCGCCGCCAGATCCCACAATGCACAATCCAGCGCATTACGTGCTGCGCCAGCAGGGAGAATTTTTTGCAACTCCTCCCGTGTCAGCCCTTTCTCTAATTGCGGCACGACGCTCATAATTTGCGCCATTACCGAGGCATCACTTTCTCCATAACGCGGATACGGCGTGCATTCACCGGTGCCTTTAATACCTTCTTCTTCCAGTTCAACCACCACCACGCGCGCTTCACTACGACTTCCCCGAGCAATCACAAACGGGGTATGTAAGGGCCAGGCTTCCTCAAATACCTTAACGGTTCTCATCTTTACTCCTTGTTGTCGCGGTGGTCTGCGGATTAAGCGCAAATAGCGTTTGCTGTGTTATTGACAGTTAGCATAAACTAGGTGTGACGTTAACTATATGTAAACAGGAAAGATAATCATGTCACAAACCGTTCATTTCCAGGGCAACCCGGTTACAGTCGCCAATTCCATCCCGCTGGCGGGTAGCAAAGCGCAGACTTTTACTCTCGTGGCAAAAGATCTGTCTGACGTCACCCTCGGTCAGTTTGCGGGTAAACGCAAAGTGCTGAACATTTTCCCGAGTATTGATACCGGTGTTTGCGCCGCATCAGTACGTAAGTTTAACCAACTGGCAACCGAGATCGACAACACCGTTGTGCTGTGTATTTCTGCCGATCTGCCGTTCGCCCAGTCTCGTTTCTGCGGCGCAGAAGGTCTGAACAACGTTATCACCCTCTCCACTTTCCGTAACGCTGAATTCCTGCAAGCCTACGGTGTGGCAATTGCTGATGGCCCACTGAAAGGTCTGGCAGCGCGTGCCGTTGTGGTTATTGATGAAAATGATAATGTGATTTTCAGCCAGCTGGTGGATGAAATCACCACCGAGCCGGATTACGAAGCAGCTCTGGCTGTACTGCGCTAAACAACTGTGCCGTTCACTGAATCACCACCGGTGAACGGCAGTTTTTGATCTACCAGTCCCACTATTTTCCAGAGTTCCTGCCACTATTCCCCCTAACTGTTGTGCATTAAGATTGCTCTTTGCCATTATTAGCCCAGCGGAGTGATGACTATTATGGATGATAAACAAATTACGGTCTGGCTTAAACACAATTGCTGTTCAACGGACATTCCTGCCATTGCCGAGGCACTAACGAACCATGCAGAATGGCTTTTAGAGCTAGCGCCAGATCCTATTGAACAAGGTAGTTCATGTTTACCGCCGGCAGCTGCAGCTGGTATTTTTCTTGGCGCAGCGGCGATGGTTCACTGCGGCGAGGCTAGTGGTGCAGAAACCTGGCTCGAAGCAGCCATTACTGATTACCATTTCTTTAATCCAAACGGATATAGTTCATGGAGAGGTAGTACGCCTGTTTTTACAGCATTATCGCGTTACCCGGCATTAAGAATGGTGTTATTTAACGCCGCTTGCGCAATGGAAGACTGGAATAAAGCATCCGCTGTTCTTGAATCGCTTTTCCATGCCAGCGATGTCCCGGAAGATAACCCTGTCGCCCCAAATTTTACCCCTTATGCGCTGAAAGCGTTTATCGCGGATTACCACCCGTTAGGGCCTGCTTATTATGATGAAACCTGGTTGCTGGCAAAACAAGCGTGGTTAATTAATGCGGGCGTTCTGGATGAGCGAACCTGCAATACCTGGAAGCAATATACCCGCCACTTGCGCCATTTGATCCACAATGCACAGTTTGCCGATGCGCTCTCTTTTGTACGCAGTAAAAAAGAACCGTTAAATCATATCCATACCTACTCAGACTTTTATCTGTATGCGATTGGTTTATTTTCTTATACTAGTCAGCTAAATGAAGCGCTGACCTGGATAAAACAGTTAATCCACAACAATGATGGTCATTTCTGTGATCTTTTCGTTTCAACTGGCAAAGAGCGCCGAATAAAGCCTGAACTTAGTACATTGCTGAATAATCTCTTGCACAGCGCAGAGTTTCAGGCGTTGCAGGATAAATATCTCACCGTCGGACATGATGTTGTGCATTCTGGTCCCTTCATGTCACTTTATGAAAAGGTTCTTGGCGGTAAGTCCCGAAAGCGCTGCGCGATTAGTCGAAAATTAATCTCGCCCGGCGAAGCGGTTTATGAATATCGTCAGCTGGATAGTGTGGAATATATTGCAGCGAAAGCGGCCTTTCAGACATCTGAGCTAAATAATATCGCTCACCGGCATCATAATGATAGTTATCAGTGGCATGAATTTGCCGCCCAATGGCCTCGTCGGGGTTCACTTTCTCACCCAGATATTGCCCGTTATTTGTTTGAGCGCCAGGAAGGAAAATGCTTTGATGCCGCAGAGTTTATACAACTGATTGCGGAACCGTTTGTCTTTCCGATGCGTTTCATATGGGTTGCCGGGTTGTCCTTTGAATTACATCAGTATCCGGATGCCTATTTCGTAAATGACAATATGGCGGGTGAATTTGTTAATCTCTGCTGGATGGCTATGAAATGCGGACATGCTGGCGACATTTTCAAACAACTGGCCCACGAGCCGCATGACGTTGCTGACCCTATTTACGCCATGCTCGCCACGTTTGACCGCGCTGATTGCCGTAGCGCCGCCGCCGCGCACTTTGGACAACCGGAACTACCGGAAATAATGGCACTGGCTTTCAGTTCGAGGTTATCGCTCGACAGCGTCCTTACCATCGCTGAGTTTGGTAAAAATCAGCCGCGATTTTCACATGCGCTAGCAACGGCCCTCCTGCGTTATAACCTGCACATCTACTCAAACTATATGCCGCAGGTTAACTGGTACCTTCAGGGGCTGGAACACTATGCTTTGGCAAAAGGCGGTCAACTTTTAAATTTCTTTGTGCATATTCCAGAACAAATTCCCGTTCTGGCGACCATGCTGGAACATGGTGTATTAGTGCGTGGGATCGGTGAAGGTGCCTATGATGGTTATGATAATTCAGCAAATTCATTTCATCATGCCGCCGTGATGCACTGCCTCACGCACGCGCCGGAAAAAGTCCGCTACTGGATGGAAACACCCTGGATTCAGAACTATTTAGTGAATGCGCCGCTGCGTCAAACGGCGCGCCATGTGGAAGCCTGGCATAAAAAGTTTGGCATCAAATGAACGTTGCCGCTGCGCCTGAACGGCGCAGCCAGCACAATCACTCTTCGCTTTTCTTCTGGTTTAAGCCATATTCCCGCAACTTATTGGCAATCGCGGTATGCGAAACGCCGAGACGTTTTGCCAGTTTGCGCGTGCTGGGATAATTGCGATAAAGCTGAGTTAATACCGAGCGTTCAAAACGGCTGGTAATTTCGTCCAGCGAACCTTCCATCGCATCTTCGCCCACGGCTACCGTTGCGGCGTCATAATCCGGCAACAAAATATCCTGAGGACGCAGCTCATAGCCGTCCAGTTGTGTCAGTGCGCGATAGATAGCGTTCTTTAACTGCCGCACATTTCCCGGCCACGCATAACGCGTAAGTACAGTATTCAGGTCAGCGGCCAGTTTCGGACGCGGCACGCCCTGCTCGTCGGCAAAGCGGGCGACGAACAGCTCGGTTAACGGCATGATGTCCTGCGGACAATCACGTAGCGGCGGCAGATTGAGCGTCAACACGTTCAGACGATAATAGAGATCTTCACGGAACACGCCTTTTTGCACCAGTTCGACCAAATTCTTCTGCGTAGCGCAAATAACCCTTACATCGACATGCACTTCATGATCTTCACCAACTCGACGGAAAGTACCATCATTAAGGAAACGCAGTAATTTCGCCTGCATCCGTGGTGACATCTCACCTATTTCATCCAGCAGCACCGAACCACCGTTCGCCTGCTCAAAGAATCCTTTCTTCCCTTCCGGAGCATGACCAAACAGCTCACTCTCGACCGCATCTTCCGGTATAGACGCGCAGTTCAGCGCCAGGTAAGGTTTACCCGCTCGTGGGCTTGCCTGATGGCAGGCGTAGGCAAAGAGATCTTTACCTGTACCGGTGTCACCCGTAATCAGCAACGGCGCGCTTAGCATCGCCAGTTTCTGCGCCTGTTCGACAACATGCTTCATTTTCGGGCTGACGGCGACAATTTGACTGAAGGCACTGACGTCCTGTGCAGCGACATTCTGCAACTGACGGCCCATACGAATCGTCGAGCGCAACATCACCACCGCACCGGTCAGAACGTGTTGATCATTTTCATCCTGAAGATAAACAGGCGTAATCTCCATCAGGAAATTCTGCCCATTAATAACGACATGCTCGTTATGCGAGTCTTGCGGTTCGCTTTCCAGCCAGCGTAAAAAATTAAAACCGTTAATTAATTGCGCGGCGGTATGGTTGCGCAGGCGATCCAATTTTTGCCCAAAAAGCTGACAGCTCGCCGGGTTCGCCATATCCACTTTGCTTTTCATATCAACAGAAAGCACAGGCTCAGGCAACGCCTCCAGTAACGCGCTCAACGCCAGATGCTCACGTTCGGAAGGCATCCACGGAACAGTGCGCACATCGGTAACACCTGCAATACGGCGTATTTCGGCCATCAGACTGCTGAAACTTTCAAATTCCAGTTCGGCAAAATTGAGGTAGATTCGCCCAATGGGGTCAATCTCAATACCGCGTAAATCAATGCCTCTCAGCACCAGTAGATCGAGTAATTCGCGGGTCAGACCAAGTCGGTCTTCACAAAAGACTTCCAGACGCATGGGAACCTTCACCTGAAAAAAGAACAATTAATATGATGATATGACACTATTTGGATAGCAGGAAGGTTTCTGTCAACAATCATTGACACAAAGACGGAAAAACGGGCACTTCGGCGTAAAGATATCCGGTCAGCACCCGATATTGCATTATTTTTCGCTGGGCGTTTTGCCTTTTTGCAGCGTCTCTTTCACCTGACCGATAAGCTGACGACGGAAATCCCCGAGGCGAGGTTTGTCATCGTCAATCCACGGCAGCGGGCGGCAAAGCTCCATAGCTTTAATCCCCAGTCGTGCCGTCAGAAGTCCAGCACCAATCCCCTGAGCTGCCCGGGTAGACAAACGCGCAGCGAGATCTTGCGACATCCAGTCCATCCCCACTTCGCGCACCAATTCGCTGGCTCCGGCAAAAGCGATATTCAGCAATACCAGCTTAAACAGGCGCAAACGGCTGTAATATCCCAGTTCAATGCCATACAGCGTGGCGATGCGATTGATCAAACGCAGATTGCGCCAGGCGATAAATGCCATATCCACCAGCGCCAGCGGGCTAACGGCGATCATTAACGTTGATTCCGCCGCTGAGCGACTGATTTCGCGCCGCGCCTGGGCATCTAAAACCGGCTGGACCAGATGAGCATACAGGCTGACCACTTCACGATCGTTCTGCGTTTCATGGATTGAGGCATACCAGCGTTGCAGTGCCGGATGCGACTGGTCGATGCCCGCCTGCTGCGCCAGTTTTTCGCAGAATGCACGGCCTTTACCCGTGCCGTGACTGTGCAACAAATCGCGCGCTTCGTCGCGTTCATGGGCGCGCTGTCGCAAGCGCCATAAGCGCCGCCACTCTGTTACCACTGAACCTACGCCAGCGCCGATAATCAATGCCCCAGCGGCACATCCACCCAGCGCTACCCAATCCTGAGTTTGCCAGGCATTCATCGTCCACTGCACGCCCTGCCCGACAACGCTTGCACCAAACAGAGCCAACCCGCCCATCACCATTTTGCGCCACAGGCTGCGTTTCGGACGTAACGCTGCGTCCATCACCGCTTCAACTTGCCCCTCTTCTTCCTGCGCTTCGTCGAGCGTGGCCGGGGCAAAATTTTGCGCCTGATTTTCGTCAAAGGTCTGCTGCGCCCTGAATTTTGGATTCTGATCGACCTCCAGTGGACCGTCGAAATCAATACGTGGTTTTAACGGTTCGGTCATCGCAATTTATCTCCTATTAAAAATTCCAGCGCAGCATCAAGACGAATATGCGGCAGCGGTTTGTCGACATCCATCACCTGCGGACGAAACGCCTCAAACTGGAAGCCTTGCTTATCCCAGAACGCCTGACCAGGCAAACGTGCGGGAACTTCGCCAGGATAAACAGTGAGCGGTGCACCATCACTGAGTCGATTACCGCGCAGCGCCGGGATTTTCTCACCGTTAACATCAATAATGCCGCTGGTGGTCGCCTGAACTGACGCCAGCCCCAGGCAGTCCATACTGATCCCTTCGAACGCCGCATTTTGCCAGGCATCCTGAATCAGTTGTTGCAGTAATGAAACCATATTGGCGTGCTGATCGATGCTCACATGGTCTGCTTTAGTGGCAGCAAACAATAGCTTATCGATAACCGGCGAAAACAAACGCCGGAACAGGGTTCGCTGCCCGTAGTGGAAACTTTGCATCAGCTGCGTCAGCGCCAGACGCATATCATTAAATGCCTGTGGCCCACTGTTGAGCGGTTGCAGGCAGTCCACCAGCACAATCTGCCGATCAAAACGCAGGAAGTGATTTTTATAGAACCCCTTCACCACTTTCTCGCAGTAATAATTAAATCGTTCGCGCAGCATTCCGGCATTGGTGTGCTTGTCGGCCTGTGCAAGTTTTGATTCGCCCCAGGCATCGACATCGGGCCACGGGAAGAATTGCAGCGCGGGCGCACCTGCCATATCGCCCGGCAAGACAAAACGTCCAGGCTGAATAAAGTGCAGCCCCTGCTGTTTGCAGTGGTGGAGATAATCGGTCCATGCGGCAGCAATGTCTGCAAGACGGTTTTCGTCGGCAGGTGCTAGTGGGTCCAGCCCTTCGCACATCATTCGCCATTTTGCCGACCATTCGCCGCGCTGACCATTGAGTAAGCCCGTCATCTGGCGCGACCAGCTTAAATAGTCCTGCGCCAACATCGGCAAGTCGAGTAACCATTCGCCAGGATAATCCACTATCTCCAGATACAACGTGGAAGTGTCTTTGAAGTGACGCAACAGCGAATCGTTCGATTTATAGCGTAGCGCCAGGCGAATCTCACTGACGCCGCGTGTTGGGGTCGGCCAGGCAGGTGGATCGCCATATAACTGCGCCAGCCCTTCATCGTAGGTGAAGCGCGGAATGCCAAAGTCACGCTGGGGAATGCGTTTTACGCCCAGCAGGCGCTCTTCACGCACCGCACTTAATAGCGGCAAGCGTGCTCCGGCATGAATATTGAGCAACTGATTGACCATCGCAGTGATAAACGCGGTTTTGCCGCTGCGGCTAAGTCCGGTTACAGCGAGGCGCAGATGTCTGTCGACACCCCGATTCACCAGCGCATTAAGTTCATTTTTAAGTCGCTTCATTGCTGTCCTGTGGACCAGAAAAAAATCATTCGTAAGGATATGAATGTGGGGGCCATGCCCTTGATTATCAACTGCCCGTGTTGTCATCTTGAGGCGAACTCCATAAGATGTGCAGCATTCACGTTCGGACGGAGTTCCTGACCTATGTCCCCTACTATTTATGATATTGCCAGGGTTGCCGGCGTATCAAAATCCACCGTATCACGCGTGCTGAATAAGCAAACCAATATCTCCCCGGAAGCGCGCGAAAAAGTGTTACGGGCCATTGAAGAATTACAGTATCAGCCAAATAAACTGGCCCGCGCGCTGACCTCTTCGGGCTTTGATGCCATTATGGTGATTTCTACCCGTTCGACCAAAACGACGGCGGGTAACCCGTTTTTCTCCGAAGTTTTGCATGCCATTACCGCCAAAGCGGAAGATGAGGGTTTCGACGTGATATTGCAGACGTCGCACAACCCGGCTGAAGACTTACAAAAATGTGAAAGCAAAATTAAGCAGAAAATGATTAAAGGCATTATTATGCTAAGTTCGCCAGCAGATGAGTCTTTTTTCGCCCAACTCGATAAATACGATATTCCGGTGGTAGTAATTGGCAAAGTTGAAGGTGAATATGCCCATGTTTATTCTGTCGATACCGATAATTTTGGCGACAGTATTGCGCTGACCGATGCATTAATTGAAAGTGGACATAAAAATATTGCCTGCCTGCATGCTCCGCTTGATGTCCATGTTTCGGTTGACCGCGTTAATGGTTATAAGCAAAGTCTGTCTGAGCATAATATTGCAGTGCGCAATGAGTGGATCGTTGACGGCGGTTATACCCATGAGACAGCACTGCAAGCCGCGCGGGAATTATTAAGCCAGTCACCGTTGCCTGAGGCAGTGTTTGCTACTGACAGCCTGAAATTAATGAGCATTTATCGTGCGGCGGCAGAGAAAAACATTGCTATTCCGCAGCAGTTAGCGGTGGTGGGTTATAGTAATGAAACGCTGTCGTTTATATTAACGCCTGCACCGGGCGGCATCGATGTTCCGACGCAGGAGTTAGGTCAACAAAGCTGCGAGTTATTATTCCGCTTAATTGCCGGAAAACCGTCACCACAAAATATTACCGTTGCCACGCATATGTCGTTGAAATAAATGCCAGCTACGTTGCCTGAATGCCGGATGCGATGCTGGCGCATCTTATCCGGCCTACATTTATAAACCGGATAAAGTACTCGCGCCGCATCCGGCAATTTAGCACATTATCAGAACGCGTAATTCACACCGACACCTGCATAATGGAATTTATCGCTGTCGCCTTCGTCGTGATCCTGCCACTCAAACGCGTATTCCAGCGAAACGGAAAGACCATTCTGGAAATCATAACCGTAAAACAAACCAAGACGGTTAAAATCATGGCCTTCACGTTCGATATCATCCTGCCAGTCCCAGTTACTCCAGCGATCCAACCCAATGCGCGTATACGGTGTTACCGAGTGATTGCCGAGCGTCAGCGGTAAATAGGCGCGAATTTCTTGCGTGGAGAATTCACCGTTATTGCGGCTGTCGTCCATATTGAAGCCGCGCTCGAGATAATAGTTCACTCGCAAGGCAACCGTTTCGTTGAAGGTATATTGCAGACCCGTTTCCGTTTCGACACGGGTATCAGCATAACCGGTTGTATTCAGATCGTTGGCAAATTTATACATCGACAGCCATCCGTTGAAACGTAAATCGTCAGTCAGTTTCACATCCCAGTCTGGCGCGATTTTCCAGCGCTGCATATTTGCCGTGTCTTTACCCGGTTCATCAACGTAGTGATAACCATAGTTACGGAAACCACCGGTCAGGCCGAAACTGAAATCATCGCTTTCGAGAAACTGATAATGCACTTCCAGTTCCGGGCGATCAAACCAGGTTCCACGTTTACCCGCGCTATAATCTACCGGCCCTTCCTGAGATAATAAGCCAGCGATATTCTCCACGGCCCGTTGGCAGCATTAAAATAGACGGAAGGCTCCGCCAGCCCGTCCATATCTTCGCCATAACCCTCGACGTTTTCTATTTCGTACATCGCGCCGATATTAAAGTGCCAGTCGTTTTTTTCCTCAGCCTGTGCGCAGGCCATTCCCGCACACATCACCAGTGCGGTACAGGGTAATAACTTTTTCATTATTGTTCCTTGTATTATCCTGGGGGAATGCCTTCCCCCTGTATTTAGCGAATTGCTATTTCCGTTTCTGCATCAAAGAAATGACATTTGGTCATATCGAAATGAATAGTGACGTTTTCTCCTGCATGATAATCATTTAACGCACCGGCACGGACCACCAGCTCGTGCCCCCCAACCGTGGTGTAGAGCATAAATTCCGCACCGGTTAATTCCGCCACGCTAATTTTGGCGGAAATGTTATTTTCCTCTTGCGCATCCGGATGAATATCTTCCGGGCGTATTCCCATCACGATGGGCTTATGCAAGCTTTCCTGCGTTTTCAGAACCGCTAATTTATCTTCGGGAATGGTTAATTTAAGCGTTTCCGTAACGAATTTATCGCCATCGATCGTGCCGCGAATAAAATTCATTGCTGGTGACCCAATAAAGCCGGCAACAAACATATTCGCCGGTTGGTTATAGACCGTTTTCGGCGCACCGACCTGCTGAACAATCCCATCCTTCATAATGACAATCCGCGTCGCCATGGTCATCGCTTCGGTCTGATCGTGGGTCACGTAGATCATGGTGGTGTTCAGTTTCTGATGCAGCTTGCTGATTTCCGCGCGCATTTGTACGCGCAGCTTGGCATCCAGGTTAGAGAGCGGTTCATCCATTAAAAACACGCCCGCTTCGCGCACAATCGCCCGTCCAAGCGCCACACGCTGGCGTTGCCCGCCGGAAAGCGCACCCGGCTTGCGTTTCAGGTACTCACGCAGGCCAAGGATTTGCGCAGCCCAGTTAACCCGCTCATCTATCACCTCTTTGGCGATTTTTTGCATCTTCAGGCCAAACGCCATGTTGTCGTAGACCGTCATATGCGGATACAGCGCGTAGTTCTGGAAAACCATCGCGATATTGCGCGCTTTGGCCGGAACGTCATTCATTCGTTTGCCGTCGATCAACAGATCGCCGCCGCTGATCTCCTCAAGCCCGGCAATCATACGCAGGGTGGTCGATTTACCGCAGCCTGACGGACCGACAAACACGATGAACTCTTTATCGGCAATCTCCAGGTTGAAGTCCTTCACCACATGCACCTGGTTATCGTAGATCTTTTGAATATGTTGTAACGAAAGCTGTGCCATGTTGATTCCTTTGCTATACGTTTTGCCAGAAGGCCGATAACCGCGGCCAGGTCAGGGACTCCGTTGAGGGCAACAGTAATTGCGCCCCAGTTAAGCCCGCGCCGATCCCCACCGAGCGCATACCGCTGGCGTTAATGGCGTCAATGCCCGCCTGTGCATCTTCAATGCCGATACATGCCTGCGGCAGCACGCCCAGCCCGGCACAGGCGGCGAGAAAGATTTCCGGATCCGGTTTCGAGTGTTTAAGTTGGGAAGCGTCCGCGCAGAAGGTGAAAAACTCGCGCAGCTCCAGCGCATCTAAAATCGTTGGGGCATTCAGAGAGACGGAGGCCAGCCCTACCGGGATGCCTTGCGCCCGAAGATCTGCCAGCAAAGGCCGAATTCCCGGCAGAACAGCGTTAACCGTCAGTTCGCGCAGTGAGTGGACGTAGAGCAGATTTTTGCGATACGCCAGTTGCGCCCGCTCTTGCACGTTAAAGTCGCCCTCTTTGCCCCCGTGTTGCAGAATGCGTCGCAGGGACTCATCGCGGCTGATCCCTTTTAACGTCTCGTTAAATTGCGCATCGATGCTGATGCCGATTTCGGCGGCAATCTGCTGCCATGCCTGGAAGTGCAGATGTGCGGTGTCGGTGATCACGCCATCCAGATCGAAAATTACCCCTTGTAGTTTCATTCATCCTCCTGATGTTTGGTAGCGGTCCCATTGAAGGGCAAAATAAAATCACCCAAACAGAAAACAGATTCTTCAGTCACGGAAATAAGCTGACCGTTCAACCGCATTGAAACGGGCGCAGAAGTTCGAATCGCAATACGCTGCGCGTCGAGAGTGACCTGTAATTCGCAGCCCTGCCAGAACAAAGGGAAAGATAACTGTTGCCACTGCTCAGGTAACGCTGGGTTCAGATGTAATTCGCCGTCGCGCACGCTGACTCCGGCAAAACCCTGAATCGCCCCCAGCCAGATAGCGCCAGTTGCGGCGGCATGGATACCGTCATCGCAGCTATGCGGATCAGCACCAAGATCGATTTCACTCCCCTCGCGCCAGAACGGGTAACTCTGCGCAAGCAAGCCACAACGCGCGGCAACAATGCCGTGGATCGCTTTACTCAATGACGAGTCGTGAATGGTGCGCGGTTCATAAAATTGCAGATTGGCGAGACAAGAGGCCGCTGAAAATTGTTCCGGTAGCATGTAATTGAGCATCACCACATCGGCCTGCTTGAGGATCTGCATCTCGTTCACTTCTGCGCGTGAATAATCCAGCAGAATGGTTTGTTTGCCTGCCGCCGCTTTGTATTTCGCCAGATCTATCGCCGGTTTCGCCATAAACGAATCATCCTGCGGCAAAACGCCGTCGGGCTGAATTTCTGGCATCCACAGCTCTTTGAGGAACATGTCGGCACGATGAATAAACGCGTCGTCGCTACAGCCAAACTGGCGAGCAATATTCAGCGCCTGTTGGACGTTGTAGCAGGCCATATAATTGGTGTATGCGTTATTATTAACGTGTTCGGTATATTCGTCTGGCCCAATAACATCATGAATTTCCAGACGATCGTTAACCCTTACCGCGCGGCTAATCCAGAACTTTGCGGTCTCCAGCAGTAGCGCCATGCCTTCGTGAGCAATGAAGCTTTCATCCCCTGTTACCTGCCAGTATTGAATAACCGCCCAGGCGATATCGGCAACCAGATGATGTTCTGCCTGCGCTGAGGCCACTTTTTGCCGCAGCCCGGTACGAATGTTAATGGCGGCAAATTCCGGCGTTTCTTCTTCGCCGCTACGTGCGCTCTCCCACGGAAACAGCGCGCCCTGCCAGCCATTGCGTCGCGCTTTCTCCTGCGCCCCCGGTAAGTTGTGCCAGCGATAGCGCAGCAAACTCCGGGCAATCGTCGGTTCGCTAAACAGATGGAACGGCAGCAGGAACACTTCCGTATCCCAGAAAACGTGGCCTTTGTAGCCTTCGCCGGTTAAGCCTTTCGCCGCAATGCTGCTACGCTCGTCATGGGCGGGCGTCATAATACGCAAATGATAAAGCGCATAGTCTAACGCCCGCTGATCGTGCGCATCGCAACTGTTTACCGTGATACGACGTTTCTGCCACCATTGCTGCCAGTTTTCTGTGGATGCTGCTAGAAGTTGGTCATAACTCTGTTGCGTGCACCTTTCGAGCTGGCGAAGCGACGCACTGCCCCACTCGTCTAAAGCGGCTTGTCGGTCGTCCCGCCAGTCAATCCACACCCGCTTTTGCAAGGTCAGTGTTTCACCTGTGCGAAGTTGCGCGCTGGTATGTTGCAGCAAACGGCGCTCTTTTGCGGTATAGCACTGCTGAACGTCACCACTCGCCTGACAGTGACAACTGATGGCCACATCACTGCGCCCATCCTGGGTGGTGTAGATCCCCTGCATCAAATGCTGACCAAACACCCGCACCTGGGTTTCGTCCAGATGCTGGCGACCGTGGTTGGTTTGCGTGGCATCAATGCCTGTTGAAATCAGCACTGACGCGTCGGCGTCCAGCGGGGTAATACTGATTTCCAGCGCGACCAGCGGCAGTTGATCTGTTGAAACAAAACGACGGCTTTCAAGGGTGAACCCTGCGCCGTCGCTGGTGCGCCAGATAACACTGCGGCGTAATTCTCCACTGGCAAAGTCAAGCTCACGCTGCCACGCTTCGCGGGATAACGAAAAAATCTCGCCGTTTAGGGTAATTTCCATTCCCACCACGTCTGGCAGATTCACCAGTTCGTTGATTTCACCTTTCCCGGCTCGATGATAAAGCCCTGCCAGATACATGCCGCGCGTCTGCCGCGTGTAATCTTCTTCATGGCTGGCACGAAGCCCAAGATAGCCGTTCCCCTGCGCCATTAATGAGGCATATTTATTCAGGGTATGCTGGCTGAAATGGGGTTCCGTTAATGTTACTGGCCTGGTCATAATTCCACACGCGTCCCTGTTTCTGCGGATTGATACAGCGCCGCCACCAGTTGCTGGATGATGTACCCTTGCTCGGCGTCGGCAATCATCACTGGCTTGCCCTGTACGTGATTGATAAAGGCTTCCATGCTGCGCAAATGACGGTTGTCGTCGGCCAGTTCCCGTTGCATCAGCGTCATTAATTCACCGTTGTTATCGGTATAGATATGCGCCGGAAACAGCGTGGCTCCGGCTTTATCACCGCAAAAGCTGACGTTCATAATCGACTGTTCGCGGATGTTGAGTGCAAATGATGTCTCCAGCCAAAGAATGCCGCCGTTATGAAATTCAATGGTGCCAAACAGCGAATCTTCGACGCTGTAGGTTGCCGGGTCCCACTCACCAAATTGACCACAGCTCTTTTGCGGGCCGATCTTTTGAAAGCTGTGCGCATTCACGCTTTTCACCGCCGGAAAGCCCAGCACATACATCGCGGCATCCAGCATATGAATGCCGATGTCGATCAGCGGGCCGCCACCCTGAAGTTCTTTATTGGTAAAGACACCCCAACCGGGAACGCCGCAGCGACGCAGGGCGCGGGCGGTCGTGACGTAAATCTCCCCCAAAACGCCGTTGGTCACCTGTTCACGCAGTTGTTGCGTATCAAGGGCAAAACGATGGTGAAAGTCGTAGGCCAGCACCTTGCCCTGTTTACGCGCGGTATCACACATCTCCCGCGCCTGTTCTGGCGTCATGGCGGGTGGTTTCTCGCACATCACATGGCAGCCTGCCTCCAGCGCCATCAGGGTATGCTCGTAATGAAAACGGTTGGGTGAACAGACGCTTACCACGTCAGGTTTTACCGCCAGCAGCATGGCCTGCGGATCGTCCCACACGGATGCGTTCCCGTATTTCTCTGCCAACGCCTGCGCCTGGGAAAGGCGGCTGTCACAGACAGCCACCAGTTCCAGATCGTTGCGGGTGCAGTAGTACGAAGCATGAACCTTATCCGCCACCTGTCCCGCGCCTATTATCGCGACCCGCAGCGGAGAGCTTGTCATTGCACTTTTCACAAAGACCTCTTAGCAGGTGCGCAACCAGGCCAAAGAATCACGGTACGCCTGAGCAGGATCTTCTGCCCGGATACGCCCTTCATATACCACATAGCCCTGATAGTTATCGGCGCGCAACTGTTCAAACAGCGCGTGGAAATCGAGGGTGCCGCTGCCCGGCTGATAGCGATGGTTATCGGCAATATGCACATGACCAAGCAGGTCACGGTTGTCATGCAGCGCCTGCGCCAGGTTATCCTCTTCGATGTTCATGTGATAGAAATCGCCGATAATCTGCACATGTTTAAGGTTGTTTTCGACGATGTAACGACGAGCATCGGCGAGCGTGTTGATCATGTGGTCCTGATAGCGGTTTAGCGGTTCGAGATACACCACCGTTCCGGTACGCGCGGCTACCTTCTCCAGGAAACGCAGGGAATCGCTCACCATTTGACGATCGCCATCCAGGCTGCGCGGCGAGGTCATCGGCGGTAAGCGAAAGGTAAACATGCCCCACGCTGCTGGAACGACAATACCTTTGCCGCCCACTTCCGCCAGCGCCTCAAGAATGCGCTCGATCTGCTTTAAACCATTAAGACGACGTTCTTCGATAAAGTCCCCAATCCAGCCGTCATAACCGCCGCAGGCAGTGGTCACCGGTAAACCGGTTTCTTTGATCGCTGATTTGACTTCTTCGAGATTGTTGACCAGCAGTTTGCCGTCAATCTCAAAACCATCAAAACCCATCTCTTTGATATAACGAAATTTCTCCAGAATATTTTCCGGAAAGAAGGCCTGATTCTGTGTGCCGATTTTCATTTTTCCGTCCTTAGAATTAAAAAGTTACGCCCATTTTGATGCTTTGTTCCGGATGCTGGTCGACATACTGCATGTAGCTTTCCGGGCTGTTAGCAAAGGTCACCACCGGGTCGATTAAATCTTCACAATTGAGATAACCGTTCATCAGCAGTTCCCAGCAGGTTTCTTCAATACGCTTGCGGCTCCAGCGCGGATAATCCGGGTTCGGTTCACTGCACGCACGAGAGAAGACAATTTTGGCGTTGTTGAAATGCGCTTCGCGTCCGAGGTTAAAACCTTCAGCAAACGGTTTGGCAAACGCAACATAGGAGATGGTGCCGCCATAAGCCAGGCCGCGCAGTGCCGATTGCAGCGCGTCGGCGTAGCCGCTGGTTTCGATAATCACATCGGCACCCTGCTTGCCGGTCAGCGTTTTAATCTCTTTGCCTACATCCGTGCCAATGGGGTTAAGGCAGAAATCCGCCCCGTGGCGACGGGCAATATCACAGCGATGAGCGATAGGATCGACACCAATCACCACCGACGCGCCAGCGCGTTTTGCCAGTTGAATGGCAATTTGACCAATCGCACCAAGCCCGACTACCACCACAAAATCGCCCACGCGCACGTTGGCATCGCGCACGCCGCTCATGGCAAACTGCGCCGGGTCGTAACAGACGGCGTTTTTCCACGAGCTACCTTGCGGCATCTTGCGCAGTTTGTAGTTATTCACCGCGTTAATGATGACCGTTTCGGAAAGCGGGCCGTAGCCGCATACGCTGTCACCCACCGCGTAGTCGGTAACGTCGCTGCCGCACTCGATAATGTCGCCAACCACCATGTTGCCAAGCTGGAACTTGCCAAACTCAATGCCGCGCGGCGCATCTGCCGGACGGGGGGTGAACATCTGCCATTCGCCATTAAAGTCTTCATCGATAAACGGGCTGGCGGCGCGGAAATCGACCACTTCCGTCCCGTGTTTCGGCGCGCCGAACCGCACGCGGATCTTCACTTCATTGGCTGAAATCGCCCTGTCTTCATACTCCACCAACGCGGCAACGCGCGGTGCTGTGGCTACTAACTTTTTCATGTAAAACTCCTTGTCAAGAAACTGGCCGCTTTAGCCCTTCACGCCACCGGCGGTCAAACCACTCTTAATAAAACGTTCCGAAAGTGCATACATAATCACCACCGGCAATGCGGTCACCAGCGAGGCCGCCATCATTCGGCCCCAGATGTAATCAGGGGTACTGAACAGCGCGTTCAGGCCCACCGGTAAGGTGAAATTGCTGGCGCTGGAGAGGAAAATCGAGGCAAACAGATAGTCGTTCCACGCCACCATAAAGCAGTAGACGAACACGGATATCAGCCCGGACATCGCCAGCGGTACCGTGATGCGGAAGATGATTTGCAGCCGGTTGAGGCCATCCATCATCGCCGCTTCTTCGATTTCATCGGGGATGGTGTCGAAGTAGCTTTTCAGCATAAACACAGCGGTAGGCAGGGTTTGCGTCACCATGGTGATGATCAGCGCCATCTCGGTGTCATAAACGCCAAGCGCGGTGATGATTTTGAACAGCGGCACCACCAGCAAAATGCCGGAGAACATGTACACCGTGTAGAAGCTGGCGTTGATGGTCATTCGCCCTTTAAAGCGCAGGCGGGAAAGCGCGTAAGCCCCAAGAATGCCGAGAAATACTGCTATCACGGATGAAACTACCGACACCACCATGCTGTTACGGAAATAATCGACAAACGGGAAAATCACCGGGTTAAAAATGTCGACGTAATGCTCCAGCGTCCACTGCTGTGGCAGCAGCGTAGGATGCAGCGAGATCGCCTCTTTCGCGCTTTTGAACGAGGTCATCAGCATCACAAAAAACGGAAACAGCGTGATGATGAGAAACAGCGCCAGCCCGCAGTAAAAACCGATGCGACTGAGTGTGCGTTTATTTGTTGCCATTGAGGTTCACCCGTTTTCTGGTCAGCAGAATGACAGCGAAAATAATGATGAAGAGCACCACTGAGATCGCCGCCGCTTTCCCTAAGTCATTAAAGGCAAAGGCGGTTTTGTAGAGATAGACGCCGAGAATATCGACCTTGGTCGTCAGCAAATAAACGTCAGCGAACATGTAGAACATCCAGATGGTACGCAGAGTCACCACCGTCGCCAGGACCGGCATAATCGCGGGCAGCGTGACGATGCGAAACCGTTGCCAGGCATTCGCGCCGTCCATCTCTGCCGCTTCGTACAACGATTTATCAATGGTCTGCAAAATCGCCAGAAACGAGATAAAGGCATACGGGAAGTAGCGCCAGATGGCGAACAGCACCACCAGCACAAAACTACTGCCCGGGTTATCGAACCACAGCGGCGCCTGCTCATAGAGATGCAGAAGATCGACGCCAAGGTAGTTCACAATGCCGTAGCCGTTGTTGAACATGTATTTCCAGGCGAACACCAGTGAAATGGATGGCGTTACGTAGGAGAGGATCACCAACGAACGCGCGGTCTTGCGCAGGCGAAACTCGCGGTTGAAAAACATCGCCACTGCCAGCCCGAGCACGGTGCTGCCCGCCACCACCAGCGCGGTATACCAGACCGTCATCCACAGCGAGTGCCAGAAGCCGGGATCGGAGAGAATACGCACATAGTTGCTCACCCCAACAAACGTTGACTCGATGTTGGGATTAAGCGGCAGACGTAAAAAACTGATTTCGATATTCGACACCATCGGCCACGCCACCAGACCGCCCAGCAGTAATAAGCTGGGCGCGAGAAGCAACAGCGCAAAGGGCATATCGGAACGACCTGAAAAAAGCCTGTTCATTGCGGATTCCTGTCCTGGGATTAGTGCTGTTCGATCAGTTCATCCAGCTTTTTCTGGCTCGCTTGCAGCGTGGTAGAGAGATCGGCTTTCCCCACGGTGACGTTATGCACCATTGAACTCACCACACCAGAGCCCGTGACATCGCCCATGCGGGTAAAGTTTTTGTCCCCTACCGCACCAAAAACCTGAATGTTTGGCAATTCGCTAATCAACTGATTCGGCAAGTCTCCCAGCGCCTTAATCACGTCGTTATCTTTCCAGGTGGCAGTCGTCACAACCGCTTTGTTCACCGGCAGCGCCGCGCCTGGCGACATCATCACCCAGTCGGCAATGTTGTCTGCCTGCTCCATAAAGGTGACAAATTTTTCCGCCGCTTCCGTCTCTTCGCTTTTTTGCCCGGCGGTAATGGTCAGCGAGGTCAACATGCCGTAGACCGCCGAGTTTTTCTCGGTTGGCACCACGAAACCGACATTTTTCGGGTCACCTTCTTTAATCACAGCCGGAAGGATATAGGTGGAGTAAATCGCCATCGGCGCAGTGCCGTTCATAAAGGCGTCTTTCACTTCCATAATGTCGTTAGAGCCCGGCATGGTGTTGGCAGCAAGGTCGCGGTAATAGGTCAGCGCCTGCATCATCTCCGGCGTATCAAGGGTGATTTTGCCTTCGGCGTTAAAAACGTTGGCCTGATTGGATAACGCAAACTGAGAGAACGATTGTTCCGTCAGTACGCTTTCTGCCGTCGGCAGTGCAATACCGTATTTTTTATTCGCCGGATCGTTCAGTTTCTGTGCGACATCCAGCAACTGTTGCCAGTTTTTCGGCTCATCCAGCCCGGCTTTTGCCAGGACATCTTTGCGATACCAGATACCGCCAATCCATGCGCTGACAGGAACACCGGTCCAGGCGCTACCATCTTCGGTGCGCACAATCCGCAGAACGCCGTCATAAAACGCGCCTTCACCGACATTACTGATGACCGTAGCAACCGCTTTGCGATCGATAAGCTGTTCTTTGTCCATCACTTTCGCGTAGTCATGGCTGGTTTCGATCACTTCCGGCAGCGAGCCGCTACGGGAAAGGGTGATGACTTTGGTGTTATAAGCATCTTCTTCCACCGGCACCTGTTTAACAGTGATGCCTGGGTTTTCTTTTTCAAAACGCGCAATTAACTGACTAATTACCGCCTGGCGTTCCTGTTCCACCGAAGAATGCATAAACTCGATGGAAACATTCGTTTTATTTTCTTCTTTACAACCTGAAATCAGGGCGCAGGAAACCAGTGCTGATAACAGCACGATTTTTGATTTAATCATGAGATGTTCCTTTTTATTTAATCCACATAACCTGCCAGGGGCGCAGCGTTATTTCATTACCCACTATATCAACTTCACTAATCAGATCCCGACCGTGCAGGTCAGTAATATTTATATGCTGAATATTTTCACTGACATTAAACAATCCTGTCAGACAATTACCATCCGCGTTGCTTCTTTGAATACGCATTACGGATGAATTAACCGTATCGATGGTAAAATCATTATCTGGATGAAACTCGTTATGACTGCGACGAATTTTAATTAGTCGCGACAATTCATGATATACCGCGTGCCTTAACGTCGCTTTATTGTTCAGTTCGGTCGTGATCTCTTCGCTGGTGTATTTTTTACGGTTAATCGCACGGTTATATCCCAGTTTTTCGACACCTGCGTAATCATTACGCGAGCCCAGAATACTTTGAATATATATCGCTGGCACACCGGGGAAAATTAACAAAATCGCATGGGCAAGGATAAACCTGGCGCAACGTTCTTCATCGCTACTCTCGCTGCGGCTTAACGCATCCATATAAGTGACATTCATTTCATACGGACTGCGCGTACCATCGGGATTATTTTTCCAGTTTACTAATGCCCCTTCCTGCTGTAACGCCTCGACTAGCGCTAATATCTCGCTTTCAGGCAACAAGCCTCGCAGTGGGTTAAGCCCAATACCATCATGAGACGCGAGGAAGTTAAACCAGGTGGTTTTACTGGAAGGCAACGTCAGACTTTGCGCCCACTGGCACAGCGCCTCGACGTTCTGTTTTTGCACCGCATGTAACACCAGCGGCGGCAGTGAGAACTGGTACACCATATGCGCTTCGTCATCACCGTTTCCAAAGTAAGCAATGTTGTCTTTGTGCGGAACATTGGTCTCGGTAATGATCACTGTACCTGGTGCTACGTCATCAATAATCGACCGTAACAGCTTGATAATCAGATGTGTTTTTTCCAGATGGATGCAGCTTGTTCCCGGCTCTTTCCACATAAAGCCAACGGCATCCAGGCGGACATACTCAGCACCTTTCTCAAGGTAACACAGTAAAACATCCACCATCGCCAGTAACACTTCAGGGCTACGGTAATTCAGGTCAATTTGATCGTCGCTAAAGGTGGTCCATAAATGGCGCGTTGAATGATCGCGCATCTGGAATGGCGTTAATAACGGTAACGCACGCGGGCGAGTGACGGCGCTGAGATCGGTTTGCGGGTCAACGGCAATAAAAAAATCTTCAAAGCCTGGCTGCTGCTGTAAATAGTTTTTAAACCATTCACTTTTTGCCGACATATGGTTGCAGACAAAATCAAACATTAAATGACTGCATTCACCGAGTTGCTGAATATCCTGCCACTCCCCCGCTTCACTGGCGACCTGATGATAATCAATTACCGAAAAGCCATCATCAGATGACCATGGATAAAACGGCAACAAATGAACATGTGAAAAAATGCTTTGCAGCCAGTGATGGTAAAACTGATTAAATGTGGGTAGTGGTTTTAAATCATTACTGTGAAATTGATCGGCATAGGTAATTAACACGACATCACTTTCATCCCAGTGTTTTTTACGTCGCTGTGTAATTAATCTTTTCGCACTCTCAAGACGCGTTACAAGTTTCTGTAAATGAGTCGCGGTAAATGTTCCACCGTAGATTTCGTCCAGGTAATCCGTAATTTTCTGTTTCATGTTGCCTTTCCGTGGTAGCGGTCCCATGAGACGAGAGACTACTCCGCAGAAAATAAACTGTCAATTGAGCACAAGGGTTTTAGTCACGCAGGAAATCATTTTTTACCAGGGAAAAAGCGTATTTGTGAGCTGACGCAAATAATCTATGGGGATGTAAATAAGGTGTGACAGAAAAAGTAAACGGCGCATAAGCGCCGCTTAGGGTGGATTCTTTTAACCTTTGACTTTCGGCATTGCGATGTCTTTCAGGCCGCCAGCGTTCTCAACGTGGGTATATCCCATCTCGCTAAGGATCTCTTTTGCCTGTCCTGACTGGCGTCCGGCATTGCAATACACTTTCACGGTGTCGTTTTTATCCGGAACGGCGGTGGCAATGCGCTCTTTCACTTCCTTCAGGGGAATATTGATGGCTCCCTGAACGTGCTCTTGCTGATACTGCTCTGGAACACGAACATCGATCCAGTGTTCAGCGGCGAAAACGGGCAGTGAAAACACCAGTGTCAGAGCAAGTAAGCCTTTTTTAAACATGTAAGCGTCCTTCTATGGATGAAAATTGCCATCCATAATACGCCTTAGCTTTAACAATTTTTGCGAAACTCCCCTCACCTTTTATAACGCTGCGCCAGTTTATTGGCAGCCCGACTTAACAGCGGTTCCAGCGCCACGGCCAGCAACATTTTCAGCGGTCGGCGAGCAACTGATTTTATCGCCCAGCCAGCTACACCTGCCGGGCCATAGCGCAGTGCGGTAAGAAGTACCAGCTTGCCTGCTAATTTGAAACCAGGCTTCACCTTTTGCCCGGCCTGTTGCCAGCGAGTATTCATAACTTTCCTCACAGTTGACGGAAACGGCTACGTAACGTAAAAGTATCGGAAGTGACATAACGTTCCATCTCGCGTAAACGCGTTTCACTTGCCGCCAGTTCACGATCGACTTCATCTAACAATTCGCTGCTGGAAGGCAGTTGTTCACCAAACGCCATGTTGTCAGGCATTGGATCAAGCGCAAATGACAAAATGATGTAAGCAACCAGGGTAAACAGCGCCAGGCCGAAGAAAATCGACAGCACCACCAGGATACGTACCAGTTTTACCGGTACATCAAAATAGTTGGCAATCCCGGCGCAGACGCCGCGTACCATGCCCCGCTGTGGAATACGCCATAATTTTTTATTGAGATTAATGCCCGCCATTAGCGATCCCTCCAGTTCGGATGTTCTGCATCAAGAATGGATTCCAGTGCCTGAATACGTTCGCGCATCCGTTTTGCTTCATCAGCCAGTTGCGCTAATCGTTGCTGCTCACTTTGCGACAATTCACCGCGACCGGAACGATTGCTGTAATGCAGCCATAACCAGATCGGTAAAACAAACAGCACAAAAATGGTTAACGGAATAGCCAGAAATAGCGCGCTCATAAGGACTCCTTAGACGATGAGCGGCGGCGCGTTCGGACGCCGCCTGGATGTTATTATTGATTGTCTTGCTTCATTTTGGCTTTTAATTGTGCCAGTTGCTCGCTGATTGCATCATCCGCTTTCAGTTCGGCAAACTGATCGTCCAGCGATTTTTGTTTACCGAAGCTGTGGCTTTCTGCTTCCGCTTCCATCTGGTCAATTCGACGTTCGAAAGATTCGAAACGAGCCATTGCTTCATCCAGTTTGCCACTGTCCAGCTGACGACGCACATCGCGCGACGAGTTTGCGGCCTGATGGCGTAACATCAATGCCTGCTGGCGAGCGCGTGTTTCGCTCAATTTGTTTTCCAGCTCGCCAATCTCTTTCTTCATGCGTGCCAGCGTATCGTCCACCAGCGTCACTTCATGTTCCAGGCTCTTAATCAGATCGGTCAGTTTCTGTTTTTCAATTAACGCCGCACGCGCCAGATCTTCTCTCTCTTTCAGCAGCGCCAGTTCGGCTTTTTCCTGCCATTCAACTTCACGCGCCGACGCTTGTTCAATACGGCGAGTCAGCTGTTTCTTTTCTGCCAGCGCACGCGCCGAAGTAGAACGTACTTCAACCAGTGTATCTTCCATCTCCTGGATCATCAGACGCACCAGTTTCTGTGGATCTTCCGCTTTCTCTAACAGAGCGTTGATGTTGGCATTCACGATGTCGGCAAAGCGAGAAAAAATACCCATAATGTTGTCCTCTTGATTTCTGCGTTCAGGATTGTCCTGCTGAACTATTAATACAATTTGCGTGCCAATTTTTTATCTTTTTGATTTATAAAGATCTGATTGAAGAATCAACAGCAACATGCCAGGATGAGTTAGCGAATTACACTAACAAGTGGCGAATTTCATCATGGCAGAATACAAAGATAATTTACTCGGTGAGGCGAACAGCTTTCTCGAAGTGCTGGAACAGGTTTCGCATCTCGCACCGCTGGACAAACCGGTGCTCATCATCGGCGAGCGCGGCACAGGTAAAGAGCTGATTGCCAGCCGTCTGCATTATCTCTCCTCCCGTTGGCAGGGGCCGTTTATTTCCCTTAACTGCGCGGCGTTAAATGAAAATCTGCTGGATTCCGAACTGTTTGGTCACGAAGCGGGCGCGTTTACCGGTGCGCAAAAACGTCATCCAGGGAGATTTGAACGTGCCGACGGCGGTACGCTATTTCTTGATGAACTCGCTACGGCACCGATGATGGTGCAAGAAAAATTATTGCGCGTGATTGAGTACGGTGAACTGGAGCGCGTTGGCGGCAGCCAGCCATTGCAGGTGAATGTGCGGTTGGTATGCGCGACGAATGCCGATCTCCCGGCGATGGTCAATGAAGGTACTTTTCGCGCTGACCTGCTCGACCGGCTGGCTTTCGATGTAGTGCAACTGCCGCCCCTGCGCGAGCGCGAAAGCGACATTATGCTGATGGCAGAACACTTTGCCATTCAGATGTGTCGGGAAATCAAGCTGCCTCTGTTCCCGGGTTTTACGGAGCGCGCCAGAGAAACATTGCTGAATTATCGCTGGCCGGGAAATATTCGTGAATTGAAAAACGTGGTGGAACGTTCGGTGTATCGCCACGGCACCAGCGATTATCCGCTTGATGACATTATTATTGATCCTTTTAAACGGCGTCCGCCTGAAGACGCTATCGCCGTTTCAGAAACCACCTCGCTTCCAACGCTGCCGCTGGATTTACGTGAGTTTCAGATGCAGCAGGAAAAAGAGTTACTGCAACTCAGTTTGCAACAAGGGAAATATAACCAGAAGCGCGCGGCTGAATTACTGGGGTTAACCTATCATCAGTTCCGCGCGTTGTTGAAAAAGCACCAGATTTAGCGAAGTTGGGCATACAACTTGCCGGATGCGGCGTGAACGTCTTATCCGGCATACATAATCAATACGTCGTTTGCAGGCCTGATAAGCGCAGCGCATCAGACATTATTGCGTTGGGCTATTAATCGCTCAGCGCATCCTGCAAAATTTTCATTGCCGCATCGAACTGCGCGTCCGGGATGGTCAGCGGGTACAGGAAACGAATCACGTTGCCGTACGCGCCGCAGGTCAGCAGTAACAGCCCCTGCGCCAGCGCGCGCTGCTGAATTTTCTGCGCAATGGCGGCGGAAGGCTCGCCCGTTTGCGGGTCGTTAAACTCCGCCGCAATCATCGACCCCAGACCGCGTACCGCCGCGATGGCCGGAACGCTTTCTTTGGCATCAATCAACGTATTTGTCAGACGCTGGCCCAGTTGATTAGCGCGTTCACAGAGTGATTCTTTGTCGATAATGTTGAGCACCGCGTGCGCGGCAGCCACCGCCAGCGGGTTCCCGGCGTAGGTACCACCAAGCCCGCCCGGCGCGGGCGCGTCCATAATATTCGCGTTACCGACCACGCCCGAAAGCGGCATCCCGCCCGCGAGGCTTTTCGCCATCGTCATTAAGTCCGGCTTATCGGCGTAGTGATCCATGGCAAACAGTTTACCGGTACGCGCAAAGCCGCTTTGCACTTCATCGGCAATCATCACAATACCGTGCTCGTCGCACAGGCGGCGAATGGCGGCAACCAGCTCTTTTGGCGCAACGTTGAAACCGCCTTCGCCCTGCACCGGTTCGAAAATAATCGCCGCCACCTGCTTCGCTTCAATGTCCGATTTAAACAAGCGTTCGATGGCATCGAGGGAGTCCTGCGTTGAAACGCCATGTAAATCTGACGGATAAGGTACGTGATACACCGAACCGGGGAACGGGCCGAAGCCGATTTTGTACGGCGCGACCTTTCCGGTCAGCGCCATGGTCATATATGTACGACCGTGGAAGCCGCCGCTAAACGCAATCACGCCAGGGCGTCCGGTATGGGCGCGGGCGATTTTCACCGCGTTCTCCACCGCTTCCGCACCGGTGGTGAAGAACGCAGTTTTAGCCTGCCCGCTCACCGGGTAAGGGCGTTGATTTTCTCCGCCAGGGTGACGTAGCTTTCGTACGGCACAATCTGATACGCCGTGTGGGTAAACTGTTGCAATTGCTGCTCCACCGCCGCGACCAGATCAGGGTGGCGATGCCCGGTATTCAGCACCGCAATGCCTGCGGCGAAATCGATATATTCGTTGCCCTCTACATCCTTCAGCGTGGCGTTTTCTGCCGACTGGGCGAAGAAGTTACACATCACGCCAACCCCGCGTGGGGTAGCAGAAAGACGACGCTGATGGAATTCATTGTTGCTCATGTTTCACACCTTTTGACTCTTCACTGTTAATCGGAAATTAAACGCCCAGACGATCGCGCAGGCTGTAATAAGCCGCGCCCATCGCGGTAAATGGCACGCGCAGCGTGCGCCCGCCGGGGAACGGGTAATGCGGCAGATTGGCGAAGGCGTCGAAGCGTTCGGCGTCACCGCGCAGCAGTTCAGCAATCAAACGCCCGGCAAGATGGGTACAGGTGACGCCGTGGCCGCTGTAACCCTGCATGTAATAGATGTTGGTATCAAGGCGACCGAACTGCGGCATGCGCGACAAGGTCAGCAGGAAGTTGCCCGTCCAGCGGTAATCAATTTTCACGCCCTTCAGCTGCGGGAAGGTTTTCAGCAGTTTCGGCACAACAAGACGCTCAACATCATCCGGGTCACGCGCGCCGTACACCACGCCGCCGCCGTACAGCAGGCGGTTATCCGCGGTAAGACGGTAGTAATCGAGCAGGTAGTTACAGTCTTCCACGCAGTAGTTTTTCGGGATCAGCGAACGGGCCAAATCATCCGACAGTGGTTCAGTGGTGATCACCTGCGTGCCGCACGGCATACTGCGTTTCGCCAGCTCCGGCTCCACTTTATCGCCCAGATACGCATTCCCGGCGACAATCACATACTTCGCCGTCACCTGACCATTGGCCGTGCGCACAACGGCTGGCGTGGTGTGCTGGATCTGCGTCACCGCAGAAAGCTCATACACGCGTCCACCGTTCAGACGGATGGCGTCGGCTTCACCAATGGCGAGGTTCAGCGGGTGAATATGTCCACCGCTGTGATCCAGCAGCGCACCCGTGTAGCGATCGCTGGCGACTTCGCGGCGAATGGCGTTGGCGTCCAGCAATTCAAGCTGTTTGTTACCGTAGCGTTCCCAGTTCTCTTTCTGCTCTTCGAGTGTGGCGAGTTGTTTATCATTCATCGCCACAAACAGGCCGCCGGGGCGATAGTCGCAGTCAATCTGATAACGTTTGATACGTTCGCGGATGATCTCGCCACCCTCGAACATCATGCTGCCGAGCATACGGGCGGTATCCATGCCGTAGCTTTTTTCGATAACGTCGATGTCGCGGCTGTAGGAGTTCACAAGCTGCCCGCCGTTGCGTCCGCTTGCGCCGAAGCCGATGCGTGAGGCTTCAAGAACCACCACGTCAAAGCCCGCTTCCGCCAGATGCAGCGCGGAGGAAAGCCCGGTATAGCCGCCGCCGACCACGCAAACGTCGCAGGAAATCGACTCATTCAGCGTGTCGAATGGCGCGTATTTATTCGCACTGGCGGCGTAATAACTGCTGGTATGTTCGGTCATTTCAGGCCTCCAGGCTTATCCAGATGGTTTTCAGTTCGGTGAATTTTTCAAGGGCGTGCAGGGATTTGTCGCGACCGTTGCCGCTCTGCTTATAGCCGCCAAACGGCACGGTCATATCACCGTCGTTGTAGTTATTGACGAAGACGGAACCGGCTTTCAGGCGGCGACTCATGCGGTGCGCGCGGGAGAGGTCGCGTGTCCATACCGCCGCGCCAAGTCCGTACTGGCTGTCGTTGGCAAGCTGTAGCGCCTGTTCTTCTGATGTGAAACGCGTGACCACCAGCACCGGACCGAAAATCTCTTCGCGGCTTAAGGACGCATTCGGGTCTACATCCACAAAGATGGTCGGGCCGATGGCGGCAGCCAGCTCGGCGTTACGACCATCCAGCAGCAGTTGCCCTGTGCTTTCGCCTTCCCGAATAAAGCTATGCACCGAGTCAGCGTGGGCGCAGTCGATTAAGGTGCCCATGGTGGTTGCGGGATCAAGTGGATGGCCCGGCTGCCAGTTTTGCGCCTGCTGTTTTAACAGGTCTAAGAATTCATCGGCGATGCTCTCTTCCAGCAACAGGCGCGTTCCGGCGATACACACCTGCCCCTGGTTGTAGAAGATGCCTGCTGCGGTGGCGCTTGCTGCCTGTTGCAGATCCGGGCAGTCGGGGAAAACGATGTTGGCGCTTTTGCCGCCTGCTTCCAGCCAGACGCGTTTCATGTTGCTGTCGCCTGCATCTTTCAGCAGCTGTTTCCCGGTACGGGTCGAACCGGTAAAGGCGATGGCATCGATATCGTTATGACGCGACAGCGCCTGCCCCGCTTCATGACCAAAACCGGTCACCACGTTCAGCACGCCATCCGGCAGACCTGCTTCTTTCGCCAGCCCGGCGAGACGAATCGCACTGAGCGGTGATTTTTCAGACGGTTTTAGAATCACGCTGTTTCCCGCCGCCAGCGCCGGGCCGAGTTTCCAGCAGGTCAGCAGCAACGGGAAGTTCCACGGTACAATGGCAGCAATCACGCCCACCGGTTCACGCACGATCATCGCCAGGTCATTGCTACTGGTGGTCGCCACTTCGCCATACACTTTGTCGATCGCTTCGGCGTACCAGCGAATGGCGCGCGCCGCGCCGGGAATATCATCACGCAGACTGTGACGAATCGGTTTGCCGGTGTCGAGAGTTTCCAGCAGTGCCAGCTCTTCGGCGTTGGCTTCCATTAAATCGGCGAGTTTATTCAGTACCGCTTTACGTTTTGCCGGAGAAGAGTGTGACCAGTCGCCGCGTTCAAATACGCCGCGTGCTGCGCTCACCGCACGGTCGATATCGACGCTCTTGCCGCGGGCAATTTTCGCCAGCGGTGCCTGGGTGACCGGATCAACGGTTTCAAAAGTTTCATTTTCCGCCGCAGCAGTATATTCACCGTTAATAAATAAGCGGGTTTCAATGGCGAGACTTAACGCTTTATCCTGCCAGTAAGCCAGATGATGAAAATTCATTATGACTCCTGTTTCACGTGTATCAGATATATGCAGTTTGTGAACGTCAGGGCGCAGAGATCCCCGGGCCGCATGCCCGCTTATTTCTGGCGACATTCTTTATGGATTGCCGGGCGCATTGCGCTTACCCGGCTTACAGAACAAAAAGATTAAAACGTGGTGGGCGTATGGGCGCTGATAATTCGGCAAATACCTGCCGACGTATTACTGAAACTGTGCGGGATGCCGGTATTAATGGCATAACTTTGCCCCGCGACGAGGTGGTAATCCTGACCATTAATCGTCAGAACAATTTCACCTTCCAGTACAGTGCCTATTTCCTCACCCTGATGCTTAATTCTTTCCCCAGTGGTTGTGCCTGGCTGGTACGTTTCAAATATCATCGCCAGCGTACGATTCGGGTTACCGTTATGAACCAGCTTCATTGACACACCCTGACTACCCATTTCAATTAAGTCGTCCTGATTAATGACGACCTGTGGCTCATCAGGTTTTTCCGGCTCGGAAAAGAATTCCGAGAGTGACAGACCATACACCTTCAGCAGCTTTTGCAGCGTACTGATGGCAGGGCTGACTTTATCTTGTTCTATCGTACTGATAGCACTGTGAGTCAGCCCGGAGAGTTCGGCGGCACGACGTTGTGAAAGCCCCTGCTGCTGGCGGATTTCCGACAAGCGTTTTCCTGGCGCCAGTCCCTCATCACTCATATTTGCATTTCCTTAAACTGTAGTGGTCAGAGTCGCTGTTTTTCAGCGATATGGTGCTGACAAGCGGTGATAAAGCCCTCGAACAATATACGCGAAAGCGCGTACTCGCTACTGTTCCATTCCGGGTGCCACTGTACGCCCAGCGCAAAAGGATGATTGATGACGCTAACCGCCTCAACTAAGCCATCCGGCGAGCGAGCTTCAACACGCAACCGTGGGCTAACGACCTTCGCCCCTTGTCCATGCAGAGAGTTTACCCAAAAGTTGCTACATTCAGGTAACAACGCAGACAGCAATCCCCCCTCTTCAACCTGAACTTCATGCGACGGTGCATATTGCTGTTCCACCGGCAGTTCGGGATCTTCCCGATGTTCCAGCAATTCAGGCTGTTCGCACAGCTTGCGATGCAACGAACCACCGGTTGCCACCACCAGTTCCTGTAAACCCCGGCAGATGGCGAAAATGGGGATGCGCCTTTCGAGTGCGGCATTAATTAACGCCATGCTCAGAAGATCACGCCCGGGATCGGCGTCAGGCTCATCGCCGTTTTCACCATATAGGTGCGGCTGCACATTGCTGGGACTACCAGGAAGATAAATACCATCGAGTTTCGGCAAAAGTTGTTCAAGTAATGACGGTTCCGCCAGCGCATGTGGCAGCGCAATTGGCAAGCCGCCTGCGTGGATGATGGCATTCAGGTACTTTTCTTGCAGAGTCTGGGTCGCATGACCCTTAAGCCTGTTCCTGCACATTACGACACCGATAACCGGATTGTTCATTATATTTTCCATGCTCAATCTCACAAAGTGGACTAAATTATCGCCATTACTGCGCTTTAAATGACCTTTATGTTCAATATTTTTTCAATCTAGCAGCGAGTTTTCATTTTTGCAAACTCAATTTAACATTTGACAAACATTTAGTTTGCATACAGATTCGAATGGTGGTCATTATATTTTACGCTTTGATAACGAGCGGAAAACAAACCAAAGGCGAAGAATCATGGAAACCAATATCGTTGAAGTAGAGAACTTTGTTCAGCAGTCAGAAGAGAGGCGGGGTAGCGCCTTTACGCAGGAAGTGAAACGCTACCTGGAGCGCTACCCGAATACGCAATATGTTGATGTTTTACTTACCGATCTGAATGGTTGTTTTCGTGGGAAACGTATTCCTGTTTCAAGCCTGAAGAAGCTCGAGAAAGGGTGTTATTTCCCGGCCTCGGTGTTTGCAATGGATATTCTGGGCAACGTAGTAGAAGAAGCGGGCCTGGGTCAGGAAATGGGCGAGCCGGATCGTACCTGTGTTCCTGTTCTCGGTTCCTTAACCCCATCTGCTGCAGATCCTGAGTTTATCGGTCAGATGCTCCTGACCATGGTCGATGAAGATGGCGCTCCCTTTGACGTTGAGCCGCGGAACGTTCTCAACCGCCTGTGGCAGCAGCTACGCCAGCGCGGCTTGTTCCCGGTCGTAGCGGTAGAGCTGGAGTTCTATTTACTGGATCGCCAGCGCGACGCTGAAGGGTATCTGCAACCGCCCTGCGCGCCCGGCACCGATGACCGCAATACACAAAGTCAGGTTTACTCCGTTGATAACCTCAACCACTTCGCCGACGTGCTCAATGATATTGATGAGCTGGCGCAGTTACAGCTGATTCCGGCAGATGGCGCGGTCGCCGAGGCCTCGCCAGGTCAGTTTGAAATCAATCTTTACCATACCGATAACGTGCTGGAAGCTTGCGATGATGCGCTGGCACTAAAACGCCTGGTGCGTCTGATGGCAGAAAAGCATAAGATGCACGCCACTTTTATGGCGAAGCCGTATGAAGAGCACGCGGGCAGCGGGATGCATATCCATATCAGTATGCAAAATAATCGTGGCGAGAACGTGCTTTCTGACGCGGAAGGCGAAGATTCGCCGCTGCTGAAAAAGATGCTCGCCGGGATGATTGACCTGATGCCGTCATCAATGGCGTTGCTGGCACCAAACGTGAACTCGTATCGCCGCTTCCAGCCGGGGATGTATGTACCGACGCAGGCGTCGTGGGGCCATAACAACCGCACCGTCGCCCTGCGTATTCCCTGCGGCGATCGCTATAATCACCGCGTGGAATATCGCGTGGCGGGTGCCGATGCCAACCCGTATTTGGTGATGGCAGCGATTTTTGCCGGTATTTTGCATGGCCTTGATAACGAACTGCCATTACAGGAAGAAGTCGAAGGCAACGGGCTGGAACAGGAAGGCTTACCCTTCCCGATTCGCCAGAGCGATGCCCTGGGTGAGTTTATCGAGAACGATCATCTACGCCGCTATTTAGGCGAACGCTTCTGCCATGTCTATCACGCCTGTAAAAATGATGAGCTGTTGCAGTTTGAGCGCCTCATCACAGAAACAGAAATTGAGTGGATGTTGAAAAACGCGTAATACCCCTTGCGGGGTTGTTTCATCGGCCTGAGCGGAGCCAGGCCTGACATTTGCTGGTAATCCAGACATTTCCCGGATGTCGCGTTATGGAGCGCAGGCGGCAACGGGCTTCCGTTAACGATTAAGACTGTGACGAGGAAATGAGATGATGCCGATGATTAAATCCCCGCATGGCGAGGGAGGCTGCGTATGCGCCCCTCCTGCGACTGACTGGACTCCGCCCCCTTTGCTTCCCTTGCTAAACAGGTTTGATTTCAGGTCGATACGACCGCAAACCTTATTACGCAGGGGAGGCAGCAATTATGGCTATTAATTCACCACTGAATATTGCTGCGCAACCCGGCAAAACCCGTCTGCGAAAATCACTGAAATTGTGGCAGGTGGTGATGATGGGTCTGGCCTATCTCACGCCGATGACTGTGTTCGATACCTTTGGCATTGTTTCCGGCATTAGCGACGGTCACGTTCCGGCGTCCTATTTGCTGGCGCTGGCGGGTGTGCTGTTTACCGCGATCAGCTACGGCAAACTGGTTCGCCAGTTTCCGGAGGCCGGTTCGGCCTATACCTACGCGCAAAAGTCGATTAACCCGCACGTCGGATTTATGGTCGGCTGGTCATCGCTGCTGGATTATCTCTTTTTGCCGATGATCAACGTTTTGTTGGCGAAAATCTATCTCTCCGCCCTCTTCCCGGAAGTGCCGCCGTGGGTGTGGGTGGTAACCTTCGTCGCCATTTTAACCGCCGCGAATCTGAAGAGCGTCAACCTGGTCGCTAACTTCAATACCTTGTTTGTACTGGTGCAAATCTCCATCATGGTGGTGTTTATCTTCCTGGTGGTTCAGGGACTACATAAAGGAGAAGGCGTTGGCACCGTCTGGTCGCTTCAGCCGTTTATCAGCGAGAACGCGCATCTGATCCCGATTATTACCGGGGCGACGATTGTCTGTTTCTCGTTCCTCGGTTTCGATGCGGTGACCACGCTTTCAGAGGAGACGCCGGATGCCGCGCGTGTTATTCCGAAAACCATCTTCCTGACGGCGGTGTACGGCGGCGTTATCTTTATCGCGGCGTCGTTCTTTATGCAGCTGTTCTTCCCGGATATCAGCCGCTTTAAAGATCCGGACGCCGCACTGCCGGAAATCGCACTGTACGTTGGCGGCAAGTTGTTCCAGTCGATTTTCCTCTGCACGACGTTTGTGAACACGTTAGCGTCTGGCCTGGCGTCACATGCCAGCGTGTCGCGTCTGCTGTATGTGATGGGGCGCGACAATGTGTTTCCGGAACGCGTGTTTGGCTATGTGCACCCGAAATGGCGGACTCCGGCACTGAATGTCATTATGGTCGGGATTGTCGCGTTGTCAGCGCTGTTCTTTGATTTAGTCACCGCGACAGCATTGATTAACTTCGGTGCTCTGGTGGCGTTTACCTTCGTTAACCTGTCGGTGTTTAATCATTTCTGGCGGCGTAAAGGCATGAATAAAAGCTGGAAGGAACACTTTCACTATTTGCTGATGCCGCTGGTTGGCGCGCTGACGGTGGGTGTGCTGTGGGTTAACCTCGAGTCAACGTCACTGACACTCGGTCTGGTATGGGCTTCATTAGGCGGCGCATATTTGTGGTATCTGATCCGCCGCTATCGCAAAGTGCCGTTGTATGATGGTGACAGAACTCCGGTGAGCGAAACGTAATAGTCGGATGCGCGGCGCATTATCCTGCCTGAGGGTAATGCGCCGCGCCATTAACTATAAAAAGATGTATGACCCGGATCACGAGTGCTATCATCCGCCCTTATGCTTAGCGCATTAACCCCAGGGGCAAATAATGAACCACGATATCCCGCTAAAATATTTTGATATTGCCGATGAGTACGCGACCGAATGCGCAGAGCCTGTCGCAGACGCTGAACGCACACCGCTGGCCCACTACTTCCAGTTACTGCTCACCCGTTTGATGAACAATGAAGAGATCAGCGAAGAAGCCCAACATGAAATGGCTGCTGAAGCGGGGATTAATCCCGTACGCATTGATGAGATCGCAGAGTTTTTGAATCAATGGGGTAATGAGTAATTATTTCATTGCAGACGCTCGGTCAGTATCGTTGCCCGGATAAAGCGTTCACGCCGCATCCGGCTAAAAATGACACGCACTGCAGCGTGCTTTAATGGGTTTCTCACGATCGTACCGCTCTGCTCCTCGCTAAGTTGTTCTGTGAGTTATAGTTATAGAGAAATCACGGGTACGAATGTTGAACAGATGGCGACGTCACCTGTTCAACGACCAACCACACGGCCCTCATTACGACCCCTGAACACAAACGGTAATGGCAAATGTCATTAAATATTAGTAAGATAGCCTCTTTACATAAAATCCCTTAATATTATGCGCCAGGTATTATCGTCTCTTTTGGTGATTGCTGGACTTGTGAGTGGTCAGGCAATCGCCGCGCCTGAATCCCCCCCGCATGCTGATATCCGCGACAGCGGTTTTGTCTATTGCGTCAGCGGGCAAGTCAACACCTTTAACCCATCCAAAGCGAGCAGTGGGTTAATTGTCGATACCCTTGCCGCCCAGTTTTATGATCGACTGCTGGATGTCGATCCCTATACCTATCGCCTGATGCCGGAACTTGCCGAAAGCTGGGAAGTTCTCGACAACGGCGCGACCTATCGCTTCCACCTGCGTCGCGATGTTCCGTTTCAAAAAACCGACTGGTTTACTCCCACTCGTAAAATGAATGCCGACGATGTGGTGTTTACCTTCCAGCGAATTTTTGACCGCAACAACCCGTGGCATAACGTTAATGGCAGCAACTTCCCCTACTTCGACAGCCTGCAATTTGCCGATAACGTGAAAAGCGTCCGCAAACTGGATAATCATACCGTTGAGTTCCGTCTGGCTCAGCCGGATGCTTCTTTTTTGTGGCACCTGGCGACCCATTATGCTTCGGTCATGTCGGCAGAATATGCAGGGAAGTTAGAGAAAGAAGATCGCCAGGAGCAACTCGACCGTCAACCGGTCGGCACTGGACCGTATCAGTTGTCGGAATACCGCGCCGGGCAATTTATTCGCCTACAACGTCATGATGACTTCTGGCGCGGCAAACCGTTAATGCCGCAGGTGGTGGTGGATTTAGGCTCCGGCGGTACCGGACGTCTGTCGAAACTCCTGACCGGGGAGTGCGACGTTCTGGCCTGGCCTGCTGCTAGTCAGCTATCCATTTTGCGTGACGACCCACGCTTGCGTTTAACGCTGCGTCCAGGGATGAATGTCGCCTATCTGGCATTTAACACTGCTAAACCGCCGCTAAATAATCCCGCTGTCCGCCATGCGCTGGCACTGGCGATCAATAACCAGCGTCTGATGCAATCCATCTATTATGGTACGGCTGAAACGGCAGCCTCTATTTTACCGCGCGCCTCGTGGGCCTATGACAACGAGGCTAAAATTACTGAATACAATCCGGCGAAATCGCGCGAACAGTTGAAGGCGTTAGGGCTGGAAAACTTAACGCTGAAACTTTGGGTGCCCACACGTTCGCAGGCGTGGAACCCCAGCCCACTGAAAACCGCCGAACTGATTCAGGCGGATATGGCGCAGGTTGGCGTAAAAGTGGTGATTGTGCCGGTAGAAGGTCGTTTTCAGGAGGCGCGGTTGATGGATATGAGCCATGATCTGACGTTATCCGGTTGGGCGACTGACAGTAACGACCCGGACAGTTTCTTCCGTCCGTTACTGAGCTGCGCGGCAATTCATTCGCAGACCAACCTCGCCCACTGGTGCGATCCGAAATTCGACAGCGTATTGCGTAAGGCGCTCTCCTCGCAGCAACTGGCGGCGCGCATCGAAGCCTATGACGAAGCGCAGAGTATTCTGGCGCAGGAATTGCCCATTTTGCCGCTGGCGTCGTCATTGCGTTTGCAGGCCTATCGGTACGATATCAAAGGTCTGGTACTTAGCCCGTTTGGTAACGCCTCCTTTGCTGGGGTGTATCGCGAGAAACAGGATGAGGTGAAAAAACCATGATTATCTTCACCTTACGCCGCATTTTATTATTGATTGTCACCTTGTTCCTGCTGACCTTCGTTGGCTTCAGCTTGAGCTATTTCACCCCACATGCGCCGTTACAAGGCGCGTCACTGTGGAATGCCTGGGTGTTCTGGTTTAATGGCCTGATCCACTGGGATTTTGGTGTTTCCAGCATTAACGGTCAACCGATTGCCGAACAGTTAAAAGAGGTCTTCCCGGCGACGATGGAACTGTGCATCCTCGCCTTCGGTTTTGCGCTGATTGTCGGGATCCCCGTGGGGATGATTGCCGGGATTACGCGCCATAAGTGGCAGGATAACTTGATCAACGCCATCGCCTTACTGGGCTTTTCAATCCCGGTGTTCTGGCTGGCGCTTCTGTTGACGCTGTTTTGTTCACTCACGCTAGGTTGGTTGCCCGTTTCAGGGCGTTTCGATCTGCTCTACGAAGTGAAACCGATTACCGGTTTTGCGTTGATTGATGCCTGGCTTTCGGACTCACCGTGGCGGGATGAAATGGTCATGAGCGCAATCCGCCATATGATATTGCCCGTGATCACCCTGTCGGTTGCGCCAACAACTGAAGTGATCCGACTGATGCGTATCAGCACAATCGAAGTGTATGACCAGAACTATGTTAAAGCGGCGGCGACCCGCGGTTTGTCGCGCTTTACTATTTTGCGTCGCCATGTTCTGCATAACGCGTTACCTCCGGTTATTCCTCGCCTGGGCTTACAGTTTTCTACCATGCTGACGCTGGCGATGATCACCGAAATGGTCTTTAGCTGGCCGGGTTTAGGGCGCTGGTTAATTAACGCCATCCGCCAGCAAGATTACGCGGCCATTTCCGCCGGAGTGATGGTGTGTGGCTCACTGGTCATTATTGTTAACATGATTTCTGATATTTTGGGTGCCATGGCTAACCCTCTGAAACATAAGGAATGGTATGCCTTACGATAGCGTATACAGCGAAAAGCGCCCGCCGGGCACGCTGCGTACCGCCTGGCGCAAATTTTATAGTGATGCCTCTGCGATGGTCGGTCTGTACGGCTGCGCGGGACTGGCTGTACTGTGTATTTTTGGCGGCTGGTTTGCGCCTTACGGCATCGATCAGCAATTTCTCGGCTATCAATTATTGCCGCCTTCATGGTCACGCTATGGCGAAGTTTCTTTCTTCCTGGGGACTGACGACCTCGGACGCGATGTTTTAAGTCGTTTACTGAGTGGAGCTGCACCAACCGTGGGGGGGGCATTTGTGGTGACGCTTGCAGCGACAATCTGTGGCCTGGTACTTGGCACCTTTGCCGGGTCGACGCACGGTCTACGCTCAGCAGTACTAAACCATATTCTGGATACCTTACTGGCGATCCCTTCTCTGCTGCTGGCAATTATCGTTGTAGCGTTTGCCGGACCGAGTTTGTCGCACGCCATGTTTGCCGTCTGGCTGGCGCTGCTGCCTCGTATGGTACGTTCGATTTACAGCATGGTGCATGATGAACTGGAAAAAGAGTACGTTATCGCCGCCCGTCTGGATGGCGCATCAACGCTGAATATTCTCTGGTTTGCTGTGATGCCTAACATCACCGCCGGGCTGGTCACCGAGATCACCCGCGCACTGTCGATGGCAATTCTCGATATCGCCGCGCTGGGCTTTCTCGATCTCGGCGCACAACTCCCCTCGCCTGAATGGGGAGCGATGCTCGGTGATGCGCTGGAACTGATTTATGTCGCCCCGTGGACTGTCATGCTGCCAGGTGCGGCAATTATGATTAGCGTGCTGTTGGTTAACCTCCTTGGCGACGGTGTTCGTCGTGCAATTATTGCGGGGGTGGAATAATGCCATTACTCGATATTCGTAACCTGACCATTGAATTTAAAACCGGTGATGAGTGGGTTAAAGCCGTCGACCGCGTAAGTATGACCTTAACCGAAGGTGAGATCCGCGGTCTTGTTGGCGAATCCGGTTCCGGCAAAAGTTTGATTGCGAAAGCGATTTGTGGGGTGAATAAAGATAACTGGCGTGTTACTGCTGACCGTATGCGTTTTGATGATATCGATTTGCTGCGTCTCTCCGCACGCGAACGGCGCAAGCTGGTTGGTCACAACGTGTCGATGATTTTCCAGGAACCACAGTCGTGTCTTGACCCTTCAGAACGTGTGGGTCGCCAGTTGATGCAAAACATCCCTGCCTGGACCTATAAAGGCCGTTGGTGGCAGCGTTTTGGCTGGCGCAAACGCCGTGCCATTGAACTGCTGCACCGCGTGGGGATTAAAGATCACAAAGATGCGATGCGCAGTTTTCCCTATGAGTTGACCGAAGGTGAATGTCAGAAAGTGATGATAGCCATTGCACTGGCGAATCAACCGCGTCTGCTGATTGCTGACGAACCGACCAACTCAATGGAGCCAACAACCCAGGCGCAAATCTTTCGCCTGCTGACGCGTCTCAACCAAAACAGCAATACCACTATTTTGCTTATCAGCCATGACTTACAAATGCTTAGCCAATGGGCGGATAAAATTAACGTGCTTTACTGCGGTCAAACGGTGGAAACCGCGCCAAGTAAGGAGTTGGTGACAATGCCACATCATCCTTATACCCAGGCGCTGATCCGCGCGATACCAGACTTCGGCAGCGCGATGCCGCATAAAAGTCGCCTCAATACGCTGCCCGGCGCTATCCCACTGCTGGAACAGTTACCGATTGGGTGTCGTCTGGGGCCGCGTTGCCCGTATGCACAACGAGAATGCATTGTGACGCCACGTTTGACGGGGGCGAAAAATCATCTCTATGCCTGTCATTTCCCGCTGAACATGGAGAAAGAGTGAGATGATCGAAACGCTGCTTGAAGTGCGTAATTTAAGTAAAACGTTCCGCTACCGGACCGGCTGGTTTCGTCGTCAGACCGTAGAAGCGGTAAAACCCTTGAGCTTTACGCTACGTGAAGGCCAGACACTGGCGATCATTGGCGAGAATGGTTCTGGTAAATCCACGCTGGCAAAAATGCTGGCGGGAATGATAGAACCTACCAGCGGCGAGTTATTGATTGACGATCATCCGCTGCATTTTGGCGATTATTCCTTCCGCAGTCAGCGTATTCGCATGATTTTTCAGGATCCTTCGACCTCGTTGAATCCCCGTCAACGTATCTCGCAAATTCTGGATTTTCCACTGCGTCTGAACACCGATCTGGAACCTGAACAGCGTCGCAAACAGATTATTGAAACGATGCGGATGGTTGGGCTGCTACCGGATCACGTCAGTTACTATCCGCATATGTTAGCACCCGGGCAAAAACAGCGTCTGGGTCTGGCGCGCGCGCTGATATTGCGCCCAAAAGTGATTATTGCCGATGAAGCCCTCGCCTCACTGGATATGTCGATGCGTTCGCAGTTGATTAATCTGATGCTGGAGTTACAGGAAAAACAGGGCATTTCGTATATTTATGTTACCCAGCATATCGGAATGATGAAGCACATTAGCGACCAGGTACTGGTGATGCATCAGGGCGAGGTTGTCGAGCGAGGTAGTACTGCGGATGTGCTCGCCTCTCCGCTGCACGACCTCACTAAACGACTGATTGCCGGTCATTTTGGCGAGGCATTGACGGCGGATGCGTGGCGTAAGGACCGTTAGTGTTTTGCACCTCATCCTGACAGGGCCCCCCTCAGGATGAGGTGTTCATTACTTTTGATTGTCGATTCTGGTGAGAGCAACCAGCAATGCCAGCGTATAACACACCGTAATTGCCAGACTCATTTTTAACAGTGTTTCTCCGCCAATTCCCGACAATGGCGCGGCTATACCGCCGAAGACAAACATGCTCATCCCCATCAACGCAGACGCCGTTCCAGATTCCTGCGTCCCTACTGCACTCATAGCCTCTGCCCCGCCAACAGTGCCGATGCCGCTACAAAATGCGATGGTGAAAAATAATGCCACCAGTGCCGGAATGGGCAATTGTACCCATGCGCATAAGACCGTGAGCAATGCACACAAAATTGCCGCTATCAGGCCACCTCGCAACAATGTCATCGCGTTAATCCGTCGCGCCAGGCGCGAGAAGATCCATGAAGCAATGATAAGTCCGATGCCGTTAAGGCCAAACACCAGGCTAAATTGCATTGGACTAAAGCCAAATTCCTTCTGCAACACGAACGACGAAGAGCCGATATACGCAAACAAACCGGCCAGCATAAAACTTTGAATCAGGCAAAAGCGCATAAAAAGGCGGTTCTGCACCACGCTTCGTCCGGTTAATAGCAATGATGAGCCCCTTTTATTTTCTGGCAAGGTCTCATTAATAAATAACAGGCAGCCCAGCATCAGTACGGTGCTAATTTCAGCCATTACCCAGAATAAAGTGCGCCAGTCAAAAGTGCTAACAATGTACCCGCCCAGCACTGGCGACAACACCGGTGCCAGGCCATTCACCGTCATTAACAGCGCAAAAAACTGGGTCAACGTTACTCCCTGATATTTGTCACGAGCAATAGAACGAGAGAGCACCGAACCACCCGCCCCCGCGATCCCTTGAATAAAACGCCAGACCACCAGCCAGTAAATATTGTTCGTTGTCGCGCACAAAATGGAAGAAACAATAAACAATAGCAACGACAAGATTAACGGACGTTTACGCCCTATTTTGTCGCTCAGAGGGCCAAATAACAGTTGTCCGACGCCAAGACCGATCAGTGATGCAGTCAGGGTTAATTGCGTTATGGTCGTGGTTGCCGCCAGTTGCTCAGACATCTCCGGCAAAGCCGGCAAATAAAGATCGGTACACATCGGGCCGATACCGGCTAAAAGACCAAGAATCAATGCCCATGAAAGAGAGACTCTAGCCATATTATTCCTTACTTGAGTGATGACATACCGCCGCCCAGCGACTGCCAGAGCGTGATTCGGTTTGTAAAATCAGTCAGTTGCAGTGCCAGCAGCTCCTGCTGTGCGCTCCACAAGCTGCGCTGCGCCGTCAACACGGTCAGGTAATCACCAACACCCGCCTGATAGCGACGCAAGCCAACATCGACCGTTTGTTGCTCAGCTTTAACATACTGGCGCTGTGCATCCAGTTGCTCTTCAAGCGTGGTCCGCCGCGCCAGTGCGTTAGCGACATCTTTAAATGCGCTCTGAACAGTTTTTTCATAGGTGGCAATGAGCCCACGCTTTTGTGCTTCTGCGTAACGAAGCTGCGCCAGATTACTTCCGCCAGTGAACAGCGGTAATGTGACCGATGGCGCAAATGACCAGATCTGCATTCCGTGGCTGAACAACGACGACAACGCGTCACTGCCAACACCGGCACTGGCAGTCAGCGAAATCGTCGGGAAAAAGTTAGCCCGCGCCGCGCCAATATCTGCATTGGAGCTCTTCAAATTATGTTCCGCTTCCTGGATATCCGGGCGACGCAGCAGAACATCAGATGATACTCCCGCAGGAACCAGACTTATCATCTGTTCCGGCAGGCTTTCCAGTGTTCCCGGTAGCAGATTTTCCGCAAGCGTTGTACCTGCCAGTAAGTTCAGCGCATTTTTATCCTGCATCACTTGTGTCTGATAGCTGGCAACGCTGGCGCGCGCTTGCTGATAAACACTCATCGCCTCACTGACATCTGTCGCTGCCGCCGTGCCAACCTGTTGCTGGCGCTGGATAATTTTCAATGAGTTTTCTGCACTGGCCATCGTTTCTTTTGCCAGGGCCAGGTTGCTGTTATCAGCCGCCAGTGTCAGCCAGGCGGTGCTGATTTCAGCAATCAGCGTTAAACGAGTGTTCTGGGCTGTAAATTCACTGGCAAGCCAGGTTTCCCGCGCCGCCCGAGATAAACTCTGATTACGACCAAACAGATCTAACGTATAACTGGACACCGTGCCGTCAGCCTCAGCAGTTGTTCCCGTACCATTCGCCAGCGAACGACTGCGAGTCGAACTTAAGGCCGCATTCACCGTCGGAAATAACGACGCATTAGTTTGCCCATAGAGCGCCCGTGCTGAGTCAATATCAGCAATCGCTTTTTGCACATCGCGGTTACTGTTCAGTGCAATGGTTACTACCTGCTGCAATCGGGGATCGTGGATCACCTGCTGCCAGTCATGGCTGATTGCCTTCCCCTGGCCCTGTGCTCCCGGCAAGGTCGCCGGGATTGGGGATTCAGGCGTACTGTAGTGAGGATCGAGCGAGACACATCCCGCACTCAACAGCACCAGAAAAATAAGAGAACGACGCAACATAACTTACTCCTGACGGCGCGGTTTACCGGCAAACAAACGTTTCACCAGTACAAAAAATAGAGGAACGAAGAAAATGGCCAGTAATGTAGCGGTCAGCGTGCCGCCAATAATGCCCGTACCAATGGCGATGCGGCTGTTCGCCCCTGCGCCGGTTGCTATCGCCAGCGGCATTACCCCCGCAATAAACGCCAGCGAGGTCATGATGATTGGGCGTAAACGAGTCTGCGCCGCGCGTAATGCCGCACGACTCAAGGAATAGCCCTCTGCAACCGCCGCTTCAGCAAATTCCACAATCAGAATGGCGTTTTTCGACGACAAGCCGATAGTAGTTAATAGCGCTACCTGGAAGTAAACGTCGTTGTTTAAATCACGCATCCAGGCCGCCAGCGCCGCGCCAAGAAGCCCCAGAGGGATCACCAGAATGACCGAGAACGGGACTGACCAGCTTTCGTACAGTGCTGCAAGGCAGAGGAAAACCACCAGAATAGAAACTGCATACAGACTTAATGCCTGACCGCTGGCCAGTTTCTCCTGCAATGACAAACCACTCCAGGCCCAGGTTGTTCCCGCAGGAAGACTGTTTGCCAGTTCCTCCATTTTTGTCATTGCATCGCCGGAACTAAAGCCAGTCGCGTTTTCGCCCTGAATTTCATAGGCTGCCGAGCCGTTGTAGCGCACCAGTCTTTCCGGTCCATACAGCCAGCGGGTGGTCGCAAAAGCAGAGAATGGTGTCATGACGTTATCGCTGCCGCGCACAAACCATTTACCTAAGTCTGACGGCGCGGAACGAAATTCGCTGTCGCCCTGAATGTAGACTTTTTTCACACGACCACGGTCAATAAAGTCATTCACATAAGTACCGCCCCACGCACTGGACAGGGTGTCGGTGACATCATTCAAACTCAACCCTAATGACACCGCTTTATTACTATCAATATCTACCTGCAATTGCGGCATTTGTGGCAAATCATTGGCGCGTACAGAATGTAACTCCGGACTTTGATTCGCTTTTTCTATCAACTGATTACGCATTTGCAGCAGTGTTTCACGATCGGTTCCACCGTTAGCTAACAATTCAAACGTAAAACCATTGCTTTGCCCCAGCCCATCAACGGCTGGCGGCGTCATCGCAAATACCGTGGCATCACGAATTGTGCCCAGCTCTTTGGTTGCCCGTAGGGCGATAGCCTGGGCGGTGTTTTCTGCCCCTTTACGTTGAGACCAGTTTTTCAACGAAACAAACGCCATCCCGGTGTTCTGTCCGCTGCCGCTAAAACTGAAACCATCAACGGTAAAGATGACATCGGTATTTGCTTTCTCGTTAATCAGGAACCAGTCAACAATCTGGCGATTCACTTCTGCTGTACGGGCAGCGGTCGCCCCGGCCGGCAGCGTGTACTGCACCATGATTTCGCCCTGGTCTTCAGTGGGTAAGAAACTGCCCGGCAGTTTCCACATCATCAGGGCCATTCCACCACCCAGTACGACATAAAGCCCCATCGTTCGGGCTGCACGGCGCAGGACATAAATTACGCCTCGCTGATATTTATCTTCAGTACGGCGGTAAAAGCGGTTAAATGCGCCGAAAAAGCCTTTTTTATGTGGCGGAACATGCTGGAGGACGGAACCGCACAGGGCGGGAGTCAAGGTCAATGCCACCACCACGGAAAGCAGCATTGCGGAGATGATGGTGATGGAGAACTGACGATAAATTACGCCCGTAGATCCCCCAAAGAAGGCCATCGGCAGGAATACGGCTGACAACACCAGCGCAATGGCAACCAGTGCGCCAGAAATCTCGCCCATTGATTTTTCCGTGGCTTCACGCGCGGGCAACCCTTCGTCACGCATAATGCGTTCGACGTTCTCCACCACCACAATGGCATCGTCCACCAGCAAGCCGATCGCCAGCACCATTGCAAACAACGTCAGGGTATTAATCGAATAGCCAAACAACGCAAGAACGCCGAATGTGCCCAGCAAAACGACGGGGACAGCTAACGCCGGAATCAGTGTGGCACGCAGGTTTTGCAGGAATAAATACATCACGCAAACCACCAATACGATGGCTTCAAACAGCGTCTGAATTACGTCCTCTACGGAAATTTTAATAAATTCAGTGCTGTCTTTCGGGTATGCGATGTCGTATCCCTGCGGCATGTTCCGCTGGAATTCGGCAATCTTATCCTTGACCAGCGTCGCCGTATTCAGCGCATTCGCACCGGGCGAAAGCATTACAGCAACCCCGGCAGACGGGTGACCGTTAAGTTTGCCGATAGCGGTATAATCTTCACTGCCCATCTCAACGCGAGCCACATCTTTTATACGAACAACTGCGCCGTCTGACTGGCTTTTCACGATAATATTTTTGAACTGATCCACCGTCTGCAAGCGAGACTGCGCACGTACCGTTGCGGTCAGTTGCTGAGTATCCGGTGAAGGCAATGCCCCTATTTTCCCGGCAGTAACCTGCACGTTTTGCGCTTCAATAGCACTTTGCACGTCTGAAGGCATCAGCGAGTAAGACGCCAGTTTGGCCGGGTCGAGCCAGATGCGCATAGCGTATTCCGCGCCAAAGACTTGCAGACTCCCCACACCTTCAACACGCGCCAGGGGGTCCTGAACGTTACTGACCAGCCAGTCGGCGATATCCGAACTGGAGGCTTTGTCAGTGGTGTCATACACGGCAGCAATCAGCAAAAAGTTGCTTTGTGATTTCTCCACCGTAACACCTGTTTGCTGCACTTCGCTGGGTAGGCGCGACTCCGCCTGCTGAATTTTATTCTGCACCTGAACCTGTGCAGTATCTGGATCGGTACCTTGTTCAAAGGTCACATTAATACTGACCGAACCATCAGAGCTACTGGTTGAGCTGAAATAGAGTAAATTATCAAGCCCAGTGAGTTGTTGCTCGATAACCTGAGTCACGCTGTTCTCCAGCGTTTCGGCAGAAGCACCAGTATAAGTGGCTGAAATTTTAATGGTCGGCGGTGCAACGTCAGGATATTGCGCGACGGGTAATGTGCGAATAGCCAGAATCCCCGCCAACATAATCAAAATGGCGATAACCCAGGCAAAGACCGGGCGGCGAACAAAAAAGCGCGAAAACATCAGGCGTTGCCTCCATTAGCCTGAACTTCAACAGCCTTGACGGTCTGCCCTGAAGTGACTTTGGCAGAACCTTCAACAATCAGTCGGTCGCCGTTGTGCAGGCCGTTCAGCACCAGCCATTTATCACCATACGTTTCTCCCGTTTCGAGCGTTCGCTGCTCTACTTTATTGTCTTTATTCACCACCAGCGCAGTTGCATTGCCTTTAGCATCGCGCGTGACGCCCTGTTGCGGCGCGAGAATAGCGTCTTCCATCACGCCTTCATCGACACGAGCGCGAACAAACATTCCCGGTAATAACTGCTGTTGTGGATTGGGGAAAATCGCCCGTAATGTCACCGAACCGGTAGACTCATCTACAGCGACTTCGGTGAGTTCCAGACGCCCTTTTTCGCTGTAGGTTGTGCCATCTTCCAGAATAAGTGAGACGCTCATGGTGTCACTGTTGGTCGCCAGTGACTGTTTACGCAGACGTAATAAATCGACACTGGAGCGAGTGAGGTCGACATACACTGTATCCAGACCACGAATAGTCGTTAACGCTGTATCCTGCGACGCGGTCACCAGTGCGCCAGGGGTTACCGACGAAATACCAATACGCCCCGAAATCGGTGCGGTTACCGTGGTCCAGTCAAGATTAATGCGCGCAGTTTCCAGTGCGGCTTTTTTCGCCTCTACACTGGCTTTATCTTGTGCACAGGTAGACTGAGCATCATCAGCATCCTGTTGTGAAACACCATTCTCTTTCACCAGTCGGGCATAACGCTGCGCTTTCTGGCAATCGGCTTTTACCAGTGCCTGTGCTTGTTGTAATGCTGCCCGGGCTTCATTCCATGCAGCCTGATAACTGGCCGCATCAATCTGGTAGAGAGGCTGTCCAGCCTTGACCAGATCACCTTCCTTAAATAAGCGTTTCTGGATAATTCCCCCAACCTGCGGACGTACTTCAGCACTGAGCGCAGCACTGGTGCGTCCGGTTAATTCACTGACTACCGAAACCGGTTGAGATTTGAGCGTAACAACGCCGACTTCTGTTTCTGACGGGGATGAATTGTTACTTTGCGTATTATCACAACCCGATAAGAGCAGCATTGCCACTACAGATGTTGCTATATACTTCATTATTTTCTCCAGGGTGAGAAATACCCTCCTCATTGAAATTAATGAGGATATGTCAGGGATATTCAGTTATAACGAACCCGCATCGCGAAATGAATTTCGCAATGAAATAAGGGGGATTAATATCCCCCGCTATTGGTTAATTCTGTTCTTATTTATTTATCAACATACTAACAATATCCTGATATATTTCCTGCAGATGTTGTGGATCGCTTTTTTGCGGTGTTAAACGACGATAAACCGTACCTTCCATCATGGTAGCAAACACTTCAACGCAGCAACGAATGTGATCGTCGCTAAGATGGGGATGCATTCTTTTCATATGTGCACAACCGTTAGCGAACATTCTGGCGTCAGCTTCTTCAAGCATTGCCATAACCCGCGAGTTGCGTGTGGCTTCTGCAGCCACTTCCAGCATCAGCGCGTCGTCGTCCTCATTTAAGGATTTACGCAAGGCAAGGACTTCCGGGAAGTGATCGGTACGCGCGTCAATGTCCATTTGGGCAATACGAAAGTCGATGATACGGCGAACCATCTCTTCAATAATGGCGTCTTTGTTGGCGAAGTAACGATATATCTGACCCACGCTAAGCTGAGCTTCACTGGCAATTTGCGACATACTGGCGGCATGAAATCCGCAGCGACGAAAACACCGACGGGCGGCGTTAATGATTTCATCCTGACGCTGTTTGTGGCGTATCTCCAGCTTGCTGGTCATTTCTGTCTCCTGGCCTATCACTTAGTGAGAATGATCATTCTCATTTTTGCTAATTATACGTTTCTCCAAAGTAATGGAAAGTATTTTTATTTATTCATGATGCATATTCTGATAATGAAGAGATTGTGGAGATTCTGTGAAGATAGTTGACAATATTAAGTTGGAGTCAATTCATCAGAAAGACAGCGACTTGTTGTCGCCAGTTCTGTTTTCATCATCAAACTTATCGGAGCTAATACGAATAGTTTCAAAGTCAGATTCTATAAGATATTTCCCCAACCTCCCCCTTGCAGGCGTCAGGAGTAGATAACGCATAATGCTCTGTACCGCAGCTTCTCTCCGCTACAGAAAGCGCAACTATAGCCACTCACAGCCAGGTTGATTATAATAACCGTTTATCTGTTCGTACTGTTTACTAAAACGACGAATCGCCTGATTTTCAGGCACAACAAGCATCAACAATAAGGATTAAAGCTATGGGTTTTCTTTCCGGTAAGCGCATTCTGGTAACCGGTGTTGCCAGCAAACTGTCCATCGCCTACGGTATCGCTCAGGCGATGCACCGCGAAGGAGCTGAACTGGCATTCACCTACCAGAACGACAAACTGAAAGGCCGCGTAGAAGAATTTGCCGCTCAATTGGGTTCTGACATAGTTCTGCAGTGCGATGTTGCCGAAGATGCCAGCATCGACACCATGTTCGCTGAACTGGGGAAAGTTTGGCCGAAATTTGACGGTTTCGTACACTCTATTGGTTTTGCACCTGGCGATCAGCTGGATGGTGACTATGTTAACGCCGTTACTCGTGAAGGCTTCAAAATTGCCCACGACATCAGCTCCTACAGCTTCGTTGCAATGGCAAAAGCTTGCCGCTCCATGCTGAATCCGGGTTCTGCCCTGCTGACCCTTTCCTACCTTGGCGCTGAGCGCGCTATCCCGAACTACAACGTTATGGGTCTGGCAAAAGCGTCTCTGGAAGCGAACGTGCGCTATATGGCGAACGCGATGGGTCCGGAAGGTGTGCGTGTTAACGCCATCTCTGCTGGTCCGATCCGTACTCTGGCGGCTTCCGGTATCAAAGATTTCCGCAAAATGCTGGCTCATTGCGAAGCCGTTACCCCGATTCGCCGTACCGTTACTATTGAAGATGTGGGTAACTCTGCGGCATTCCTGTGCTCCGATCTCTCTGCCGGTATCTCCGGTGAAGTGGTCCACGTTGACGGCGGTTTCAGCATCGCTGCAATGAACGAACTCGAACTGAAATAATCGTTCTGTTGGTCAAGATGGGCGGCGTTCTGCCGCCCGTTATCTCTGTTATACCTTTCTGATATTTGTTATCGCCGATCCGTCTTTCTCCCCTTCCCGCCTTGCGTCAGGATAACGATTTCCTTTACGACCAAGGAGCGCCCATGGAACAACGCCACATCACCGGCAAAAGCCACTGGTATCATGAAACGCAATCCAGTACTGCGGAGAATGACGTTCTGCCTCTGGTCCCGGAAGCCGCAAAGGTTCGCGATCCCTTTCTGCTCGACGTGATCCTTGATGAAGAAACGCTGGCCCCCTTCCTTTCATGGATGGTCCCGGCGCGCATTCTTGCAGCGGAGTTGTTCCCTGACCAGCTTACTGTGACCCGTTCACAGACCTTCACCGCTTATGAACGTTTGTCGACGGCCCTGACGGTTGCTCAGGTTTGCGGCGTCCAGCGGTTGTGCAACTACTATTCGGCGCGACTTACACCGCTCCCCGGACCTGATTCCTCCAGGGAAAGCAATCATCGGTTGGCACAAATCACGCAATATGCCCGCCAACTGGCCAGCTCGCCTTCTATTATCGACAACCGATCGCGCCAACATCTGAATGACGTCGGTCTTACTGCCTGGGACTGTGTGATAATCAACCAAATAATTGGTTTTATTGGCTTTCAGGCGCGGACAATTGCGACATTTCAGGCTTATCTCGGGCATTCGGTACGCTGGTTACCCGGTCTGGAGATACAAAACTACGCCGACGCGTCACTGTTTGCTGATGAATCAATACGCTGGCGAAGCAGCTATGAGGTGGAAAAACTACCTGAAGAGCACACAAAAAGTTCTAATGCAGAACTTTGCCAACTGACCGAAACACTCTCTCTCCACCCTATTTCACTTTCCCTTCTCGAAAAGTTGTTAAACAGCACACGGGTCAATACACAGCCGGATAATAAGCTTGCGGCGTTGTTATGCGCGCGTATTAATGGCAGTCCTGCTTGTTTTGCTGCCTGTATGAATTCATCAAATGAATATAAAAAAATCAGCCCCCTTCTGCGCAAGGGCGAAAATGAAATTAACCAATGGGCTGACCGTCATTCTGTTGAGCGCGCTACCGTTCAGGCGATACAATGGCTGACCCGAGCACCCGATCGCTTTAGCGCAGCCCAATTCAGTCCATTACTCGAACACGAAAAATCATCAACGCAGATTATTAATCTGCTGGTATGGAGCGGGATGTGTGGCTGGATAAATCGCTTAAAAATCGCATTGGGTGAGACATATTAACCTTGCTGCGTCAGACAGATTCGCGTAAAACTGTCAGCCGCTCTAATGGCCACCAAAATAGACAATTATGTTTCAGGACAACCCGCTGCTAGCGCAGCTTAAACAGCAACTGCATTCCCAGACGCCACGCGCTGAAGGGGTGGTAAAAGCCACAGAAAAAGGCTTTGGCTTCCTGGAAGTCGACGCGCAAAAAAGTTATTTCATTCCGCCGCCGCAGATGAAAAAAGTCATGCATGGCGACCGAATTATCGCAGTGATCCACAGTGAAAAAGATCGTGAATCCGCAGAGCCAGAAGAACTGGTTGAGCCGTTTCTGACTCGTTTCGTGGGTAAAGTCCAGGGCAAAAATGACCGTCTGGCCATCGTTCCTGATCATCCACTGTTAAAAGACGCTATTCCTTGTCGCGCAGCCCGTGGCCTGACCCACGAGTTTAAAGAAGGCGACTGGGCGGTTGCCGAAATGCGCCGTCATCCGCTGAAAGGCGATCGTTCTTTCTATGCTGAACTGACACAATACATCACTTTTGGTGACGACCACTTTGTACCGTGGTGGGTTACCCTGGCGCGCCATAACCTGGAAAAAGAAGCACCAGACGGCGTCGCTACCGAAATGCTCGATGAAGGTCTGGTTCGTGAAGATCTGACAGCACTGGATTTTGTCACCATCGACAGTGCCAGCACGGAAGATATGGATGATGCCCTTTTCGCTAAGGCGTTGCCGGATGACAAACTGCAGCTGATTGTGGCGATTGCCGATCCAACCGCGTGGATCGCAGAAGGCAGCAAGCTGGACAAAGCCGCGAAAATTCGCGCATTCACCAACTATCTGCCTGGCTTCAACATCCCTATGCTGCCTCGCGAGCTTTCTGACGATCTCTGCTCACTGCGCGCCAATGAAGTCCGCCCGGTACTGGCATGCCGCATGACGCTCTCCGCTGATGGCACCATTGAAGATAATATCGAATTCTTTGCCGCCACCATCGAATCCAAAGCGAAGCTGGTGTATGACCAGGTCTCTGACTGGCTGGAAAATACCGGTGACTGGCAGCCTGAAAGTGAAGCAATTGCCGAACAAGTCCGTTTGTTAGCGCAAATTTGCCAACGCCGTGGCGAGTGGCGTAATAACCACGCACTGGTATTTAAAGATCGCCCGGATTACCGCTTTATTCTCGGTGAAAAAGGTGAAGTGCTGGATATCGTCGCCGAGCCTCGTCGCATTGCCAATCGTATCGTCGAAGAAGCGATGATTGCCGCTAACATTTGTGCGGCCCGCGTACTGCGCGATAAGCTCGGTTTTGGCATCTATAACGTGCATATGGGCTTTGATCCGGCGAATGCCGACGCGCTGGCGGCGTTGCTGAAAACCCACGGTCTGCATGTCGATGCCGAAGAAGTGCTCATGCTGGACGGTTTCTGCAAACTGCGTCGTGAACTGGATGCGCAACCAACTGGTTTCCTCGACAGCCGCATTCGTCGCTTCCAGTCATTTGCTGAAATTAGCACTGAACCCGGTCCTCACTTTGGCCTCGGTCTGGAAGCATACGCCACCTGGACTTCGCCAATCCGTAAATATGGCGACATGATCAACCACCGTCTGCTGAAAGCGGTTATCAAAGGCGAAACTGCGACGCGTCCGCAGGATGAAATCACTGTCCAAATGGCCGAGCGTCGCCGTCTCAACCGAATGGCAGAACGTGATGTTGGCGACTGGTTATACGCACGCTTCCTGAAAGACAAAGCCGGGACCGACACCCGTTTCGCGGCGGAAATTGTCGATATCAGCCGTGGCGGCATGCGTGTGCGTTTGGTTGATAACGGCGCTATCGCCTTTATTCCAGCACCTTTCTTACACGCTGTGCGCGATGAACTGGTTTGCAGCCAGGAAAACGGCACTGTACAAATTAAAGGTGAAACGGCTTACAAAGTGACCGACGTTATTGACGTCACCATTGCCGAAGTCCGCATGGAAACCCGCAGCATTATTGCACGCCCGGTCGCGTAATCTCCTTTCACGGCCCATTCCTCATGAATGGGCCGTTTATTTCCCCGCTCCACCTTCGCCATATCCCGGCAGATTTTTAACTGACTTTCGTTTGAAAACTGGCGTTTTTCCAAAACTGGATTACAAATAAATAGATAAAAAAAACAATGCGTTTAGCCGCCGTTAATTTCATGTAAGTCATGTTGTTCCTTTTATTTAACCGCGGACTCCGCTGTTAACCGGAGGATATGCATCATGAAAACCGTTAGGGAGTCCACAACGTTGTACAACTTTCTCGGATCGCACAATCCATACTGGCGGTTGACGGAAAGCAGCGATGTTTTGCGCTTTTCTACCACCGAAACCACAGAACCTGAACGTACGTTGCAGTTATCTGCCGAACAGGCTGCTCGCATCAGGGAAATGACGGTCATCACTTCCAGCCTGATGATGAGTCTGACCGTCGATGAAAGCGATCTTTCTGTGCATCTGGTAGGACGAAAAATCAATAAACGGGAATGGGCTGGCAACGCGTCGGCATGGCATGACACACCGGCGGTTGCTCGTGATTTATCACACGGGCTTTCCTTTGCTGAGCAGGTAGTTTCTGAAGCACATTCCGCAATAGTGATTCTCGACAGTCGGGGGAATATCCAACGCTTCAATCGGTTATGTGAAGATTACACAGGGTTGAAAGAACACGACGTCATTGGGCAAAGCGTGTTTAAACTGTTTATGAGCCGTCGTGAAGCTGCGGCATCCAGGCGCAATAACCGTGTATTTTTTCGAAGCGGCAATGCATATGAAGTCGAACTGTGGATACCAACACGTAAAGGCCAGCGGCTGTTTCTGTTTCGCAATAAATTTGTCCACAGCGGCAGTGGCAAGAACGAGATTTTTTTAATCTGTTCCGGCACCGACATTACCGAAGAGCGCCGCGCTCAGGAGCGACTGCGTATTCTGGCAAATACCGACAGTATCACCGGACTGCCGAATCGTAACGCAATGCAGGAGTTAATCGATCACGCCATTAATCAGGCAGATAACAATAAAGTTGGGGTTGTGTATCTTGATTTGGATAATTTTAAAAAGGTCAACGACGCTTATGGGCATTTGTTTGGTGACCAGCTATTACGCGAAGTGTCATTGGCCATTTTAAGCTGTCTCGAACATGATCAGGTGTTGGCGCGTCCAGGTGGCGATGAGTTTCTGGTACTGGCATCCAATACCTCACAAAGCGCGCTGGAAGCAATGGCATCACGAATTTTGACCCGCTTACGACTCCCCTTCCGCATTGGTTTAATTGAAGTTTATACCAGCTGTTCAGTGGGTATTTCACTCTCTCCCGAACATGGTTCGGACAGCGCGGCTATTATTCGTCACGCCGACACAGCAATGTACACAGCGAAGGAAGGCGGACGAGGACAATTTTGCGTTTTTACCCCAGAAATGAATCAGCGGGTATTTGAATATCTCTGGCTGGATACCAACTTGCGTAAAGCACTGGAAAACGATCAGTTGGTTATTCACTATCAACCGAAAATCACCTGGCGTGGCGAAGTACGCAGTCTGGAAGCTTTAGTACGTTGGCAGTCACCTGAACGTGGGTTGATTCCACCGTTGGACTTTATTTCCTACGCCGAAGAGTCAGGGCTAATTGTGCCTTTAGGCCGTTGGGTGATTCTCGATGTCGTACGCCAGGTGGCGAAGTGGCGGGATAAAGGCATTAACCTGCGAGTTGCGGTAAACATTTCTGCACGTCAGCTCGCCGATCAAACCATTTTCACCGCCCTGAAACAGGTTCTCCAGGAACTCAATTTTGAATACTGCCCTATTGATGTTGAACTGACGGAGAGCTGCCTGATTGAGAATGATGAACTGGCACTGTCTGTTATTCAACAATTTAGCCAACTAGGTGCGCAAGTGCATCTGGACGATTTTGGTACCGGCTACTCTTCACTTTCGCAACTGGCGCGCTTTCCGATCGATGCGATTAAACTTGACCAGGTTTTTGTTCGAGATATTCACAAACAACCTGTATCGCAGTCGCTGGTCCGGGCGATCGTCGCTGTGGCCCAGGCATTGAATCTTCAGGTGATCGCTGAAGGAGTGGAGAGTAAAAAGGAAGATGCTTTTTTAACCAAGAACGGGATCAATGAGCGGCAAGGATTTTTGTTTGCCAAACCAATGCCCGCCGTCGCCTTCGAACGCTGGTATAAACGCTATCTGAAGCGCGCATAAGTAGATGAATATATATACTTAGCGATGTATTCCGTCATTATATATCGTATTCCCGGATGATAATTAGCCGTTGCCGTTAAACACTTCTCTTTTAGCGGCAATTTTTGCATTATTCATTTTCTCCCTTTTGCTATAAGGATGTCCTTGATGTCTGAATTTGATGCCCAGCGCGTTGCCGAACGTATTGATATTGTGTTAGATATCCTTGTGGCAGGCGATTACCACTCTGCGATCCATAATCTCGAGATACTTAAAGCAGAACTCTTGCGCCAGGTTGCTGAATCTACGCCAGACATCCCGAAGGCACCGTGGGAGATTTAACAATCGTGCCTTCAGGTTTTCCTATTTGAGGATGCCCGGCGCGTCAGTATTTTTTTATTAAGTATTATAACGTTATAAGAATTACAGCGATGAATTCCCGACAACAAACTATTCTACAGATGGTCATTGACCAGGGTCAGGTTAGCGTAACCGATCTGGCAAAAGCCACTGGAGTTTCTGAAGTTACCATTCGCCAGGATCTCAACACCCTCGAAAAACTGAGTTACCTCCGCCGTGCACATGGCTTTGCAGTTTCGCTTGATAGTGATGACGTCGAAACCCGTATGATGAGCAACTATACACTGAAGCGTGAACTCGCCGAGTTTGCCGCGTCACTGGTTCAACCGGGCGAAACTATCTTTATCGAAAATGGCAGCAGCAATGCACTACTCGCCCGGACTCTGGGCGAGCAGAAGAAAAATGTCACTATCATCACGGTCAGCAGCTATATTGCACATTTGCTGAAAGACGCGCCTTGTGAAGTCATTTTACTCGGTGGCGTGTACCAGAAAAAAAGCGAAAGTATGGTTGGCCCTCTGACACGTCATTGCATCCAACAGGTGCATTTCAGCAAGGCATTTATTGGTATTGATGGCTGGCAGCCTGAAACTGGGTTTACCGGTCGCGATATGATGCGTACCGATGTGGTCAATGCCGTGCTGGAAAAAGAGTGCGAAGCGATAGTCCTGACTGACAGTTCGAAATTTGGTGCTGTACATTCATACTCCATCGGCCCCGTTGAGCGATTCAATCGCGTGATTACCGATTCGAAAATACGCGCCAGCGATCTGATGCATCTTGAGCACAGTAAACTCACCGTTCACGTCGTTGACATTTAACCATTTCCCTTCTCTACGGATGATTTGCTGTTTTGCAAATCATCCGCTCTAAGATGATTCCTGGTTGATAATTAAGACTATTTACCTGTTATTAACACTCTCAAGATATAAAATTATTATCAGCGATATAACAGGAAGTCATTATCACCTGCGTGATATAACCCTGCGCGCGAGCGGATTTCACGGAATAATTTCACCAGGCTTATTCTTAGCTATTATAGTTATAGAGAGCTTACTTCCGTGAATCATAAATTCAGGAGAGAGTATTATGTTTGTAACGAGCAAAAAAATGACCGCGGCTGTTCTGGCAATTACCCTGGCAATGTCTCTGAGTGCCTGTTCTAACTGGTCTAAACGAGACCGTAACACCGCAATTGGCGCGGGCGCAGGTGCATTAGGCGGTGCAGTACTGACCGATGGCAGTACGCTGGGTACATTAGGTGGTGCAGCCGTCGGTGGTGTTATTGGTCACCAGGTCGGTAAATAATCGTAAATAAATGTCGATTATCGACTCGCAATTATAATACGCTTGATTCTGTTCAGTACGAAATAACTGAATAATACACACAGTAAAATATTCTAAAGCCACGGATATATCCGTGGCTTTTTATGTTAACCGCCGGCGAGTTTTACCTTCATCCCTTTCGCTTCAAGCAGTGATTTTAATAAATCGCGCTTATCACCCTGGATTTCAATAATTCCATCTTTAACTGCCCCGCCGCAGCCGCATTTTTTCTTCAGTTCCGCTGCCAGTTTTGTCAGTTCGGCATCATCGAGATCGACACCGGTAATCAAGCAAACGCCCTTACCTTTACGTCCACTGGTCTGACGCTGAATACGCACCACACCGTCGCCTTTAGGGCGTACAGGGGCCGCTTTTGGCTCATCAATACGTCCGGTTTCCGTTGAGTAGACCAGACGGCTGTTGGAATCACTCATCATGCACTCCGCTGTAGAGAGGCGTTGATCGCTTTCAGCGTTTGCGCTGGATCTACCGATTGCGTTACCGGGCGACCAATCACCATATAATCAACACCAGCCGCCAACGCCTGTTCTGGCGTCATAATGCGGCGCTGGTCACCAGCTTCACTCCCCTGCGGACGAATGCCCGGCGTAACCAGTTTGAACTCCTGACCGAATACCTGTTTAAAGCGCACAGCTTCCTGAGCAGAACACACCACACCATCAAGGCCACATTTTTGCGTCAGTGCCGCCAGACGTTCTGCATAATCTGCAGGTGACAGCGTCACGCCAAGATCGGCCAGGTCGCTGGCTTCCATGCTCGTCAACACCGTCACAGCAATCAAAAGCGGTGCATCTTTGCCAAACGGGACGAGTGCCTCACGCGCTGCGGTCATCATACGCGCCCCACCGGAGGCGTGAACATTCACCATCCACACGCCTAAGTCAGCTGCAGCAGCGACAGCGTGCGCTGCAGTGTTGGGAATATCGTGAAATTTCAGGTCGAGGAAGATATCAAAACCACGCTGTTGAAGTTCGCGTACAAATTGAGGTCCAAACAGCGTAAACATCTCTTTGCCGACTTTCAGACGACAATCGCGTGGGTCGATCTTGTCGACAAAGGCCAGCGCGGCATCACGATTATGATAATCAAGGGCAACAACCACAGGAGAATTCGTAACAGCGCGGGAAGAAGATGAAGCAGTTAACGTCATGACCAGACCTTCTTGATGATGGGCACCGGAAGTGGCGCGAAACAGGTAAACGGCGAGCATTCTACCCGTGGAAATAAAAAATTAACAGTTGCGATTTTTCCCCTGGCAGGCTTTTCTGCGCCCGAGTTACCGGAGCACAATGGAACATCAATAATTAGTATGTTGTAACTAAAGTCGGATTTTTTTAAAAATTACAGGCCATCAAGACCGCGAATCGGTTTAATGGTTGACCAGGCCCGACAAGATGGACAATGCCAGTAGAGGGTGTATGCGGTAAAACCACATTTCTGGCAGCGATAACGAGGCTTACTACGCACCTTCTCGCCAACCATGTCACGCAGCACCATCAGACTCTCTTTGGCACGCCCTTCTTCCGCTTCATTTAAGTGGTAATCCATTAGCTTATGGAACACACGCATGGTCGGATGACGCTGAAGCTGACGCGTAATATAGACCTGTGCGGCCTCACTACCGTCGCGCGCTTCGATGATGTCCGCAAGCATTAGTTCAGCATCGGCACCGGTGTTCTCTTCCACCGCGCGCTGCAGGAACTCAGCCCATTCGGCAGTTTTACCCAACTGCTGGTAGCAGGTTTGCAGCATTTCCAGCGTTTCGCTGACCAATTCTCTGTCCTGGGATATCACGCGTTGCAAACTTTCGACGGCTTTGGCGTATTCTCCTTTCGCCATAAATACGCGTCCCATCATGATAGATATGCGGGCGCTGTTTTTATCTGCCGCCGCACCTTTTTTTAACAAGGCCATGGCACGATCGAGATCGTCGCTGGCCATATGCTGTAGGGCTAACTCGCAGTAGAAATGAGCAATTTCGACGCGCTGCTTATCTTTACCCAGCTTCACCAGGCGTTCGGCAACATCAATTGCTTTCTGCCACTCGCTGGTAGCCTGGTAGATTTGTAGCAACTGTTGCAGCGCGCCAATGCGGAAGTCAGTTTCATCGGTCAGTTGATTGAACATGTCTTCCGCGCGGTCGTATAACCCGGCGGCCATGTAATCACGCCCCAGCTGTTGAATCGCCAACAGACGCTGTTCATAGGTCAGCGAAGCGCTTTCCATTAGGGTCTGATGGATGCGAATAGCGCGATCAACTTCGCCACGCGAACGGAACAGGTTTCCGAGCGTAAGGTGGGCTTCAACGGTACCCGTATCCTCTTTAAGCATATCGAGAAACAGGTCTACCGCTTTATCCTGTTGATTACTAAGCAGAAAGTTAACCCCCGCTACGTAATCACGCGACAAGCGGTTGGCTTCATCTTGCTTGTTTTGTTGCGCACTTCTGCGGCCCATATACCAGCCATAGGCAGCGGCTACAGGCAAAAGCAGAAACAACAACTCCAGCATAGAAAGTTATTCCTTCGCCGCTGACGAATGCGGCGCTACAGCCACGTCAGTCGCGGGTGAAAGCTGGTTTTCCAGTCGCTTTATTTTACGTTCAGCGCGCGCCAGGGAAACACGAACTCGCAGCCAGAACAGGCCGCAAATCAGCCAACCGATAGCAAACCCCGCAGCAAACAATACCGCCAGCAATGTGGAAATACGGTACTCCCCTTGCGCTAACAGATAATTAAACGTCACCTGTTGATCGTTCTGCGCACCCAACGTGACCGAAATCACGAAGATCGCTAACACCAGTAAGAAAATGAGTAAATATTTCACATTACTTCCCGTTATGTGGTTAGAGCGAATAAATTATGGTCAACTTACCGCAATAGCCCTTTAAAGTACCATTTTCGCGCCGTCTGCGAAATGGCAACCACGCGCATTGTTGATGATTTAAGGGCTAAATTCGGAAAATCAACCAGCGTTAACTTTCTTGTTCTCGTTGCGCAATTTCGCGATTTTCTTCCGCAGGTGGTGTTAATGGCCCACAAATTCGTTGTGCAAGCCACGTTGCTATCGCCACCAGCGCCCACGAAATCAACGTAGCTACCACCAGATCGCGCGGCCAATGCATCCCGAGTAGCAGGCGGCTTCCCATGACTCCTGTTGCCCAGACCAGCAAGATAGCAATGGTTAACGTTCGCCGACGCGGCCACAGCAACCCAACGGCCAACAGCGCCCAACTGGCAGCAAACATCGTGTGACCGGAAGGAAAGGCAAACCCCGTCTCTTTCTGCCAGTGTGAACGCAAATATTGTGGGATATTATTCTCTTCAGCCAACTGTTCTTTCACTAAATTTCCGCGTTCTGCTCGCTTTAAAGTGTAGAACTCATCAACCGGAATATGATGTGTTTTTTCCAGCCAGATTACAAAAGGTCGTGGTTCCTGGACTTTGTCTTTGATCCAGGATTTAACGCCTTGTCCCACAAGGATTGCCGCCGCCAGAATGGCAAATAACATAATGGCAGCCTTAATGCGAAAACGCAGACACCAGAGAAACCAGCCGAATAAAATCAAATGTGTAATGACGCCCCAGGGCTGAGTGACAGTTTCAGTAACCCAAAAAGCTGCTTTTAGTAGCCAACTTTGTTCTCCAGGTTGCCAACGCCAGCCAGAAATCCATACGGCTACCGGCATAACAAGCAATAGTGCAGCTCCCACTGCGGTACGTCTGGCAATCGAACGCATGGCATCTCCTTTTTGATAAGTCCCACAATCATAACTGAAAATGCCAGTTCCAGGAAAAATTGACAGATTTGTGCCATTCCGTGAACGATCGACGCGTCGTGATTAGGTGAACCCCTTCTCGTTATGGCAAAATAAGCCAATACAGAACCAGCATTATCTGGAGAATTTCATGCAGCTTAAACGTGTGGCAGAAGCCAAACTGCCAACCCCATGGGGCGATTTCCTGATGGTGGGATTTGAAGAACTGGCAACCGGACACGATCATGTCGCGCTAGTCTATGGCGATATTTCCGGGCATACCCCGGTACTTGCGCGCGTCCATTCCGAATGTCTGACCGGTGACGCCCTGTTCAGCTTGCGCTGCGATTGTGGCTTCCAGCTCGAAGCGGCACTGACGCAAATTGCCGAAGAAGGCCGTGGTATTTTGCTGTATCACCGTCAGGAAGGTCGTAACATTGGTCTGCTGAATAAAATCCGCGCTTATGCACTGCAGGATCAAGGTTACGATACTGTAGAGGCTAACCACCAGTTAGGCTTCGCCGCTGATGAGCGCGACTTCACTCTTTGCGCTGATATGTTCAAACTCCTTGGCGTCAATGAAGTCCGCTTGTTAACCAACAACCCGAAAAAAGTCGAAATTCTGACCGAAGCAGGGATTAATATTGTTGAACGCGTACCGTTGATTGTAGGTCGTAACCCCAATAACGAACATTATCTCGATACCAAAGCCGAGAAAATGGGTCATTTGCTGAACAAATAACCCTCTTGCATTGTGTAATTCATTTGCTTGCCGGAAGCAAAATAACCGGCAAGCAAATACTCGTTACTTCAACATATTACGAATGACATAATGCAAAATGCCGTCGTTCTGGTAGTAGGTCAACTCCGTCGCGGTGTCGATACGACAACGGCAGGGTACGACTTCCTGGCTACCATCCGCGCGCGTAAACGTCACCGGAACCGTCGCACCGGGTTGTAGACTTTGCAGATCGACAATATCAATCTTCTCTTCCCCGATTAGCCCTAACGTTTTACGCGTCACGCCTTGCGGAAATTCCAGCGGCAGGATGCCCATGCCAATTAAATTCGAGCGGTGAATTCGTTCAAACGATTCGGCAATCACAACACGAATGCCAAGTAGACGCGGACCTTTTGCTGCCCAGTCACGGCTGGAGCCTGACCCATACTCTTTCCCGGCAATCACCGCCAGCGGCGTTTGCTCCTGCTTATAGCGCATCGCGGCATCATAAATAGAGACGACATCACTGTCAGGTAGATGCCGCGTCATCCCCCCTTCAACGCCAGGCACCATTTCATTACGGATGCGAATATTGGCGAAGGTGCCGCGCATCATCACTTCATGGTTACCACGCCGCGAACCGTAGGAGTTAAAGTCTTTTCGCTCAACACCCCGACCTTGTAGATATCGCCCCGCCGGGCTATCGGGCTTAATGCTGCCCGCCGGAGAAATGTGGTCAGTGGTAACCGAATCCCCCAGCATTGCGAGGATCCGCGCACCGTGAATATCTTCCACAGGTGCTGGTGTTGCCTGCATTTCATCAAAGAAAGGCGATAAGCGAATATAGGTTGAATCTTCCTGCCAACCGTAGGTATCGGATCGTGTGACGTTAATTTCCTTCCACTCTGCTGTGCCTTCAAAAACTTCTGCGTACTCTTTGCGGAACATTTCTGTGGAGACTTGTTCTACCGCACGGGCAATTTCTTGTGCCGATGGCCAGATATCTTTCAGATATACCGGATCGCCTTTACGATCGTGACCAATAGGCTCAGAAGCGAGGTTAATATTCATATTTCCCGCCAGCGCATAGGCAACCACCAGCGGCGGCGAGGCCAGCCAGTTAGTTTTAACCAGCGGATGGATACGGCCTTCAAAGTTACGGTTGCCGGACAGCACCGCACCGACGGTTAAATCGCCTTTTTTGATTGCCGTTTCGATAGGATCGGGCAATGGACCAGAGTTACCAATACAGGTGGTACAACCGTATCCCACAAGGTTAAATCCCAGTTCATCCAGATACGGTGTCAGTTTCGCTTTTGCCAGATAATCAGAAACGACTTTCGAGCCTGGTGCCAGCGACGCTTTGACCCACGGTTGCCGCTTGAGGCCCAGGGTTACAGCTTTTTTCGCCAGCAAACCAGCGGCCATCAGCACACTTGGGTTAGAGGTGTTGGTGCACGACGTTATCGCAGCAATGACCACCGCGCCATCAGGTAACTGATACTGATGTCCGTTCATAACATAATCGACCGGCTGGCGATCTTTATGCGTGGCATTTACTTCCAGTTCGTTACTGGCGGCAAATGCTTTTGGTACATCGGGCAGTGCAACGCGATCCTGTGGGCGTTTTGGCCCTGCCAGGCTCGCTTCAACGTCATTCATATCCAGTTCTAACGTACTGGTAAAAATCGGTTCATCGCCCGGGTTACGCCACATGCCCTGCGCTTTGGCATATTTTTCGACCAACTCGACCTGATCTTCGCTGCGCCCGCTTAAACGCATGTAATCGAGGGTGACAGCATCGATTGGGAAGAAGCCACAGGTGGCACCATATTCTGGCGACATATTGGCAATGGTGGCGCGATCCGCCAGCGGTAGTGAATCCAGCCCATCACCATAAAATTCGACGAATTTCCCCACCACGCCATGTTTGCGCAGCATTTGGGTAACAGTGAGAACCAGGTCTGTGGCGGTAATACCTTCACGTAATTTTCCGGTGAGTTTAAAGCCCACTACGTCCGGGATAAGCATGGAAACCGGCTGGCCTAACATTGCGGCTTCGGCTTCGATCCCACCAACGCCCCACCCCAGCACGCCAAGGCCGTTGATCATGGTGGTGTGCGAGTCAGTACCAACGAGTGTATCCGGATAAGCAATCCATTCACCGTCCTGCAATTCGCTCCACACTGCTTTGCCGAGATATTCGAGGTTAACCTGATGGCAAATGCCTGTGCCTGGCGGCACGACGCTAAAACGACTGAACGCCTGCTTTCCCCATTTCAGGAACACATAACGTTCGTGGTTGCGCTCCATTTCCAGGCGCACGTTTTCTTCAAATGCCTCATCATCACCAAAACGATCGACGGTCACCGAGTGGTCAATGACCAGGTCGACCGGTGAGAGCGGGTTAACCTTTGCAGTATCGCCGCCGAGGCGTTTAACCGCTTCGCGCATTGCCGCCAGATCAACAACGGCAGGTACGCCGGTAAAGTCCTGCATCAGCACCCTTGCCGGGCGGTAGGCAATTTCACGGTCAGCATGGGCATTTTTCAGCCATCCCACCAGCGCGTAGATATCCTCTTCGGTAACCGAGTTACCATCCTGCCAGCGCAGCAGGTTTTCGAGCAAAACTTTGAGTGACTTAGGCAGACGGGTGATATCGCCCAGTGATTTGGCAGCAAGCGGCAGGCTGTAGTAGTGGTAAGTTTTATCTTTGGCCTGCAACGTGTCCTTACTGGCTTCTCGTAGGGTTGACGACATAGCTCCTCCTTAATGACAGGGTTGCGAAGCCCTGATTCTCTTCAGGGTGAATATTAAAGATAACACAAACATTGCGTAACGATTTGATAACAACCCAAATTGATAAAAGAGGAGAAACCTTGTGGCAAAGCAAATGAAAACCCCGCCGCAGCGGGGTCAGGGATCAGTGAGTAATGATCCAGAGGAGTTCGGCCCAGAAGAGCATCGACAGAGAAAATGCGCCCATCCAGGACCAATATTTCATATTTGTGTTGATCATAGGCTACACCCTTAACGGTTATTACTTTGTGTTGAGATAACTCAACCTGTTATTGCTGCGGTGTATTAAAAGCCCTTTAATTCATTAAAAATGGGTAATAAGAATGATGATAATTATTGTTTCGGCTGATCATCTTCAGCAAACAGTTCTATAAAGGCTTGCTGCTGCGTTGTTAGTTGCCAGTCGTCTGGAATAACGACGGAACATTCCCGTTTCGTTACTGGTTCATTGTCACTATGCTGACATAATGGTGACGACTCCAGTTGCTCCTGACCGACCATAGTTATCCCCACACTTTCCAAATCAGCAGTGCGACAACCACCCAGAAAAGTGCAGAACCAAGAAATACCGCTAGCCAGGCTTTGCGTTTTAATTCAGGGTCCCGGCGGGGTTCCTGATTTCCAGAAGGCATTGCTAACCTCATATAATCGCCATCACTTATCAGCAAGACGTTGAACGATTGGTGTAATTAATCATACGATGAGACAAATCCTAAAGAAACTTTAGTCAAAAATCCAGCGAATTTACGAATCGTCTCCAGTGAATAATTCAATCTTTTGACCTGAAATAGATATTTGAAAACTGGAGTTTGCGAGGCGGGTAATTAGACACTACTTTACAGGTAATTTACCCTATAAATATGAGGGATAAAAATATTGTGCACAGTATACAAATAAGCAACAAAAGAGAATATATTCCGGCACCTTCGCTACATAAAAGGTGCCGAAAATAACGCAAGAAATTATTTTTCCGGCAGTTTTATATCTTTAAACATGACCTCAATTTCTTCATTAGAGCGCAATGCGACAGCCGCATCAACGACATCACGCGTTAAATGCGGTGCAAAACGCTGAATGAAATCATACATATAACTGCGCAAAAAAGTACTACGGCGAAAACCAATTTTGGTTGTACTGTGGCTGAAGATATCGTGAGCATCAACGCGCACCAGGTCGGGATCGGCGACCGGATCCACCGCCATGCTGGCAATAACCCCTACCCCCAATCCTAACCGGACGTAAGTTTTAATGACGTCAGCATCCGTTGCCGTGAAGACGATACGCGGCGTTAACCCTGCGCGGTTAAAGGCAGTATCCAGTTCTGAGCGTCCGGTAAAGCCGAAGGTATATGTCACCAACGGATATTGCGCCAGTTCTTCAATGGTAATGGCTTTTTTGCCTGCCAGAGGATGATCCGGGGTTACCACAATAGCCCGGTTCCAGTGGTAGCACGGTAACATCACTAAATCTTCATACAGATGCAGCGCTTCTGTGGCGATAGCGAAATCGGCATTGCCTTTAGAGACAGCATCAGCAATTTGTGTCGGCGAGCCCTGGTGCATATGCAAAGAAACGCGAGGATAACGCTCAATAAAGCCTTTGATGACGTTTGGTAACGCATAGCGTGCCTGGGTATGCGTGGTGGCGATATACAGCGAGCCTTTATCCGGCCAGGTGTGCTCTCCGGCGACCGATTTTATAGCATCGACTTTCGACAGGACTTCACGAGCGATACGAATTATTTCTTGTCCTGCTGGCGTTACCTGCGTCAGGTGCTTGCCGCTTCGGGAAAAAATTTGAATGCCTAGCTCGTCTTCCAGCATTCTGACTTGTTTACTGATCCCGGGTTGTGATGTGTAAAGTCCTTCCGCCGTTGATGAGACATTCAGGTTATGATTGACCACCTCAACAATATAGCGAAGTTGTTGTAATTTCATGTTAAACCATCCACTTAGACGCCATCAGAACATCGTTTTTTCGTCACACCTGGCGGGTGACTAATACGATTTAATAATAAAAAAGGTGCTAACTATAACCACTATATCATTTATAGCCTTAGTGTATAGGTGTGAAGAAAAAATAATATGCAATAAAAAAGGGCCGCTTTCGCGACCCTTTGTTTATAATAACCTGACAGAATTAAAGGTTATTTTTTCCCTTCAACCCATTTGCCATCAACATAAAATGCTGACCAGCCAGTCGCCTTTCCGTCTTTTTCCGAAGAGACATATTGCTGTTTGGTTTTACGGCTAAAGCGAACCATGGTCTTATTACCTTCCGGATCCTGCTGTGGCGCATCGGCCAGATAACGCAGTTTTTCCGGCAGACGGTCGCGGAAGCGATAAAGCTCTTCCACCAGTGGCGCACGTGTTTCACGCGATTTCGGGAAGGTATTGGCCGCCAGGAACACACCGGCAGCACCGTCACGCAGCACGAAATAAGCATCTGATTTTTCGCACGGCAGCTCCGGTAATGGCACCGGATCTTCCTTCGGTGGTGCCACTTCGCCGTTACGTAAAATCTTACGTGTGTTTTTACACTCTTCGTTAGTGCAGGCCATGTATTTACCGAAACGCCCCATTTTCAGGTGCATTTCAGATCCACATTTTTCACACTCAACGATCGGGCCGTCATAACCTTTAATGCGGAATTCGCCCTCTTCGATCTCGTAACCGTCGCAGGTTGGGTTATTACCACAGACATGCAACTTACGTTTCGGATCGATGAGATAGCTGTCCATCGCCGTGCCGCATTTCGGGCAACGACGTTTTGCGCGCAGCGCGTTGGTTTCAGCGTCTTCACCTTCCAGCACGTTCAGCACTTCGTTTTCCGGCACCAGGTTGATGGTGGTTTTGCAACGCTCTTTCGGTGGCAGAGCGTAGCCGGAACAGCCAAGGAATACCCCGGTGCTCGCTGTGCGAATCCCCATTTTGCGACCACAGGTCGGGCAGTCAATGCTGGTCAGAACCATCTGGTTCGGGCGCATACCACCCTCTTCGGGATCTTTTTCAGCTTTATCTAACTGCTGGGTGAAATCCGAGAAGAAGTGATCCAGTACAGCTTTCCACTCTGCTTCGTGATTTGCCACCTGGTCGAGGCTGTTTTCCATCTGCGCGGTGAAGTCGTAGTTCATTAACTCGCGGAAATTCTCTTCCAGGCGATCGGTGACGATTTCGCCCATTTTTTCCGCATAGAAACGACGATTTTCTACTCGCACATAGCCACGATCCTGAATGGTCGAAATGATCGACGCATAGGTAGAAGGACGACCGATACCGCGTTTTTCCAGCTCTTTGACCAGCGATGCTTCACTGAAACGGGCTGGCGGCTTGGTAAAGTGCTGGGCTGGTGTCAGTTCAACGAGCGTCAGAGCATCGCCTTTATCGACTGCCGGTAAGATACGATCTTCATCGCCTTTACGCAGCGCAGGCATCACTTTCGTCCAGCCATCAAAGCGCAAAATACGACCGCGTGCTTTCAGGCGGAAATCGCCCGCACCAACGGTCAGCGTCGTGGAGTCATATTTCGCTGGGGTCATCTGGCAGGCAACGAACTGACGCCAGATTAACTGGTACAGTTTCTGCGCATCTGCTTCCATATCCTTCAGCGATTCCGCCATCACATTGACGTCAGAAGGACGAATCGCTTCGTGCGCTTCCTGTGAGTTTTCTTTGCTGGCGTACTGATTCGGACTTTCCGGCAGATATTTCTTACCAAAATTATCGCTGATATAACCGCGAACCATATTTACTGCGTCCTGACTCAGGTTGGTGGAGTCGGTACGCATGTAAGTGATATAGCCTGCTTCATACAAACGCTGCGCCATCATCATGGTTTTTTTCACGCCAAAACCAAGACGGGTGCTGGCAGCTTGTTGCAGCGTAGAGGTAATAAAAGGAGCGCCAGGTTTACTGGTTGTCGGTTTGTCTTCACGTTCCAGCACGCTGTAGCGCGCTTTTTCCAGCAGACTTACCGCAGCCTGAGTTTGTTCTTTGTTGACCGGGCGGAACGGTTTGTCGTTCTGATGAGTCACCTGCAACGCCAACGCATCACCAGATGGCGTGGTCGTGCTGGCATCGACTTCCCAGAACTCTTCCGGTACGAACGCTTTAATTTCACGCTCACGCTCGACCACCAGGCGGACCGCCACCGACTGCACACGACCTGCAGACAGACCACGAGCGATCTTTTTCCACAGCAGCGGCGAAACCATATATCCCACCACGCGGTCCATAAAGCGACGCGCCTGCTGGGCATTAACACGATCAATATTCAGCTCACCTGGTTTGTTAAATGCCTGGCGGATCGCGTTTTTAGTAATTTCGTTAAACACCACTCGGCTATAGCGCGCATCATCACCACCAATCACTTCCCGCAGGTGCCATGCAATGGCTTCCCCTTCGCGGTCAAGGTCGGTTGCGAGATAGATGTGGTCTGCTTTTTCAGCCAGTTGTTTCAGTTCAGAGACGACCTTCTCTTTACCAGGCAGCACTTCATAGTGCGCCTCCCAATTGTGCCACGGGTCAACCCCCATACGGTTGACGAGAGCGCCACGTTCATCCTTTTTAGGCTTTTTAGCCGTCTTGGTGGAGGTAGAGTCGGCACTCTTTTTGGCAGCTGAGCCACTGGTCGGCAAATCGCGGATGTGACCGACGCTAGATTTCACCACGTAGTCACTACCCAGATACTTGTTGATCGTTTTGGCTTTTGCCGGGGACTCAACGATGACAAGAGCTTTACCCATATTCACCTTACCTAATTTGATTCTTCCAGGAATGCGTCGCACGTTGATAAACCTTCCACTGGCAACGAGTTACCGATATGGACTCGTTCTCTGCGGATATCAACCCCTTGTCGTGACTCTGTTCACGAAAATTCAGGTGACTGAGTTAACAGGTCTTGGCCTACAGGCGCTATAGCACGACGGAATTTTGGTCGAATGTCAAGCAAATCTATTGCCAGATTGACGAAAGCGTCACACTGTACCTGATAAAATCCGATACGCAACTTTATTAGCATGCAAAATCCAAAGTTGCCAGTAAGGCGCTCTTGCCACCAGCGTGGTATATTTGTCTGCAAGCCATGCCTGGCGTAGACTAATGTCCTTATTTAAGGAGTAAATAATGAACAAAGAGACACAACCCATCGACCGCGAAACGCTGTTGAAAGAGGCCAATAAAATCATTCGTGAGCATGAGGATACGCTCGCAGGGATTGAAGCCACCGGCGTCTCGCAGCGTAATGGCGTGCTGGTCTTTACCGGCGACTACTTTTTAGATGAACAAGGATTGCCAACAGCCAAAAGCACCGCGGTGTTTAATATGTTCAAACACCTGGCCCATGTGCTTTCAGAAAAATATCACCTGGTTGATTAAAGCAAAACGCGAGGTCTTACCCTCGCGTTTGTCTTTTACATCAATGGCTTTTGCCCCCGCTGCCACCAGCGTAGCAACAATCGATCGGCGCTCTCTGCCGCGCTGCCGGTGAATCGGTCAATGAGTCTTTTACGCTGCATATAGCGTACATTGACCACTTCACGGCCTTCCATCAGGCTAAGAATAACTTCATCACTGGTGTTGATTTCATCAACCAGGCCTTTCTCTACCGCCTGTTGTCCGTACCAGTGTTCACCCGTTGCCACCTGTTCAATATCCAGAGACGGACGCATACGCTTCACAAAATCTTTAAATAACTGATGCGTTTCGTTCAGCTCTTCGCGGAATTTCTCCCGCCCTTCTTCGGTGTTTTCACCCAGCAAGGTCAGCGTGCGCTTATACTGCCCGGCGGTGTGCAGTTCGATATCAATATCTTTGCTTTTCAGGAAGCGGTTAAAGTTGGGCATTTGCGCCACCACCCCAATGGAACCCACAATAGCAAACGGTGCGGAAACAATTTTGTCCGCCACACAGGCCATCATGTAACCGCCGCTGGCAGCAACTTTGTCTACCGTAACAGTTAAAGGAATGTTTTTATCACGCAGACGCTGCAGCTGCGAAGCCGCCAGCCCGTAACCATGCACCATGCCACCAGGGCTTTCCAGACGTAGCACAACCTGATCCTGCGGTTTAAATGCTGCGAGTACCGCCGTTATCTCTTCACGTAGCGAGTTCACTTCATGGGCGTCCATGCTGCCTTTAAAATCCAGCACCCAGACGCGAGGTTTACTGTCAGTTGCCACCTCGCCCAGTTTGGCTTTCGCTTTTGCGGCTTTCGCTTCTTGCTTGTGCTTTTTCTTCTGCGCTTTGTGCCACTGTTTTTGCTGATGTGAGTCCATCAGCGCCGCGGCCAGTTCTTCTTTCATCTCCTTATACTGTTCGCTGAGATTGTTGACCCGTAACTCGCCACGCTGGCGTTTATTACGTTGAGCAACATTGACAATAATGGCGGCAATCGCCGCAATCGCTAGCACAACGGTAACGATTTTCGCCAAAAACAAACCATATTCAGACAACAATTCCACGAGTCCCCACCTTGGTTAAACAACGCTTTGGCTCACAGTTTACAACAGGCATGTTAAGCCGTCTCGCAGAGATGTTATTGCAGCGAAAGTATGACAAAGTATCCATTTTGCGGTGTTATCGCCCCAGGCTGATTGAAATGCCCTTCTGTTTCAGGCATAAAGCCCCAAAGTCTTAAAGTACACTGGCAGCGCGACAGACAACGTCGTTGAGGAGTAGCCATGCATTACCAGCCAAAACAAGATTTACTCAATGATCGCATTATCCTGGTGACGGGAGCCAGCAATGGTATTGGTCGTGAAGCCGCGATGACGTATGCACGCTATGGTGCGACAGTGATTCTGTTGGGCCGTAATGAAGAAAAATTACGTCAGGTAGCCAGCCACATAAACGAAGAAACTGGGCGTCAGCCACAGTGGTTTATTCTCGATTTGCTGACCTGCACGTCCGAAGATTGCCAACAACTGGCACAGCGCATTGCCGTTAATTATCCGCGTCTGGATGGTGTTTTGCATAATGCCGGATTGCTCGGCGATGTTTGCCCAATGAGCGAGCAAAACCCGCAGGTCTGGCAGGACGTCATGCAGGTCAACGTTAATGCCACCTTTATGCTCACCCAGGCACTGCTTCCTTTATTACTCAAATCGGACGCCGGTTCACTGGTCTTTACTTCATCAAGCGTTGGACGTCAGGGGCGTGCAAACTGGGGCGCTTATGCAGCGTCGAAATTTGCCACCGAAGGGATGATGCAGGTACTGGCCGATGAATATCAGCAGCGCCTGCGCGTCAACTGCATTAACCCAGGTGGTACGCGCACCGCAATGCGCGCAAGCGCCTTCCCGACCGAAGATCCACAGAAACTTAAAACACCCGCTGATATCATGCCGCTCTACCTCTGGCTGATGGGCGATGACAGCCGCCGTAAAACCGGCATGACCTTTGACGCCCAACCGGGCCGTAAACCAGGAATATCCCAATGAGTGATGAACGCTACCAACAGCGTCAGCAGCGTGTAAAAGATAAAGTGGATGCCCGTGTGGCCCAGGCCCAGGATGAACGCGGTATTATCATCGTCTTTACCGGCAATGGAAAAGGCAAAACCACCGCAGCATTTGGTACGGCAACACGCGCAGTTGGTCACGGAAAAAAAGTGGGCGTCGTGCAGTTTATTAAAGGCACCTGGCCTAATGGCGAACGAAATCTGCTGGAACCACACGGCGTTGAATTTCAGGTGATGGCAACGGGCTTTACCTGGGATACGCAAAACCGCGAATCTGATACCGCGGCCTGCCGTGAAGTCTGGCAACATGCCAAACGAATGCTGGCCGATCCTTCACTGGATATGGTTTTGCTCGATGAGCTGACGTATATGGTGGCGTATGACTATTTACCACTGGATGAAGTGGTGCAGGCGTTAAATGAACGTCCACATCAACAGACGGTGATTATCACGGGTCGTGGTTGTCATCGGGATATTCTTGAACTGGCGGATACGGTAAGTGAATTACGCCCCGTCAAACATGCGTTTGATGCTGGTGTTAAGGCGCAAATCGGGATTGATTATTAAGGGAAAGCACCTCAAAAGATCGCCTCTTGAGGTGCTTTAATCATGATTATATTCAAGCGGCAATAGCAAAACTCAGAATCCGTTTAATCTCATTCAAATGTCCCGGATATGCTTCATGATTCTCAGCGTCAACATCTTCAATAAATAATATCAGTTCAGTAATTAACGCATTGGCATCTTCATAACTGATTCCGCTTAACTCTGGCGAAGTTTCAGTACCGTAGTTAATCGTCAGATTGTTCATCACCGTGAGGATAAGGATAAAATATTTATGACAAACCTTGCATGTGGTTTTGTTGCCCAGAGTATTATACAGCATATCAAGTAATGCCAGTATTCTACGGTTTTGTACATCGTTCATAAAAAGCCCTCCTATAACATTATTCCGCTGGCAATAAGCAATTTCGCCAGCCCCTCAGACGCCTTTAACCCACTAATGACCTGTGCGCGTAATATTTCATTTAATCTTTTTTGTTCAGCTGCCGTGCGTGTTTTATTAGTGTATAAACCTTTTAGATAATCACCCTTATCTATAAAGGCATTTAAAGCTTCAATCGCGGGCATTGCAGCAGCCGATGCCTGTAGTCTGGTTTCATTCACATTGATTACTGAACTTAGAAACTCCTTCCTGTTTTTCAGAGTGTTAAACTCTGTATTCTTAGAGTTTTTAGATACCGCATTATAATAAAGCATATTATTATGTACATTCGCAAAGGTATAATTTTCAATCTTATCGCCTTTTGTATAAATATCATTACGCAAAACAGTCATGTTTTTTATAAGTCTTACCCAATTTTTATCCGCCGTTTTACCTATTTTCCCAGCATTGACCTTTATTATATGTAACTCATTGAAATAACTTACTAAATCTTTAACCGCCGCTGCCGATTCAGCTAAATCTTTGCTATGTGAAACATCAAGTAGTGTTTGCGCGTTGTTTGCGTGATCCAGAGCCTGTTTAAGTAATGTCACTTGCTGACTTTCTGTAGTTTTTATGTCTTCAGTCAAGAGCTCTACATAAGCACTCATGCTATTAATGACTTCCATTGAAGCCAGTAGTTTCTCTTTTTCGAATGGGACTAATTGTACTTTATCTGTTTTTTCTTCAGGGGGCCTGCATAATTTTCCACCCTGACCATCGTTCGCAACATCAATGGTATAATCAGGTCGCAATGCACAATCCGGATTAGTCGCATAAAAATTAACAAGAAAGTTTTCACGAGAAGCATAGTATTGTTTAAAGAAACTTGCATTCGCCGCAACCGCCTTGTTACCCGCAGTAATAACAGTTTCAGCTTGTTCATTTTTCAATGCTTCAGTTGCACAACCTGAAAGCATTAACAGCGATAGAAATAATCCACTATATCTAATCATAACCCACCTCTTGACGTTGAGTTTATCTCAGATAATTAAATAGTAATGTGGCTATTCCCTGGCATTATTCATAAGCAAGTATGAAATTAAATTAAAATACTGCGACTATTTATCATGCTTCAAATGAAGAAAAGGCCCCGCAGGGCCTTTATTTAATACTTAACTTAAATTAACCGTTATTATTACGTCCACCAGAACGACGACCGCCGCTGACCTGGCTGTGACGTTTCACCGCACGACGAATTTGATTCGCCTTCATACGACGACGGTCTTTTTCTACAGCAACTTTAGAGCTGGTTTCTGGCGGTAGTTCCACCAGCTCACGCAGATAGTTAGTCTGGGCAAGATCCAGCTCAGTCCAGCCACCGCGTGGCAGACCTTTCGGCAGTGGGATATCACCGTAACGCACGCGGATCAGACGGCTCACCTGCACACCAACAGCTTCCCAAAGACGACGAACTTCACGGTTACGGCCTTCGGTCAGAGTAACGTTGTACCACTGGTTGATCCCTTCGCCGCCGCTGAACTTAATGGTTTTAAAGGCTGCCGGACCATCTTCCAGCTGCACGCCACGACTCAAATCACGCAGTTTCGCGTCGTCAACCTGACCAAATACACGCACGGCATATTCACGTTCAACTTCACGGCTTGGATGCATTAAACGGTTTGCCAGTTCACCATCGGTGGTGAACAGCAGCAGACCACAGGTGTTAACGTCCAGACGACCTACGGCAATCCAGCGTGCGCCACGCAGCTTTGGCAGACGGTCAAATACCGTTGGACGCCCTTCCGGATCGTTACGGGTACACAACTCACCTTCCGGTTTGTAATAGGCCAGAACGCGACAAATTTGTTCAGCGGACTCACGTACCGAAATCAGGTGACCATCGATACGGATTTTCAATCCAGGGGTAATTTCAACACGATCGCCGAGTTTAGCAATTTTGCCATCAACACTCACACGACCGGCTTCAATAATAGATTCGATTTCACGGCGAGAACCGTGGCCGGCACGCGCCAGCACTTTCTGTAGCTTTTCGCTCATAGAGCTTCCTTTTGGTGTCGCCTTCCCAGGCGTCGAACAGGAGAATCAATGGCGCAGTAGAGCGCCATTTTAAGGCCGCGTAGTATACAGAGTTAAGCACTTATAAAAAAGGCTTCACATCACCTACGCCTTCACGCAATACGACTGGCGTATCATCGGTGAGATCAATAACCGTTGTCGGTTTCTGCCCGAGATAGCCGCCGTGAATAATCAAATCCACCTGTTTTTCCAGACGGTCTTTAATTTCTTCCGGATCGGATTCGGTAAATTCACTGCCTGGCAGCATTAGCGAAGTGGAAAGCATCGGTTCGCCCAATGCTTCAAGCAACGCCTGCGCAATTGGGTTAGAAGGCACACGCATACCGATGGTTTTGCGTTTTTCCTGCAACAGACGGCGTGGCACTTCCTTCGTCCCCTTCAGGATGAAAGTGTAGTTACCCGGCGTATTGTTTTTCATCAAACGAAACGCAACGTTATCGACAAATGAATAGGTCGAGAGTTCAGAAAGATCGCGACACATCAGGGTAAAGTTGTGACCGTCCGGCAGCTGGCGAATACGACAAATACGCTCCATGGCGTTTTTATCTTCAATTTTACAGCCGAGCGCATAGCCGGAATCAGTTGGATAAACAATCACCCCGCCTTTACGCACGATCTCCACCGCCTGGTTGATCAGACGTTGCTGCGGGTTATCAGGATGAATATAAAAAAACTGGCTCATAATTCCCTCTCTGTGGTGTTCTGCGGCTGTTCCCATAGCTGCCAGACGCCTTCAACGCCTGCGGGCAGCCAGAGTTTACGACCCAGTTCGATCCACGGGCATGGCTGATGAAAATCAGATCCTTGTGATGCCCATAAATGGTGCTGGCGGGCAAGCGTCGCCAGTTGGGTGCGTTCATTGGGCGATTGCTGGCACTGCGCGACTTCCATCGCGTCGCCGTGGTGTTCGGCAAAATGCGCAACCAATCTTTTCAGCCATTTAGCACTAAGATTGTACCGCCCAGGATGAGCAAGCACCGCCTTACCGCCAGAATGATGAATGACATCAATAGCTTGTTCTATTGTACACCACTGTGGCGGAACGTATCCGGTTTTCCCGCGCGCCAGATATTTTTTAAAGATATCCGCCATTGAACTGGCTTTGCCACATTCAACCAAGAAACGAGCAAAATGACCGCGCGTCACCGCACCGCCCTGCGCCAGTCGTTGCGCGCCTTCCAGCGCTCCAGGTATTTGCGCTTTTTCAAGTCTTTCGGCAATTAACTTCGCCCGCTGATTGCGCCGTTCTGTCTGCTGCGCGAGAAACTCACACATTAACGGATGAGTAATATCAATATTCAGCCCGACAATATGAATTTCATGATTTTCCCAGACGGTGGATATTTCCACGCCAGGAATAAGATTCAGTGCCAGTCCTGAACGTGAAATTTCTTCTCTTGCTGGCGCGATTGCCGCTGTGGTGTCATGGTCGGTGATCGCCAGGGTGCCGACGCGCATCTCGACTGCACGGTGCACCAATGCTTCTGGCGTCAGGCAGCCATCGGAAGCTGTGGTATGGCTGTGCAGGTCATAAATCACTGCGTAATTCGTGTCGCTCAAGGCGCACTCCCATTTTGGATAATGTTTTTGCGCCGACATCATAACGGTTCTGGCAAATATTCTGAAATGAGCTGTTGACAATTAATCATCGAACTAGTTAACTAGTACGCAAGTTCACGTAAAAAGGGTATCGACAATGAAAGCGATTTTCGTACTGAAAGGTTGGTGGCGCACTTCCTGAAACGGGCAGTGTATTCACCATGCGTAAAGCAATCAGATACCCAGCCCGCCTAATGAGCGGGCTTTTTTTTGAACAAAATTAGAGAATAACAATGCAAACACAAAAACCGACTCTCGAACTGTTAACCTGCGAAGGTGCTTATCGCGATAATCCGACCGCGCTTTTTCATCAGTTGTGTGGGGATCGTCCGGCAACGCTGCTGCTGGAATCCGCAGATATCGACAGCAAGGATGATTTAAAAAGCCTGCTGCTGGTGGACAGTGCGCTGCGCATTACAGCATTAGGTGACACTGTCACAATTAAGGCGCTCTCCGGCAATGGCGAAGCCCTGCTGACACTACTGGATAACGCCCTGCCCGCTGGGGTCGATAATGAGCAATCGCCACAATGCCGCGTACTGCGCTTCCCCCCGGTCAGTCCACTGTTGGATGAAGACGCCCGCTTATGCTCCCTTTCGGTTTTTGACGCTTTCCGCTTATTACAGAATCTGTTGAATGTACCGAAGGAAGAACGGGAAGCGATGTTCTTTGGCGGCCTGTTCTCTTATGACCTTGTGGCGGGGTTTGAAGATTTACCGCAACTGGCAGCGGAAAATAACTGCCCTGATTTCTGTTTTTATCTCGCTGAAACGCTGATGGTTATCGATCATCAGAAAAAAAGTACCCGTATTCAGGCCAGCCTGTTTGGTCAAAATGAAGAAGAAAAACAACGTCTCACTGCTCGCCTGAACGAACTTCGCCAGCAACTGACCGAAACCGCGCCACCGCTGCCGGTAGTTTCCGTGCCGCATATGCATTGTGAATGTAATCAGAGCGATGAAGAGTTCGGTGGCGTAGTGCGTTCGTTGCAAAAAGCGATTCGCGCCGGAGAAATTTTCCAGGTCGTGCCATCTCGCCGTTTCTCACTGCCCTGCCCGTCATCGCTGGCGGCCTATTACGTGCTGAAAAAGAGTAATCCCAGCCCGTACATGTTTTTTATGCATGATAATGATTTCACCCTGTTCGGCGCGTCGCCGGAAAGTTCGCTCAAGTATGACGCCTCCAGCCGCCAGATTGAGATCTACCCGATTGCCGGAACACGCCCACGAGGACGTCGCGCCGATGGTTCACTGGACAGAGACCTGGACAGCCGCATTGAACTGGAGATGCGTACCGACCATAAAGAGCTTTCTGAACATCTGATGCTGGTGGATCTCGCCCGTAATGATCTGGCACGCATTTGCACTCCTGGCAGCCGCTACGTAGCCGATCTCACCAAAGTTGACCGTTACTCTTACGTGATGCATCTCGTCTCCCGCGTGGTCGGTGAGCTGCGCCACGATCTTGACGCCCTGCACGCTTACCGCGCCTGTATGAATATGGGCACGTTAAGCGGTGCCCCGAAAGTGCGCGCCATGCAGTTAATTGCCGAAGCGGAAGGTCGTCGACGCGGCAGCTACGGCGGCGCGGTAGGTTATTTCACCGCACATGGAGATCTGGACACCTGCATTGTCATCCGTTCGGCGCTGGTGGAAAACGGTATCGCCACCGTGCAAGCCGGTGCTGGCGTAGTCCTTGATTCTGTTCCGCAGTCGGAAGCCGACGAAACCCGTAATAAAGCCCGCGCTGTACTGCGCGCTATCGCCACCGCGCATCATGCACAGGAGACTTTCTGATGGCTGACATTCTGCTGCTCGATAATATCGACTCTTTTACTTATAACCTGGCAGATCAGTTGCGCAGCAATGGGCATAACGTGGTGATTTACCGCAACCATATTCCGGCGCAAACCTTAATTGAACGTCTTGCGACCATGAGCAATCCGGTGCTGATGCTTTCTCCTGGCCCCGGAGTGCCGAGTGAAGCAGGTTGTATGCCGGAACTCCTCACCCGTTTGCGTGGCAAGCTGCCAATTATTGGCATTTGCCTCGGACATCAGGCGATTGTCGAAGCTTACGGGGGCTATGTCGGTCAGGCGGGCGAAATTCTTCACGGTAAAGCGTCGAGCATTGAACATGACGGTCAGGCGATGTTTGCCGGATTGACAAACCCATTGCCGGTGGCGCGTTATCACTCGCTGGTTGGCAGTAATATTCCGGCAGGTTTAACCATCAACGCCCATTTTAATGGCATGGTGATGGCGGTGCGTCATGATGCGGATCGCGTTTGTGGATTCCAGTTCCATCCGGAATCCATTCTCACCACCCAGGGCGCTCGCCTGCTGGAACAAACGCTGGCCTGGGCGCAACAGAAGCTGGAGCCGACCAACACACTGCAACCAATTCTGGAAAAACTGTATCAGGCGCAGACGCTTAGCCAACAAGAAAGCCACCAGCTGTTTTCAGCGGTGGTGCGTGGCGAGCTGAAACCGGAACAACTGGCGGCTGCATTGGTCAGCATGAAAATTCGCGGCGAGCACCCGAACGAAATCGCCGGGGCAGCAACTGCCCTTCTGGAAAATGCTGCGCCGTTCCCACGCCCTGATTATCTGTTTGCCGATATCGTCGGCACCGGCGGTGACGGCAGCAACAGTATCAATATTTCTACCGCCAGTGCGTTTGTCGCCGCGGCCTGTGGGCTGAAAGTGGCGAAACACGGTAACCGCAGCGTCTCCAGTAAATCCGGCTCGTCGGATCTGCTGGCGGCATTCGGTATTAATCTTGATATGAACGCCGATAAATCGCGCCAGGCGCTGGATGAGTTAGGCGTCTGTTTCCTCTTTGCGCCGAAATATCACACCGGATTTCGCCATGCGATGCCGGTTCGCCAGCAACTGAAAACCCGCACCCTGTTCAACGTGCTGGGGCCACTGATTAACCCGGCGCATCCGCCGCTGGCGCTAATTGGTGTCTACAGCCCGGAACTGGTGCTGCCAATTGCCGAAACCTTGCGCGTGCTGGGGTATCAACGCGCAGCGGTGGTGCACAGCGGGGGGATGGATGAAGTTTCATTACACGCGCCGACAATCGTTGCCGAACTGCATGACGGCGAAATTAAGAGCTATCAGTTGACCGCTGAAGATTTTGGCCTGACACCCTACCATCAGGAGCAACTGGCAGGCGGAACACCGGAAGAAAACCGTGACATTTTAACACGCTTGTTACAAGGTAAAGGCGACGCCGCCCATGAAGCAGCCGTCGCGGCGAATGTCGCCATGTTAATGCGCCTGCATGGCCATGAAGATCTGCAAGCCAATGCGCAAACCGTTCTTGAGGTACTGCGCAGTGGTTCCGCTTACGACAGAGTCACCGCACTGGCGGCACGAGGGTAAATGATGCAAACCGTTTTAGCGAAAATCGTCGCAGACAAGGCGATTTGGGTAGAAGCCCGCAAACAGCAGCAACCGCTGGCCAGTTTTCAGAATGAGGTTCAGCCGAGCACGCGACATTTTTATGATGCACTGCAAGGCGCACGCACGGCGTTTATTCTGGAATGCAAAAAAGCGTCGCCGTCAAAAGGCGTGATCCGTGATGATTTCGATCCGGCACGCATTGCCGCCATTTATAAACATTACGCTTCGGCAATTTCGGTGCTGACTGATGAGAAATATTTTCAGGGGAGCTTTGATTTCCTCCCCATCGTCAGCCAAATCGCCCCGCAGCCGATTTTGTGTAAAGACTTTATTATCGACCCTTACCAGATCTATCTGGCGCGCTATTACCAGGCCGATGCCTGTTTATTAATGCTGTCGGTGCTGGACGACGATCAGTATCGCCAGCTCGCTGCTGTAGCCCACAGTCTGGAGATGGGCGTGCTGAGCGAAGTCAGTAATGAAGAGGAGCTGGAGCGCGCCATTGCATTGGGAGCAAAAGTCGTTGGCATCAACAACCGCGATCTGCGTGACTTGTCGATTGATCTTAACCGTACCCGCGAGCTTGCGCCGAAACTGGGGCACAACGTGACGGTAATCAGCGAATCCGGCATCAATACTTACGCCCAGGTGCGTGAGTTAAGCCACTTCGCTAACGGCTTTCTGATTGGTTCGGCGCTAATGGCCCATGATGATTTGAACGCCGCCGTGCGCCGGGTGTTGCTGGGTGAGAATAAAGTGTGTGGTCTGACGCGTGGGCAAGATGCTAAAGCAGCTCATGACGCGGGCGCGATTTACGGTGGATTGATATTTGTTACAACGTCACCCCGTTGCGTCAGCGTTGAACAGGCGCAGGAAGTGATGGCTGCGGCACCGTTGCAATACGTTGGCGTGTTCCGCAATCACGATATTGCCGATGTGGTGGACAAAGCTAAGGTGTTATCGCTGGCGGCAGTGCAACTGCATGGTAATGAAGATCAGCTGTATATCGACACTCTGCGTGAGGTTCTGCCAGCAAACGTCGCCATCTGGAAGGCTTTAAGTGTCGGTGAAACTCTTCCCGCGCGCGATTTTCAGCACATCGATAAATATGTATTCGACAACGGTCAGGGCGGGAGCGGACAACGTTTCGACTGGTCACTGTTAAACGGTCAATCGCTTGGCAACGTTCTGCTGGCGGGTGGCTTAGGCGCAGATAACTGCGTGGAAGCGGCACAAACCGGCTGCGCCGGGCTTGATTTTAATTCTGCTGTAGAGTCGCAACCGGGCATCAAAGACGCACGTCTTTTGGCCTCGGTTTTCCAGACGCTGCGCGCATATTAAGGAAAGGAACAATGACAACATTACTTAACCCGTATTTTGGTGAGTTTGGCGGCATGTACGTGCCACAAATCCTGATGCCTGCTCTGCGCCAGCTGGAAGAAGCTTTTGTCAGCGCGCAAAAAGATCCTGAATTTCAGGCCCAGTTCAACGACCTGCTGAAAAACTATGCCGGGCGCCCAACCGCGCTGACCAAATGTCAGAACATTACAGCCGGCACTAACACCACGCTGTATCTGAAGCGTGAAGATTTGCTGCACGGCGGCGCACATAAAACTAACCAGGTTCTGGGCCAGGCTTTGCTGGCGAAGCGGATGGGTAAAACCGAAATCATCGCCGAAACCGGTGCTGGTCAGCATGGCGTGGCTTCTGCGCTTGCCAGCGCCCTGCTCGGCCTGAAATGCCGTATTTATATGGGTGCCAAAGACGTTGAACGCCAGTCGCCTAACGTTTTTCGTATGCGCTTAATGGGTGCGGAAGTGATCCCGGTGCATAGCGGTTCCGCGACGCTGAAAGATGCCTGTAATGAGGCGCTACGCGACTGGTCCGGCAGTTATGAAACCGCGCACTATATGCTGGGCACTGCAGCTGGCCCGCATCCTTACCCGACCATTGTGCGTGAGTTTCAGCGGATGATTGGCGAAGAAACGAAAGCGCAAATTCTGGAAAGAGAAGGTCGTCTGCCGGATGCCGTTATTGCCTGTGTTGGCGGCGGTTCGAATGCCATCGGCATGTTTGCAGATTTCATCAACGAAACCGACGTCGGCCTGATCGGCGTGGAGCCTGGTGGTCACGGTATCGAAACTGGCGAGCACGGCGCACCGTTAAAACATGGTCGCGTGGGCATCTATTTCGGTATGAAAGCGCCAATGATGCAAACCGAAGACGGGCAGATTGAAGAGTCTTACTCGATTTCTGCCGGGCTGGATTTCCCGTCCGTTGGCCCACAGCATGCGTATCTCAACAGCATAGGTCGTGCTAATTACGTGTCGATTACCGATGATGAAGCACTGGAAGCCTTTAAAACGCTGTGCCTGCACGAAGGGATTATCCCGGCGCTGGAATCCTCCCACGCGCTGGCCCACGCACTGAAAATGATGCGCGAAAACCCGGAAAAAGAGCAGCTACTGGTGGTTAACCTTTCCGGTCGCGGCGATAAAGACATCTTCACCGTTCACGATATTTTGAAAGCACGAGGGGAAATCTGATGGAACGCTATGAATCTCTGTTTGCCCAACTGAAGGAGCGCAAAGAAGGCGCATTCGTTCCTTTCGTCACCCTCGGTGATCCGGGCATTGAGCAGTCGCTGAAAATTATCGATACGCTAATTGAAGCCGGTGCTGACGCGCTGGAGTTAGGTATCCCCTTCTCCGACCCACTGGCAGATGGCCCGACGATTCAAAACGCCACACTGCGTGCCTTTGCGGCAGGTGTGACCCCGGCGCAGTGCTTTGAGATGCTGGCACTCATTCGCCAGAAGTACCCGACCATTCCGATCGGCCTTTTGATGTATGCCAACCTGGTGTTTAACAAAGGCATTGATGAGTTTTATGCCCAGTGCGAAAAAGTCGGCGTCGATTCGGTGCTGGTTGCCGATGTGCCCGTGGAAGAGTCTGCGCCCTTCCGCCAGGCCGCGTTGCGCCATAATGTCGCACCTATCTTTATTTGCCCGCCGAATGCCGACGAGGATTTACTGCGCCAGATTGCGTCTTATGGCCGTGGTTACACCTATTTATTGTCGCGTGCGGGCGTGACCGGAGCTGAAAACCGCGCCGCGTTACCTCTCAATCATCTGGTTGCGAAGCTGAAGGAGTACAACGCGGCGCCTCCATTGCAAGGATTTGGTATTTCCGCCCCGGATCAGGTAAAAGCAGCGATTGATGCAGGAGCGGCGGGCGCGATTTCTGGTTCGGCAATTGTTAAAATCATCGAGCAACATATTAATGAGCCAGAGAAAATGCTGGCGGTACTGAAAGCTTTTGTACAACCGATGAAAACAGCGACGCGCAGTTAATCCCACAGCCGCCAGTTCCGCTGGCGGCATTTTAACTATCTTTAATGAAGCAGGAAAAATCCTAAATTCATTTATTATTTATCTTTTTACCGTTTCGCTTACCCCTGACGTACGTCAACTTACGTCATTTTTCCGCCCAAAAGTAATATAATCAAACAAATTAATCCCGCAACAAAACACTACTAAAATCAATAATTTTCTCTAACCCACTTATTTCTTGGGTATTTATGAATATATCGAAAGTCTTTTTCAAAATATATTTTTCACATTCCTTCTCACTTTGCTCAATTTGACTAATTCTCATTACCGACTAATTTTAATGAGTGTCGACACACAACACTCATATTAATGAAACAATGCAACGCAACGGGAGAAATAACATGGCCGAACATCGTGGTGGTTCAGGAAATTTCGCCGAAGATCGTGAGAAGGCATCCGACGCTGGCCGTAAAGGCGGTCAACACAGCGGCGGTAATTTTAAAAATGATCCGCAACGCGCATCCGAAGCGGGTAAAAAAGGCGGTCAGCACAGCGGTGGAAATAAATCAGGAAAATCCTGATCCGCCGTTAATTATTAATATCAGCTGACGTTGATAAAGATAATTGCCTCTGCGGGCCGTATGGCTCGCAGTGATTTCACTGGAGAAAAATATGAATATGAAGTCCATTGAAGATGTATTTATTCACCTGCTTTCAGACACCTACAGTGCAGAAAAACAATTAACACGGGCACTAGCAAAACTCGCCAGAGCAACATCTAACGAAAAATTAAGTCAGGCTTTTCATGCACACCTCGAGGAAACTCATGGACAGATTGAACGTATTGATCAAGTTGTGGAATCTGAACCGAATCTGAAAATTAAGCGCATGAAATGTGTGGCAATGGAAGGTCTCATTGAAGAAGCTAATGAGGTCATCGAAAGTACCGAGAAAAACGAAGTACGTGATGCCGCACTGATTGCCGCTGCACAGAAAGTTGAGCACTATGAGATCGCCAGTTATGGGACATTAGCGACACTGGCTGAGCAATTAGGTTATCGTAAAGCAGCGAAGCTTCTGAAAGAAACTCTGGAAGAAGAAAAGGCCACCGACATGAAACTAACTGATCTGGCCCTTAATAACGTAAATAAGAAAGCAGAAAATAAAGCCTGAAATATGAACTTTAACTTTTAGTCATTTTATAAAGAGGACATTTTCATGAATCGTATTGAACATTATCACGACTGGTTACGTGACGCCCACGCAATGGAAAAGCAAGCAGAATCTATGCTTGAATCCATGGCCAGCCGCATAGATAATTATCCTGAGCTACGCGCTCGTATTGAACAACATGTTAGTGAAACCAAAAACCAGATTGTACAACTGGAAACTATTCTTGATCGTAATGACATTTCACGCTCAGTCATTAAAGATTCTATGAGTAAAATGGCTGCACTTGGGCAGTCAATCGGTGGTATATTCCCTTCTGATGAAATAGTCAAAGGCTCTATTAGCGGATATGTCTTCGAGCAATTTGAAATCGCCTGTTATACCTCACTCTTAGCAGCAGCAAAAAATGCCGGTGATACAGCCTCAATTCCGATTATCGAAGCGATTTTAAATGAGGAAAAGCAAATGGCCGACTGGCTGATTCAGCATATTCCGCAAACAACGGAGAAATTTTTAATTCGCTCCGAAACTGATGGCGTAGAAGCGAAGAAATAATACCCTTTATGCCATGTCCTTCTTGACCCCGTAATCACGGGGTCATTTTTGTGCGGAATTAAAAACGATATCCAGCTGAGAACATAAACACCCACGGATCGAGGCGTACGCTATCGTGTTGCTGTGCACCACCCAGCTTATAATTTGCGGTGGTGTCAATATCCATGTACCAGACTGACATGTTCACCAACCAGTCACGGTTAATCAGATAATCAACCCCCACCTGCCCGGCAGCTCCCCAGGAATCTTTCAGACTGAGATCGGATAGCCCCGCTTCTTTGCCATGATCGTTAAATCCATTATCAAAGAATGTGGTGTAGTTGATACCTGCACCAACGTAAGGACGGAATTTGCTGCTGGCATCGCCAAAATACCACTGCGCCATCAGTGTTGGCGGCAGATGATGAACGGTTGCAATATCACCGGTCGCCCGGGTACCGATTTTATGGCGGAACGGCGTCGCTGCCAGTAATTCCACACCAATATTGTCGGTCGCCATATAAGTAAACGTCAGACCCAGTTGAGTGTTATTGGTCACGCTAAATCCACCCAGACTTCCTAATGTACCACCAGCACCTTCTGTTGGACGTACAGTTGCAGAACCTGCACGCATAAAAAACTCGCCTGCTTCATGCGCAAAGGCACTGCCAGAAAGAAGAGTTGTTACTGCCAAAGCCGCCACTGTTAACTTTTTCATATCCGCTCCGTCGTTATGGTTATAAAAACGTGACGAATATACCCACATTGGAGTAACAAATGATCCTACACAGATCACATTATATATGATAATTCACCCTTTATTGATCTGGATTAATTTAGAAGTTGCACTGTGAATCCTGGTTAATGTGATTTAAATCAATTCCTATATATTTCACTACGCAAACATTAACTCGCTCGCCACTTGCTGCGGTTTGCCCATAGCTTAGACCCGCAATTACCTCAGCTTTACAAAGATATGCTTTTCCATACAAGACCTGATGCTGCCACCCGAGGCTTAACCAGGGTACAATTGCCCGCTAATTAACACCTGCATAAAACTCAAGGAGAGTGCATGTCTATCACGGCGCAGTCCGTATACCGTGACACCGGAAATTTCTTCCGTAATCAATTTATGACCATTCTGTTGGTATCGTTGCTATGTGCGTTTATCACAGTGGTGTTAGGGCATGTTTTCTCACCCAGTGATGCACAGCTTGCTCAGCTCAATGACGGCGTGCCCGTTAGCGGCAGTAGTGGGTTGTTCGACCTGGTTCAGAATATGTCACCTGAACAGCAACAAATTTTGCTGCAGGCTTCAGCGGCGTCCACTTTTTCAGGATTAATCGGTAACGCCATTCTCGCCGGAGGCGTAATATTAATTATCCAGCTGGTGTCTGCGGGTCAGAGAGTCAGTGCGCTTCGAGCTATTGGTGCCAGTGCGCCGATATTGCCAAAGTTATTTATTCTGATTTTTCTGACTACCCTTTTAGTACAGATTGGCATCATGCTGGTGGTCGTTCCGGGAATTATCATGGCCATTTTACTGGCTCTGGCACCGGTGATGTTGGTACAGGACAAAATGGGCATTTTTGCCTCGATGCGTAGCAGTATGCGGCTGACATGGGCGAATATGCGTCTGGTGGCACCCGCAGTACTGAGCTGGTTGCTGGCAAAAACACTGTTGCTGCTTTTTGCCTCTTCTTTTGCCGCATTAACCCCGGAAATTGGTGCCGTACTGGCGAACACTTTGAGCAACATGATTTCAGCCGTACTGCTCATCTATCTGTTCCGCCTGTATATGTTGATTCGCCAATAACCTTAAGCATTTGATTACGGAATCGTAAAATGAAGCAGTTTCTTGATTTTTTACCGCTGGTTGTCTTTTTCGCGTTTTACAAGATTTATGACATCTATGCGGCTACTGCGGCGCTGATCGTCGCCACGGCGATTGTGCTTATATATAGCTGGGTTCGCTTTCGTAAAGTTGAGAAGATGGCCCTGATCACTTTTGTTCTGGTGGTCGTCTTCGGTGGCTTGACGCTGTTCTTCCACAATGATGAGTTTATTAAATGGAAGGTTACTGTCATTTATGCCCTGTTTGCAGGTGCCCTGTTAGTCAGCCAATGGGTGATGAAAAAGCCGCTAATTCAGCGGATGCTGGGTAAAGAACTCACGCTGCCGCAACCGGTATGGTCGAAGCTGAATCTGGCCTGGGCTGTTTTCTTTATCCTTTGCGGTCTGGCAAACATCTACATCGCATTCTGGCTGCCGCAAAATATTTGGGTCAACTTTAAAGTGTTTGGCCTGACCGCTCTTACCTTAATCTTCACATTGTTAAGCGGTATCTATATCTACCGCCACATGCCGCAGGAAGATAAATCCTAACCAGACTGCCAGTCCTTCGGGGCTGGCACTGTATCTCCTCTGTTCTCCTCAGTAAAATCATAGTAGCATCGCGCCTGTGATTTTCCTTTTAAGTCGGTTTTACCATGTCTACAACACATAACGTCCCTCAGGGCGATCTTGTTTTACGTACTTTAGCCATGCCCGCCGATACCAATGCCAATGGTGACATCTTTGGTGGTTGGTTAATGTCACAAATGGATATTGGCGGCGCTATTCTGGCGAAAGAAATTGCGCACGGTCGCGTAGTGACCGTGCGGGTTGAAGGAATGACTTTCTTACGACCGGTTGCGGTCGGCGATGTGGTGTGCTGCTATGCACGCTGTGTCCAGAAAGGGACGACATCGGTCAGCATTAATATTGAAGTGTGGGTGAAAAAAGTCGCGTCTGAACCCATCGGGCAACGCTATAAAGCGACAGAAGCATTATTTAAGTATGTCGCGGTTGATCCTGAAGGAAAACCTCGCGCCTTACCTGTTGAGTAATAGTCAAAAGCCTCCGGTCGGAGGCTTTTGACTTTCTGCTTACTGAATTTCGGTGGTGCCGTTAATTTTAAACAGGATATTCACCACAATCCCACTGCCTGGCTTACCCGGCTCATAACGCCATCTGCGCATCGCATTTTTCACCTCACGCTCAAACATGTTCGCAGGCTTGGCTGAGAGGATTTGCACGTTATCCACGCGACCATCCGGCGTGACATCAAATTTAACTTTAACCTGCCCTTCAATGCGCAATGCCTGTGCTCGTGCCGGATACTGCGGCTGATTGCGACTTAATGCGCGTGGTCCTGAAGCCACACTTGTAACCGGCTTGCTGGTTGCAGCCGTCGCCGTACTTGATGTCGGGCGCGCGGGTGCCGTATTTTCAAACGGTGATGCCGGACGCGACTCTACGGGTTTGACATCGCGTTTTGGCTGCTCCTGTACCTTTTTCACCGGCTTCGGTTTTGGCTTAGGTTTCGGCTTAGGCTTTTCAATGACCACCGGTGCTTCTTTTGGCGGTTCAGGGATCGGCTCAGGTTCCGGTTCTGGCTCTACCACCGGCTCCGGTGGCGGCTGAACGGCTTGTGGCGGTTCGAGATCCGCAGGCGCAACCATCGTGACAGAAATTGGCTGCGCAGGCGCAGGTAGTTCAATAACCTGATGTACCGAGGTATAGAGCAGACCCGCCACAACAGCACCATGAATGCAGACCGAAAGTAACGTCGGCCAGGGGAAGCGGCGAGGTAAATCAAGGGTCATTGAAGTCATAATCATTTCAGTAGAAAAACCAGGCCTCGATTTTAAATGCAAATAGCAATCATATTCAATAAGGCAAGACGATCAGGATCAGTGAAAATGTCATTTTTGGCGTAATTGACCTTACTTTATGCATGGTCTTAACAAAGACATCATCTTTCCGTTGCAGATCTTCGCCCTTTCAAATAACGTACTTTACAACTTTCCCGAACAAGGAGTTGTGCCCGTGTTGTATGTTATTTACGCTCAAGACAAAGCTGATAGCCTCGAAAAACGCCTTTCCGTTCGTCCGGCACATTTAGCACGTTTACAGTTACTGCATGATGAAGGTCGATTGTTGACCGCCGGTCCAATGCCAGCAGTAGACAGTAACGATCCAGGGGCTGCGGGATTTACTGGCTCAACCGTTATTGCTGAATTTGAATCGCTGGAAGCAGCTCAGGCCTGGGCCGATGCTGACCCGTACGTGGCGGCAGGAGTCTATGAACACGTTTCAGTGAAACCATTTAAGAAAGTGTTCTGAATAGAGATTCAATATTTAAGGGCACGGTTTTAGCAACCGTGTTCTAGTTTGGCCTTTCCTTATAGGTCTGTCAGTGCATTCACCCCCACAAGCAGATAATAACTTTATCTGTATTTCTTTATATGATGTGAGCATATTCAGGAAAAATGCCCTTTCCTGACGCAGAGTTGCTCACTCAAAACCTTTGATTACTTCAGATAAAGTCATCTACTATTGTTTAACACATTCACGTGCTGCATGTATGTTCAGAAAATGTGCACGTTGAGATAATTAAACAAAATTGTGGTTACAGAGGTATCAGTGAGTCACTGGACTACATTCAAACAAACAGCAACAAATTTATGGGTGACCCTACGGCACGACATTCTCGCGCTGGCCGTCTTTTTAAATGGATTGCTTATTTTTAAAACAATCTATGGTATGTCGGTCAATTTGCTTGATATTTTCCATATCAAAGCCTTTTCAGAATTAGATCTCTCCTTGCTGGCAAATGCCCCACTCTTTATGCTCGGCGTCTTTCTTGTCCTGAACTCCATTGGCTTACTGTTCCGGGCAAAGCTCGCATGGGCAATCAGTATCATTTTGTTGTTGATAGCGCTAATTTACACCCTGCATTTTTATCCCTGGCTGAAATTTAGTATTGGATTTTGCATTTTTACGCTGGTGTTTTTGCTGATACTGCGCAAAGACTTCTCCCACAGTAGCGCCGCAGCCGGGACAATTTTCGCATTTATTAGTTTCACGACGTTACTGTTTTACTCCACCTACGGTGCGCTTTATTTAAGCGAAGGTTTTAATCCGCGAATAGAAAGTTTGATGACCGCGTTCTATTTTTCGATAGAAACCATGTCAACCGTCGGCTATGGCGATATTGTCCCTGTTTCTGAATCAGCACGATTATTCACTATTTCGGTCATTATTTCCGGCATTACCGTTTTTGCCACCTCCATGACTTCAATTTTTGGTCCGCTTATCCGCGGGGGATTCAACAAACTTGTAAAAGGAAAAAATCATACAATGCATCGTAAAGATCATTTTATTGTTTGCGGGCATTCGATTCTCGCCATCAATACGATTCTGCAACTGAATCAACGCGGACAAAATGTAACGGTTATCAGCAACTTGCCTGAAGATGATATCAAGCAACTTGAGCAACGCTTAGGTGATAACGCTGATGTTATCCCCGGTGACAGTAATGACAGTTCAGTATTAAAGAAAGCAGGAATCGATCGATGCCGGGCCATTCTGGCGCTGAGTGATAACGATGCTGATAACGCGTTTGTTGTACTATCGGCAAAAGATATGAGCAGTGATGTCAAAACAGTTCTCGCCGTCAGTGATAGCAAAAACCTGAATAAGATTAAGATGGTACATCCGGATATCATTCTCTCGCCGCAACTGTTTGGCAGCGAAATTCTGGCACGAGTTTTAAATGGTGAAGAGATTAATAATGATATGCTCGTTTCAATGTTGTTGAACTCCGGTCATGGTATTTTCAGCGATAACGATGAACAAGAAACGAAAGCTGACAATAAAGAATCGGCGCAAAAATAGAGTTTGAAGACGAAAGGGCAAACTTATTGGGCACCGCAATGGTGCCCAGAACATTTAGATATTGTAGATCGCAAACAATAACGAGTTACGCTGTTTGTTTAGAATGCACTTCCTGATGCTGTGGATACGCATATTTCGGCGCGACTGCCCCTCAAGCCAACGCGATTTACGTCGGCTAGCCTGACGCTGCATGCGCCAGCGCCCCACTTCCGTTCTACTCCGCTTCATGTTAACTACTCTATGCAATAACAGAATGGTCATTATACCCCCGACCCCGACGCTGACCAGTGCTTTTCCCGCGTTTTTATTTGCCAGATGAATCCATATGCGTAAACTCATAACAATGCGCTTTCAAAAGGATTTCTAATCTATGACAACCGTTTATACGTTGGTGAGTTGGTTGGCCATTCTGGGATACTGGTTGCTCATTGCAGGCGTAACTTTACGCATTCTAATGAAACGACGCGCAGTTCCCTCCGCGATGGCCTGGCTGTTGATCATTTACATTCTGCCCTTAGTCGGAATTATTGCCTATCTTGCCGTTGGCGAGCTCCATTTAGGCAAACGCCGCGCTGAGCGCGCCAGAGCGATGTGGCCTTCCACCGCAAAATGGCTTAACGACCTTAAAGCCTGTAAGCATATCTTCGCCGAAGAAAACAGCAGTGTCGCAGCGCCATTATTCAAGCTTTGTGAGCGTCGTCAGGGGATCGCTGGGGTCAAAGGGAATCAGCTGCAACTGATGACCGAGTCAGATGATGTGATGCAGGCGTTAATCCGCGACATCCAGCTCGCTCGCCATAATATTGAGATGGTGTTTTATATCTGGCAACCCGGCGGCATGGCGGACCAGGTGGCAGAATCTTTAATGGCCGCTGCACGTCGTGGTATTCATTGCCGACTAATGCTCGACTCCGCCGGAAGTGTGGCTTTTTTCCGCAGCCCGTGGCCAGAGCTAATGCGTAATGCCGGCATTGAAGTGGTCGAAGCATTAAAGGTCAATCTGATGCGTGTGTTTTTACGCCGTATGGATCTGCGCCAACATCGCAAGATGATCATGATCGATAATTACATCGCGTACACCGGCAGCATGAATATGGTCGACCCTCGCTACTTCAAACAGGATGCGGGTGTAGGGCAATGGATTGATCTGATGGCGCGTATGGAAGGTCCGATCGCCACCGCGATGGGGATTATATATTCCTGCGACTGGGAGATTGAAACCGGGAAACGTATTCTGCCGCCACCACCAGATGTCAATATTATGCCGTTTGAGCAGGCCAGCGGTCACACCATTCACACAATTGCTTCTGGCCCCGGCTTTCCGGAAGATCTCATTCACCAGGCATTACTGACTGCGGCTTATTCGGCACGTGAATATTTGATCATGACAACGCCCTACTTTGTGCCCAGCGATGATTTACTTCATGCGATTTGCACGGCGGCGCAGCGCGGGGTGGATGTCAGTATTATCCTTCCGCGAAAAAATGATTCAATGCTGGTTGGCTGGGCCAGTCGCGCGTTCTTTACGGAACTGCTGGCTGCTGGGGTTAAAATTTATCAGTTTGAAGGCGGGTTATTGCATACCAAGAGCGTGCTGGTCGATGGCGAATTAAGTCTGGTTGGTACCGTTAACCTTGATATGCGTAGTCTGTGGCTGAATTTCGAGATTACCCTGGCAATCGACGATAAAGGGTTTGGTGCTGACCTCGCCGCCGTTCAGGACGATTATATTTCGCGTTCTCGTCTGCTCGATGCCCGTTTATGGCTAAAACGCCCATTATGGCAACGTGTCGCCGAGCGACTGTTTTACTTCTTCAGCCCGTTGCTGTAAAACGTCGCCAACAGAGGTTAAACAGGTAGTGACTATGGATATGGATCTAAACAATCGCTTGACTGAAGATGAAACGCTTGAGCAGGCCTACGATATTTTTCTCGAACTGGCTGCCGACAATCTCGATCCAGCTGATGTTCTGCTGTTCAATCTTCAGTTTGAAGAGCGCGGCGGCGCGGAGTTATTCGATCCGGCAGAAGACTGGCAGGAACATGTTGATTTCGATTTGAACCCGGACTTTTTTGCCGAAGTGGTGATTGGTCTGGCGGACAGTGAAGATGGTGAAATCAACGATGTTTTCGCCCGCATTCTGTTATGCCGCGAAAAAGATCACAAACTGTGCCATATCATCTGGCGGGAATAAATAATCGCTTTCGGCGTGAAAAAGGGCTGACAACTGTCAGCCCTTATTTTGTTTAAAGCGGATCGACTTTCAGGCAAGACACGGCGTGTCTGAAACTCCCCTCCAGCACAGGACGTGTTTTGGCACACTCTGGACCGGCAATCGGGCAACGGGTACGGAAAACACAACCGGAAGGCGGGTTGATCGGCGACGGTAATTCTCCTTCCAGTAACTGGATAGTTTTGTTCTTCTCCAGATCCGGATCAGGTATGGGGACTGCCGACATCAATGCCCTGGTGTAAGGATGTAGCGGATTGTGGTAGACCTCATCATAGGTCCCCAGTTCTACCGCATGGCCGAGATACATCACCAGCACACGATCGGAAATGTGTTTTACCACGGCCAGGTCGTGAGCGATAAAAATTAATGACAATCCCATCTCGCGTTGCAGCTGCTGGAGCAGGTTGACCACCTGCGCCTGAATTGACACGTCCAGCGCCGACACCGGCTCATCACAGATAATCAGCTTCGGTTCAAGAATAAGAGCACGAGCAATCCCGATACGCTGGCACTGCCCACCAGAGAACTCATGCGGATAGCGGTTAATCAGGTTAGGCAATAACCCGACTTTCAGCATCATCGCCTTCACGCGCTCGCGAACTTCCTGGCGTGACATTTTCGGATGATAAGTACGCAGTGGTTCAGCGATGATCTCGCCGATGGTCATACGCGGGTTAAGCGATGCCAATGGATCCTGGAAAATCATCTGAATATCACTGCGAACGGCACGCCATTCATCGGGCTTCATGCCCAGCAACTCTTTACCTAACCAGGCAACATGACCGTCGGTCGCTTTAACCAGGCCAATGATGGCGCGAGCAAAGGTGGACTTACCGCATCCCGACTCCCCTACCACACCTAATGTTTCCCCTTCATACAGGCGAAGAGTTACACCATCTACGGCTTTGAGCGTTTTCGGCGGTTGCCAGAACCACTGTTTGCCATCTTTGATTTCAAAGTGCACTTTCAGATCGGCGATTTCGAGGAGGACTTTTCTTCCTTCGGTTACAGCATTCATAACAGTTCCTCCACCGGTTTAAAGCAAGCACGCAGACGGCCAGGCGTAAACTCTTCCAGCGGCGGTGCGCTACTACAAATTTCCATCGCATGCGGACAACGTGGCTGGAACGGGCAACCTTTCGGTAATCGCAACAGGTTTGGCGGATTACCCGGGATGGTCAACATTGTTTCACCTTCCGCATCGAGACGCGGCACCGCGTTGAGTAAACCGATAGAATAAGGATGAACGGGTTGATAAAAGACATCGCGCGCGTTGCCATATTCCATCGTGCGCCCGGCGTACATTACCAGCACTTTGTCGCAGATCCCTGCCACCACGCCAAGATCGTGGGTGATCATAATGATGGCGGTATTAAATTCCCGCTTCAGTTCATTCAATAGCGTCATGATCTGCGCCTGTACGGTGACGTCCAGCGCAGTAGTGGGTTCATCAGCAATCAGTAGCTTAGGTCGACATAGCAATGCCATCGCAATCATGACTCGCTGACGCATGCCACCAGAAAATTCATGCGGGTACATTTTCATGCGTTTACGTGCTTCCGGCATTTTTACCGCATCGAGCATCCGCACCGACTCTTCAAACGCCTCAGCTTTGCTCATGTTCTTATGCAACATCAGCACTTCCATCAACTGCTCACCGACGCGCATATAGGGATTCAACGAAGTCATCGGATCCTGAAAAATCATTGAGATTTGTTCAGCACGCAGTTTATTGAGTTCACGCTCTGGCAAATTGAGGATTTCACGCCCATTGAAGGTTGCCGATCCGCCAATACGTCCGTTGGCAGCCAGCAGGCCCATCAACGCAAATGCAGTTTGCGATTTACCCGAACCAGACTCACCTACAATGCCCAGCGTTTCTCCGGCACGTAGAGAAAAATTCAAATCATTGACCGCCGTGACGTCGCCATCCGGGGTACTAAAGGTGACACGCAAATCTTTCACGTTCAGCAGTGCGTCAGCCTGTTGTTGTGCGAGCGGCACAGTTGCAGTTTCAATTACGCTCATGGCTGCACTCCTTAACGATCTTTCGGGTCGAGGGCATCACGCAAGCCATCGCCGATAAAGTTGAAACAAAATAGCGTCACCACGAGGAATCCCGCTGGGAACAACAGTAACCATGGAGAGACTTCCATCGAGTTCGCGCCATCACTCAGCAATGCGCCCCAGCTGCTTAACGGCTCTTGCGTCCCCAACCCCAGGAAGCTAAGGAAAGATTCAAAGAGGATCATGCTGGGCACCAGTAGCGATGCGTAGACCACCACCACACCGAGTACGTTCGGTACAATGTGGCGAATAACAATGCCCGGCGTCGATACACCGCCAACTTGTGCCGCCTCAATAAACTCTTTACGCTTCAGACTCAGGGTTTGCCCACGCACAATACGAGCCATATCCAGCCAGGAAACCATGCCAATCGCCACGAAAATCAGCAGGATGTTTTGACCGAAAAAGGTCACCAGCAAAATGACGAAGAACATGAATGGGAAGGAGTTGAGGATTTCCAGCAGACGCATCATTACCGAATCCACTTTACCGCCCAGATAACCGGAAAGCGAACCATAAAGTGTCCCCACGACCACTGCCACCAGTGCCGCAGCAACACCGACCATGAGTGAGATACGCCCGCCAATCGCAACACGCACAAGCAGGTCGCGACCGGATGAGTCAGTACCAAAGTAGTGACCGGACTCCATATCTGGGGCGCTGGACATCATCGCCCAGTCAGTATCGTCATAGGCAAACTGCGAAAGCATCGGTGCCAGGATTACAAATAACGCGATTAGCACCAGCACTATCAGACTGGCAACCGCCGCACGGTTATGCATAAAACGTCGACGTGCGTCCTGCCACAAGCTGCGCCCTTCGACCTCCAGCTTTTCACTGAAATTTTCCAGCGTCTCGCTGTTTTTCTTACTTAACATCATCGCGAGCTCCAGTATCAGTAACGGATTTTCGGGTCGATAACCGCATATAGCACATCGACAATGGCATTAAACAAAATGGTTAACGCGCCAACCAGAATGGTCAGACTTAACACTAAGGAATAGTCACGATTCAATGCGCCATTAACGAACAATTGCCCAATCCCCGGTAAACCATAAATGGTTTCGATGACCATAGAACCGGTAATAATGCCGACAAATGCAGGGCCCATATAGGAGAGCACGGGTAACAGAGCAGGTTTTAGTGCGTGGCGTAAAATGATCCGCCGCATAGGTAACCCTTTCGCCCTGGCGGTACGAATAAAGTTGGAGTGTAAAACCTCAATCATAGAGCCACGGGTAATACGCGCGATACTGGCGATATAGGCGAGTGACAACGCCACCATTGGCAGTATCATGAATTTAAGCGCCCCGCCATTCCAGCCACCGCCCGGTAGCCAATGCAAAATGATCGCAAATATCATGACTAATAATGGCGCAACCACAAAACTGGGGATAACCACCCCGGTCATTGCCAGCCCCATCACTGTATAGTCCCATTTGGTGTTTTGTTTTAATGCAGCAATAACGCCAGCACTAACGCCCAGTACTACCGCAAGGAAAAATGCAGCGGCTCCCAGTTTTGCTGAAACCGGAAAGCTGGAGGCTACCAGGTCATTGACCGAATAATCTTTATATTTAAAAGACGGACCGAAATCGCCATGCGCCAGTTGTTTCAGGTAACTGAAATACTGAGTCATGATCGGATCATTAAGATGATATTTCGCTTCGATATTGGCCATCACTTCTGGCGGTAAAGTACGTTCGCCGGTAAAAGGGCTTCCCGGCGCGAGGCGCATCATGAAGAACGAAATAGTAATAAGAATAAATAGCGTCGGAATCGCTTCCAGACAGCGACGTAGAATAAATTTTAACATTGCCCTACCTTCTGGCCTGTGCCTTCTGTAATGCGATAAAAATCAGACACCGTGGAGCAGGACACTCCTGCCCCACGTATTGCCATTAGTGCTTCACAATGTACATATTCCGGGTGTAGGTATTATCCAGCGGATCTTTGCCGGTATAGCCACCAACCCACGGTTTCACCAGACGCGCATTCACGTAGTAATAAACAGGAACAATGGCCGAATCCTTATCCAGCTGTTGTTCTGCTTTAGTGTACAGAGCTGTGCGCTGCGCCTCGTCAGTCGCTTTCAGCGTTTCCGCCATAATGCTGTCAAAGGCCGGGCTCTTATAATGCGCGGTATTCATCGAGCTGTTCGACAGCATGGTGTTCAGGAAGGAAGTTGGTTCGTTGTAGTCTGCACACCAGCCTGCACGGGCCACATCAAAAGTGCCCTGGTGACGGGTGTCGAGGAACGTTTTCCACTCCTGGTTAACCAGTTTGACGTTTACACCAATGTTTTTCTTCCACAATGAAGAGGCAGCAATCGCCAGCTTTTTATGGAGATCGGAGGTGTTATACAACAGGTTGATGGTCAACGGTTTGTCTGCGGTATAACCCGCTTCAGCCAGCAGTTTTTTCGCTTCTTCGTTACGTTTTTCCTGGCTCCAGCCAAACCATTCCGGCTGAGTCAATTTTGCGCCATCAGTATACGGTGGAGTGTAACCATAGGCGGGCATGTCGCCCTGCGCTTTCACTTTATTAACAATGATATCGCGGTCCATACCCAGTTTCAGTGCGGTACGCACACGTACATCGTTGAATGGCGGTTTCTGGTTGTTAATTTCGTAATAATAAGTGCACAGGTATGGATCAACGTGAACTTCGTCCGGGATCTCTTTTTTCAGCTTCTGGAACAATTCGATCGGCATGTTGTTATAAGTCATGTCGATTTCACCACTACGGTAGCGGTTGACATCGGTAACTTCAGAAGCAATAGGCAAATAGGTTACCTGGTTAATAACGGTTTTCGCGTTGTTCCAGTAGGTTGGGCTGCGTTCAAGAACGATTCGTTCGTTTACGACCCAATCTTTTAAGGTATAGGCACCGTTGGTGATGATATTACCAGGCTGGGTCCATTTTTCGCCGAATTTCTCGATAGAGGCTTTTGGCACCGGTGAAGTTGATGGGTGAACAAGTAATTTATAGAAGTACGGAACAGGTTCACTTAAGGTGACTTCTAATGTGTGATCATCAATAGCTTTCACGCCGAGATCGGTAATCGGTTTTTTCCCTTCAAGAATTTCATCAATACCGGCGATATGCCCATATTGCAGATAACTGGCATACGGAGAAGCGGTGTTTGGATCAACAGAACGTTGCCAGCTATACACAAAGTCTTGTGCTGTGACTGGCGTGCCATCAGACCATTTCGCATCTTTACGCAAATGGAAGGTCCAGACTTTCGCGTCTTTATTATCCCAGGATTCAGCGACGCCAGGTGCCGGATGACCGTCAAGATCGCTGACCAGTAAGCCTTCAAACAGGTCTCGGCTGATATTAGACTCCGGAACACCTTCAATTTTATGCGGATCTAATGACTGAACTTCTGAACCATTGTTACGTACCAGCGTTTGTTTTTCCGCCAGTGTGACGCCTGCGGGTACATCAGCTGCCAGCGCGACATTCCCTGCCATAAGCGCAGCCAGAACGCCAGCTGCTACTAAACTTCTCTTGGTGATGTTGGTCATTGTTTTTTGGACTCCCTCATTATAATTACTGGTATTAACCAGCATGTGTAATCCCGGATTGGGACCCTGCACAGGCTCGGAGACTTTCTGCTGTCAGGTTACTTTATCGTTACGGATTGCTATCACTGACTTTATTTATTCTGGTGATTCAGACGATCACCTTATGTCGATTCGTACTGTGTCTCCCCTGTCGAGACACATTATTCTTTCGCGACGCTCTTTAATTGTTAATTATTCTCATTACCAATAAAAATTGTCTGGCGGTTGCCCGGAAAGTACCAAATGCGCTTCTTACTCGCCAATACATTTTGCAAAATTGTTAAGCAATTCTCTTTTATTGACCGTATCAGAATCTATAGTTTGCATCCATGTCTTAACAAACATCTTTCAATTCAATCAAATAGAGATTGGTTAAGCATGTCTATCTTTTCTGATTACAGTTCCAGTAGTGAAATGCACAATAATTTAACAATTGATTATTATTTAGCACTTTCCTCTACCAAAGGCAGTGGAATTACTAATATCATTTCAATTATTCTTCAGCAAGCCCAGGATTATGATGTGGCGAAAATAACATGATGGTGAGGAGAAGCAGTTAAGGAAATCCTTATAACTAACTGTAATTTGAGAAGAATATTTTTACCCATTCCTTTTGCTTTTGATAACTGCGCGGGAACAAAGTAAAAATAATGACGAAGTAAACGGAGCATGGCAGCTCCGTTTCATTTGAAAGGAATTAATTAAGCAGGCCGGGGAAAATCCCCTTAATACCAGTAACGATAAATTCAATCCCCAATGCCATCAGCAATAGCCCCATAATACGCGTAATCACGTTGATGCCGGTCTGGCGTAAAACCCGTACCAGCCACGGTGCCATGCGGAACAATCCCCAGCAACATAAAGCGAACAAAGCAATAGCCACAAAGAAACCAAACAGATAGCTAATGCTGTGATAACGCGTACCCCAGACGATGGTAGAACTGATCGCCCCTGGCCCCGCCATCAACGGCAACGCCAACGGCACCACACCAATGCTTTCACGTACCGCGGTTTCTGATTTTTCTTGCTTGTTCTGTTTATCCTCGCCAAGCTTGCCGCTGATCATCGACATCGCTATTGTCACCACCAGGATGCCACCGGCGATACGGAATGAATCAATTGATATACCAAAAAGTTGCAGAATCGTGTCGCCGAGAAAAAGCGAGATCCACAAGATAATGGCCACAGACAGGTTGGCTGTAAGGTTCGTTTTGTTTCGCGCTGCCGCTGTCTGATAACTGGTCATGCTGATAAAGACGGGAATAATCCCTACCGGGTTGACCAGCGCAAATAACCCGATGAAAAATTTGAAGTAAACGGGAAAATCAAAAAGGGTCTGAATCACGGTTAGCTCCGAAGCAAAAGCCGGATAATGTTAGCCATAAAAAGGTTAAAAAGACGCGCTGACAATACGCCTTTTAACCGCATTTTTCACCTCCTAACTACTTAAAATTGCTATCATTCGTTATTGTTATCTAGTTGTACAAAACATGCTAATGTAACCAACAAACCATACTACAATTTATTAACTGTTAGCTATAATGGCGAAAAGCGATGCTGAAAGGTGTCAGCTTCGCAAAAATTTGATTTGGATCACGTAATCAGTACCCAGAAGTGAGTAATCTTGCTTACGCCACCTGGAAGTGACGCATTAGAGATAAATAGCTCTAATGTTTAAACTCTTTTAGTAAATCACAGTGAGTGTGAGCGCGAGTAAGCTTTTGATTTTCATCGGTTAAGCAAATCATCACCGCACTGACTATACTCTCGTATTCGAGCAGATGATTTACTAAAAAAGTTTAACATTATCAGGAGAGCATTATGGCTGTTACTAATGTCGCTGAACTTAACGCACTCGTAGAGCGTGTAAAAAAAGCCCAGCGTGAATATGCCAGTTTCACTCAAGAGCAAGTAGACAAAATCTTCCGCGCCGCCGCCCTGGCAGCTGCAGATGCTCGAATCCCACTCGCGAAAATGGCCGTTGCCGAATCCGGCATGGGTATCGTCGAAGATAAAGTAATCAAAAACCACTTTGCTTCTGAATATATCTACAACGCCTATAAAGATGAAAAAACCTGTGGTGTTCTGTCTGAAGACGACACTTTTGGTACCATCACTATCGCTGAACCAATCGGTATTATTTGCGGTATCGTTCCGACCACTAACCCGACTTCAACTGCTATCTTCAAATCGCTGATCAGCCTGAAGACCCGTAACGCCATTATCTTCTCCCCGCACCCGCGTGCAAAAGATGCAACCAACAAAGCAGCTGATATCGTTCTGCAGGCTGCTATCGCTGCCGGTGCTCCGAAAGATCTGATCGGCTGGATCGATCAACCTTCGGTTGAACTGTCTAACGCACTGATGCACCACCCAGACATCAACCTGATCCTCGCGACCGGTGGTCCGGGCATGGTTAAAGCCGCATACAGCTCCGGTAAACCAGCTATCGGCGTAGGCGCGGGTAACACGCCAGTTGTTATCGATGAAACTGCTGATATCAAACGTGCAGTTGCATCTGTACTGATGTCCAAAACCTTCGACAACGGCGTAATCTGTGCTTCTGAACAGTCTGTTGTTGTTGTTGACTCTGTTTATGACGCAGTACGTGAACGTTTCGCAACCCACGGCGGCTATCTGTTGCAGGGTAAAGAGCTGAAAGCTGTTCAGGATGTTATCCTGAAAAACGGTGCGCTGAACGCGGCTATCGTTGGTCAGCCAGCCTATAAAATTGCTGAACTGGCAGGCTTCTCTGTACCAGAAAATACCAAGATTCTGATCGGTGAAGTGACCGTTGTTGATGAAAGCGAACCGTTCGCACATGAAAAACTGTCCCCGACTCTGGCAATGTACCGTGCTAAAGATTTCGAAGACGCGGTAGAAAAAGCAGAGAAACTGGTTGCTATGGGCGGCATCGGTCATACCTCTTGCCTGTACACTGACCAGGATAACCAACCGGCTCGCGTTGCCTACTTCGGTCAGAAAATGAAAACGGCCCGTATTCTGATCAACACCCCGGCGTCTCAGGGTGGTATCGGTGACCTGTATAACTTCAAACTCGCACCTTCCCTGACTCTGGGTTGTGGTTCCTGGGGTGGTAACTCCATCTCTGAAAACGTTGGTCCGAAACACCTGATCAACAAGAAAACCGTTGCTAAGCGAGCTGAAAACATGTTGTGGCACAAACTTCCGAAATCTATCTACTTCCGCCGTGGCTCTCTGCCAATCGCGCTGGATGAAGTGATTACTGATGGCCACAAACGTGCGCTCATCGTGACTGACCGCTTCCTGTTCAACAATGGTTATGCTGATCAGATCACTTCCGTACTGAAAGCAGCAGGCGTTGAAACTGAAGTCTTCTTCGAAGTAGAAGCTGACCCGACCCTGAGCATCGTTCGTAAAGGTGCAGAACTGGCAAACTCCTTCAAACCAGACGTGATTATCGCGCTGGGTGGTGGTTCCCCGATGGACGCCGCGAAGATCATGTGGGTCATGTACGAACATCCGGAAACTCACTTCGAAGAACTGGCGCTGCGCTTTATGGATATCCGTAAACGTATCTACAAGTTCCCGAAAATGGGCGTGAAAGCGAAAATGATCGCTGTCACCACCACTTCTGGTACAGGTTCTGAAGTCACTCCGTTTGCGGTTGTAACTGACGACGCTACTGGTCAGAAATATCCGCTGGCAGACTATGCGCTGACCCCGGATATGGCGATTGTCGATGCCAACCTGGTTATGGACATGCCGAAGTCCCTGTGTGCTTTCGGTGGTCTGGACGCAGTAACTCACGCCATGGAAGCTTATGTTTCTGTACTGGCATCTGAGTTCTCTGATGGTCAGGCACTGCAGGCACTGAAACTGCTGAAAGAATATCTGCCAGCGTCCTACCACGAAGGATCTAAAAATCCGGTAGCGCGTGAACGTGTTCACAGTGCAGCAACTATCGCGGGTATCGCGTTTGCGAACGCCTTCCTGGGTGTATGTCACTCAATGGCGCACAAACTGGGTTCCCAGTTCCATATTCCGCACGGTCTGGCAAACGCCCTGCTGATTTGTAACGTTATTCGCTACAACGCGAATGACAACCCGACCAAGCAGACTGCATTCAGCCAGTATGACCGTCCGCAGGCTCGCCGTCGTTATGCTGAAATTGCTGACCACCTGGGTCTGAGCGCACCGGGCGACCGTACTGCTGCTAAGATCGAGAAACTGCTGGCATGGCTGGAAACGCTGAAAGCTGAACTGGGTATTCCGAAATCTATCCGTGAAGCTGGCGTTCAGGAAGCAGACTTCCTGGCGAATGTGGATAAACTGTCTGAAGATGCATTCGATGACCAGTGCACCGGCGCTAACCCGCGTTACCCACTGATCTCCGAGCTGAAACAGATTCTGCTGGATACCTACTACGGTCGTGATTATGTAGAAGGTGAAACTGCAGCGAAAAAAGAAGCCGCTCCGGCTAAAGCTGAGAAAAAAGCGAAGAAATCCGCTTAATAAGTAGCGCTGTCTGGCAACATAAACGGTCCCTTCTGGGGCCGTTTTTTTGTTTTACCCAAAGCAACTTTCCCATAAACCGACAGCATTTGCCTTCATCATATTTACGGCGATGTATAACGCCTACACACAGCGATATTGTACTTTACAGGTCACAAGTCAACGTCACTGTAAAAGCGATCTGTGAGGGGTATAGTGGCGTTAAAGAACTGTCGAGAAGGGTATATACACCGGATGAAGTGCGTAAAATGAACTGACAGGATAAAAGCGCCCTGCTCACCCTGTCAGTAAAGAAATTCTTATTAATCGTGGCGATGCCTTTCCTGAATAGCCGTTAATGAGCCGACTTCTAACGCCTCTTTATAGTGTTTGCGGCATACAGAAACGTAGCGTTCATTACCACCAATAACCACCTGCTCACCTTCGTTATAAGGTCTGCCTGCTTGATCAAGACGCAGCACCATGCTTGCTTTACGGCCACAAAAACAGATGGTTTTTAATTCAACCAGTTTGTCGGACCATGCCAGTAAGTATTGGCTGCCAATAAATAATTCACCTCGAAAATCGGTACGTAAACCATAACAAAGTACGGGTATATCGAGTTGATCTACAACCTCCGATAATTCATATACTTGTTGTCTGGTTAAAAACTGGCATTCATCAACCAGTACGCAATGAATTGCCTGCTGTTCATGTTCCGCACGAATCTCATCAAATAATGATGAATTTTGGTTAAATAATTTTGCAGGCGATGACAAACCTATACGCGAGCTGACTTTCCCGGCACCAAAGCGATCATCAATTTCTGCCGTATATACGACAGTGCGCATGCCGCGTTCCTGGTAATTGTATGAAGATTGCAACAATGCTGTAGACTTACCCGCATTCATTGCGGAATAGTAGAAATATAGCTGTGCCATCAGCCACAGGCCCTCAATGATATGAATTAAAGTTGGCTGGAGTTTATCATAATTCGTCAGTTTTTCAGCTCAACAGTATGCATAGAAGTGGTATATGCGTTCTCCCTTACGAAGCCTTGCATAATCCTTCTGAGCTATCATTACAACTGCCTCGCTTGTTATAAGCGGGTAAATGACTGCTGGTAACTATTCACAATCTTTAACCTGTTGCGCAAGTAATAGCCCTCTGTTGACCTCCTGGAGATAGTGCAATACTAAGTCCCTGCTCTTATTGCGACTGTTCTACTTTTCATCATTCGCTTAATAGGGAATTCTCGTAAACACGACTAATACAGAAGACTGAAAGGTCGTCAGCCTACGATAATCTCCCCATAAAATGTGACATGAATCAGGAAGTTTTAACCTCACGTGCTGCGAAATCATCGGCGCAAATAGGGCTATATGCCGCGTCTTTTCTGGCTAATTTTATGAAAAGATATTTATTGGCGGCACAAAATAAAGAACAATTTTGAATTCCTTACATTCCTGGCTATTGCACAACTGAATTTAAGGCTCTATTATTACCTCAACAAACCACCCCAATATAAGTTTGAGATTACTACAATGAGCGAAGCACTTAAAATTCTGAACAACATCCGTACTCTTCGTGCGCAGGCAAGAGAATGTACACTTGAAACGCTGGAAGAAATGCTGGAAAAATTAGAAGTTGTTGTTAACGAACGTCGCGAAGAAGAAAGCGCGGCTGCTGCTGAAGTTGAAGAGCGCACTCGTAAACTGCAACAATATCGCGAAATGCTGATCGCTGACGGTATTGACCCGAACGAACTGCTGAATAGCCTTGCTGCCGTTAAATCTGGCACCAAAGCTAAACGCGCTCAGCGTCCGGCAAAATACAGCTACGTTGACGAAAACGGCGAAACTAAAACCTGGACTGGCCAGGGTCGTACTCCAGCTGTAATCAAAAAAGCAATGGATGAGCAAGGTAAATCCCTCGACGATTTCCTGATCAAGCAATAATCTTTTGTAGATGACACTTGCTTAAAATCCCGCCATTGGCGGGATTTTTTATTGTCCGGTTTAAGACAATTTAATAAGAATAAGCTATAAAAAAACGGCGTCGATTGCTCAACGCCGTTTCGTGGATAACACCGATACGGAAGTTACTTCTTAATGCCCATCTCTTCTTCAAGCCAGGCTTTAAATTCCGTGCCAAGGGTGTTATGACGAATACCGTATTCAACGAAGGCCTGCATGTAACCTAATTTATTACCGCAGTCATGGCTCTTCCCTTTCATATGATAGGCTTCCACCGTTTCTTTTTCGATCAGCATATCAATTGCGTCGGTGAGCTGAATTTCATCACCAGCACCCGGAGGGGTTTTTGCCAGCAACGGCCAAATATCCGCGCTAAGAACGTAACGACCCACAATAGCGAGATTAGACGGCGCAACATCCGCTTTTGGTTTTTCAACCACGCCAACCATCGGTACGCTTTCACCCGGCGCTAATTCAACGCCTTTGCAATCCACAACGCCATATGCGGTCACATCAGCAACCGGTTCAACCATGATCTGGCTATGACCCGTTTCATCAAAGCGGCGGATCATCTCTGCCAGGTTATCCTGTGACAAATCGGATTCATATTCATCCAGAATAACGTCAGGCAAAATAACAGCCACAGGTTCATCACCCACTACCGGGTGAGCACACAATACCGCGTGTCCCAGGCCTTTCGCCAGCCCCTGACGAACTTGCATAATAGTCACGTGCGGCGGACAAATAGACTGCACTTCATCAAGAAGTTGACGTTTTACACGTTTTTCCAGCATTGCTTCCAGTTCAAAACTGGTATCAAAGTGGTTTTCAATAGAGTTTTTAGATGAGTGAGTAACCAGCACAATTTCAGTAATGCCAGCCGCAATACATTCATTCACGACGTATTGAATTAATGGCTTATCGACAAGTGGCAGCATCTCTTTCGGGATGGCTTTCGTCGCCGGCAACATCCTGGTTCCTAATCCCGCAACGGGGATAACGGCTTTTTTGACTTTCGTATTAATGGCAGCCATTTAAATTCTCCTGGACTGTTCGTGTTTTGAACGTGTTCATATTTCTGTATCGCATCCCAGTATATCAGCACCCCGAAGGGGCTAAGTTCTGAAAAGGAGGCGAGTTAGCATAATTAAGACAATTACTTATACGAATGGCGACGATAGTACCACCAGCCGACATTAGCAGGTAATGCAAATTTAGCCCGCGTTATCGTTTGCTCATTCTGCAGACAACATCAAGCGAAGCCGACCACCGGTTCCCCATATTTGGCATTGCCAGGCATCGCATCGCTGGCTCAATTGATTCAAATAAGCGTTACCTAAAGTGCCTAACGGAACACCATTACTGATTTGCACCTGGTGTTCGCCAGTATTTAACGTCGCATTCAGACCCGCAGAAACCAGAATGAGATTTTTCAGTTCGCGATGATAATAGCCAACTAATAGCGGAAACTGCCCCGGCAGATTGGCCTGACGGAGTAAATGGTTTACCTGCTTCAATAACGCGCCCAACTCTGGCAACCGTTGATTTTGATGTGCAAGCTGTTCCTGTAATAATCCGTTAAACAATGCGCGTAATAACAAGGCAGCAAGTACGCCATTATGTCCAGCTCTGGTGACATCAAGGCAATAAAATGCAAGATCGTTTTCCGAAAGTGCGGCAATATCAAGCACCAGGCCGGGTTTGTCCGCGGCAACCAATTGACGATAATTAACCCGGCAATGGGAAATCACCTGCTGAACCGGCGGTTGCAATTCCTGTAATAATTTCGCCGCTGCGGCAGGGTTATCAACCATTGCATCCCAGTCGCGAAAAAGCCTCTCCTCTTCCTCAACGCGGGAATTAAACATGCTGGGATAGAGACAGGCAAAAACCATCTCGCGCAAGCGATTCAGATCTTTAACTGGTTTCAGCAAAACATCTTCAACGCCCAGACGTAACGCTTTGGCAATATCTGCCATATTTTCAGTGGCAGATATCACCAGAACCGGTGTCTGGTCACCTCTGTTGCGTATATGTTCCAGCAGTTTAAGCCCGTTCATTCGTGGCATCGCGATATCACATATCATCAGGTCTGGAGTGAAACCTCCCAGCAACTCAAGGGCATCCACCCCATCAGCCGCCAGTACCGTTGTCGCTCCCAATGAGGAAAACCACGAATCCAGAAGCGAGCGAAATACCTGCTCATCTTCAACAATGAGAATCTGTTTTCCGACCAATGGCTGCGTCATGTTCTCTCCCCTGACTGGCTTTACTCAATAGTGGCATGCTATTGCCACCTGCGCCTGTCAGAATTAACTTAAGTGTAGATAAAAATTCTGGTCAAATGTTGGTGCGTACCAACGGCAAAAGTTCGTCCATTTTCTTTTCCACTGCCAGCTGCCCAGCCGCAATGGCAGCGTGCGCGCGATGGAAATCAAGCGTAGATATTTGCGGGCAAACAGGTTGAATCAGAATATCGGGCGGATCACCTGCCATGCGGTTCCTTTTAAGGCGGTTCTCCAGCACCTGGATAGAAGTGGTCATAATCTCTGTTGCCGTTGGCGCTGTCACCGCCCGACGTGTCGTTATGCTGCCCAACCTTTCTTTCAGACGCGCATGCCACGGCAGAGAATCACCATTCTCGCTATTTTCTTCACTGACATTAAAGGAGAGCAGATCTTGTTGCATCAAATGAGCATCGTGCTGCAGGTCGACCGCTATCACAATATCAGCACCCAATGCACGCGTGAGCGAAATAGGAATTGGGTTAACTACTGCCCCATCAACCAGCCAGTAGCCGTTATGCGCAACGGGTGCCATTAGTCCTGGAATACTGCATGATGCACGAATAGCAAGATGGAGATCGCCTTCAGTAAACCATAATTCGCGCCCAGTACTTAAATTGGTGGCAACAGCCGCGAAGCGACGGGAACAATTTTCGATCTCTGTTTCCGGCATTATTTCGCGATATTGATTGAAGACACGCTCGCCGCGCAGTAACCCACCGCGCTGCCAGGAGAGATCCATCAGGCGTAAAACATCCCAATAACTGAAAGAGGTTACCCAATCTTCCAGCGCAGATAATCGATCGCATGCATAGGCCGCGCCCACCAGCGAACCAATTGAGCATCCTGCAACGATATCAATTTCAATACCCACTTTTTTTAGCGCATTAATAACGCCAATATGCGACCAACCTCTCGCCGCGCCAGATCCCAGCGCCAGCCCTATTTTTATCTTTCTCATTATTCCCGCAAGATTCCCCTGGAATGCAATCGTAGCAACATCGCTACTGCTCGGTTAACATAGTGCTACTCAGGCGGTTAATACGCCGTTATTGTTTCCAGGGAGATTATTTGTGTCTCAGCTTTGTCCCTGTGGTAGTGCTGTCGAGTATAGCCTATGTTGCCACCCTTATGTGTCTGGTGAAAAGGTTGCACCTGATCCAGAACATCTCATGCGTTCGCGTTACTGCGCTTTTGTGATGCAAGACGCAGATTATTTAATAAAGACCTGGCATCCATCTTGTGGAGCGGCGGCGTTACGTGCCGAATTGATTGCCGGATTTGCGCATACTGAATGGTTGGGATTGACCGTATTTGAACATTGTTGGCAGGACGGCGACAATATCGGATTTGTCAGTTTTGTTGCTCGATTTACCGAAGGTGGCAAAACAGGTGCAATAATTGAACGTTCGCGATTTTTGAAAGAAAACGGTCAATGGTACTATATTGACGGTACACGTCCGCAGTTTGGCCGCAACGATCCCTGCCCTTGTGGTTCAGGTAAAAAATTTAAAAAGTGCTGCGGCCAATAATGGTTGACGGTACGGTTAAGCAAACACTCTCAACAAGGTTTTTCCAGCAATGCATTCACTCCAACGTAAAGTTCTGCGTACTATTTGTCCGGACCAAAAAGGTCTGATCGCCCGTATTACTAATATTTGCTACAAGCACGAGTTAAATATCGTGCAGAACAATGAATTTGTTGATCACCGTACCGGGCGCTTTTTTATGCGCACGGAACTGGAAGGAATTTTTAATGATTCCACCCTGCTGGCGGATCTCGACAGCGCATTGCCAGAAGGCTCCGTACGTGAGCTGAATCCTGCCGGTCGTCGCCGGATAGTGATTCTGGTCACTAAAGAGGCGCATTGCCTTGGCGATTTGTTGATGAAAGCCAATTACGGCGGCCTGGATGTCGAAATCGCGGCAGTTATTGGTAACCACGATACTTTACGTTCTCTGGTTGAGCGTTTTGATATTCCGTTTGAGCTGGTAAGTCATGAAGGATTAAGTCGCAACGAGCACGATCAAAAGATGGCGGATGCCATTGATGCTTATCAGCCTGACTACGTGGTGCTGGCGAAGTATATGCGGGTATTAACGCCAGAGTTCGTAGCACGCTTCCCGAATAAAATTATCAATATTCACCATTCATTCCTGCCAGCGTTTATCGGTGCACGTCCCTATCACCAGGCCTATGAGCGTGGCGTGAAGATTATTGGTGCAACCGCTCACTATGTGAATGACAATCTGGATGAAGGCCCAATCATCATGCAGGACGTTATTCATGTCGATCATACATACACGGCTGAAGATATGATGCGTGCAGGTCGTGATGTCGAGAAAAACGTCTTAAGCCGCGCGCTTTACAAAGTGCTGGCGCAGCGTGTATTTGTTTACGGTAACCGGACGATTATTCTTTAATCGCCAGCAAAATAGAACTGGTTGCCTTTAATCCGTTACGGATGAAAATTACGCAACCAGTTCATTTTTCTCAACGTAACCCTTTACAGCGGCGTGTCATTTGATATGATGCGCCCCGCTTCCCCACAAGGGAGCAGGCCAGTAAAAAGCATTACCCCGTGGTGGGGTTCCCGAGCGGCCAAAGGGAGCAGACTGTAAATCTGCCGTCATCGACTTCGAAGGTTCGAATCCTTCCCCCACCACCATCACTTTCAAAAACCCCTGTATTCTCCAACGAATCCGTAACTGAATATTCTGCCCATGCGGGGAAGGATGAGAAGCTTCGACTAAGGTTCGACTCGAGCGCCAGCGAGAGAGCGTTGCCGCAGGCAACGACCCGTAGGGCGAAGCGCGCAGCGCTGAGTAATCCTTCCCCCACCACCATCACTTTCAAAAGTTCCTGAAATCCCCAACAAATCCACAATTGAATATTCTGCCCATGCGGGGAAGGATGAGAAACTTCGACCAAGGTTCGCCCCGAGCGCCAGCGAGAGAGCGTTGCCGCAGGCAACGACCCGTAGGGCGAAGCGCGCAGCGCTGAGTAATCCTTCCCCCACCACCATCACTTTCAAAAGTTCCTGAAATCCCCAACAAATCCACAATTGAATATTCTGCCCATGCGGGGAAGGATGAGAAACTTCGACCAAGGTTCGCCCCGAGCGCCAGCGAGAGAGCGTTGCCGCAGGCAACGACCCGTAGGGCGAAGCGCGCAGCGCTGAGTAATCCTTCCCCACCACCATCACACCCTTAAATACTCAAAACCTGTTACTTCAAGCTAATTTGCCCCGTGGCACCGCGTTTACCGGACCTACAATATCCTCCCCTGTAGGTCAGATAAGCGAATCACTCCGCAGCGTACCCATAAAAAAACCCCGCCGAAGCAGGGTCTGTGTGAACTAAAATTCACTTAGTGGCGAGCGCGCACCAGCTGATACTTACGTGTCAGATACTCCACTGGTACGCTCCAGATGTGCACCAGACGCGAGAACGGGAACAGCAGGAATAACGTCATCCCCAGCACCAGGTGCAGACGGAAGATAAACGCCACACCATCAAGATGTTGAGAAGCGCCACCATGGAAGGTCACCACCGACTGCGCCCAGCCAACCAGTTTCATCATCTCGCTACCGTCCATATGCTGGGCGGAGAATGGAATGGTCAGCAGGCCCAGTGCGCACTGGATAACCAGCAGCGACAGGATCAGGATGTCCGCTCCGGTAGTCGTTGCACGCACGCGCGGGCTGAACAGGCGGCGTTTTAGCAACAGCACGCCGCCAATCAGACACAGCACGCCGCTGGCACCACCAGCAATCATCGCCATTTTCTGTTTAACTTCAATTGGCAACCACGCTTCATACATCCAGTGCGGCGTCAGCATACCGAAGAAGTGGCCGACAAAAATCCCCAGAATACCGATATGGAACAGGTTCGACGCCAGGTTCATCCCTTTGCGATCCAGCATCTGGCTGGATGCCGCGCGCCAGGTGTACTGCCCGTAGTCATAGCGCAGCCAGCTACCAATCAGGAAGACGGCCCCGGCTATGTACGGGTAGATATCAAAGAAGAACATATTCAGGAATTGCATTAGTGCTGTCCTCCGGTGGTGATATTCAGATATTGCGGCGCGACGGCACCGGCAAAGCGACGCTGATGAGCAGTGATTGCTGAATCACCGCAACCTTTGTCAGCAAAGAACTTAACCTGCTCTTCTTCCCAGACAGCATCCAGCGCCTGTGGCGTATCGTCGCGCGCTTCGTCGGCAATTTTTTCCGCCACTTTGTCGCTGTCGATAGCGGTATTCGCCAGTTTCAGCAGCAGATCAAACAGCACGGCATAACGGCTTTCACGCTGTTGCAGACGTGCGCTCAGCAACGCCAGGATCGGCGCGATGTCTTTCAAACCTTCCACGGCTTCGCTTTGCGGCAACTGCGCCAGGTACTCCAGATACAGCGGCAGATGATCCGGTAATTCGCGGCTGTTCAATTGCAAACCGTGCTGCTCATACTGTGCCAACAAGTCAACCATTGCCTGGCCGCGATCGCGGGATTCACCGTGAACATGCTCAAACAGCAGCAACGACGTGGCGCGACCACGGTCGAACAGTTCGCTGTACTGGGCCTGAGCATCCAGCGGATCCAGCGCTGTTAAATCGCGCAGGAAAATGCCCAGCGCATGGGCATCCTCTTTCGACAGATTTTCCGACGCAGCAATCGCCTCAAACATCTCTTGTTGATGCTGCCATAAGGCAGCATCCGGATATTCAAGGAGACGCGATACAATCACAAGTTCGATCATGGGTGCGGCTCCGTTTTACTGGTCACGTCGATGGCATCGATACGGCGGCTGTTGAACAGATTGAATTTGGTATCTGAACCGTGGCAGCCGTCACCAAAGGTAAAGCCGCAGCCATTTTTCTCCGGGAAGGCTTCCCGCGCCAGTTCACGATGACTGCTCGGCACTACAAAGCGATCTTCATAGTTGGCAATCGCCAGATAACGGTACATCTCCTGTGCCTGAGCTTCGGTCAGACCGACCTCTTCCAGCGCACGGGTATCAACTTTACCGTCAACGGTTTCAGCACGTTTGTAATGACGCATCGCCAGCATACGTTTCAGCGCGCGCAGTACCGGTTTGGTATCACCGGCGGTCAGCAGATTCGCCAGATACTGTACCGGGATACGCAGGCTTTCGACGTCTGGCAAAATACCGTTGCTGCCCAGCTCGCCCGCATCTGCCGCAGACTGAATCGGCGACAGAGGCGGCACGTACCAGACCATCGGCAGTGTGCGATATTCCGGATGCAGCGGCAGCGCCAGTTTCCATTCCATCGCCATTTTATAAACCGGCGACTGCTGTGCGGCTTCAATAACGCTCAGCGGAATACCGTCTTTAATCGCCTGCTCGATGACCTTCGGATCGTTCGGATCGAGGAACACTTCCAGCTGACGCTGGTAGAGATCTTTCTCGTTCTCGGTGCTGGCTGCACGTTCAATGGCGTCGGCATCGTACAGCAGCACGCCAAGATAACGGATACGGCCGACACAGGTTTCTGAACATACTGTCGGCTGACCCGCTTCAATACGCGGATAGCAGAAGATGCACTTCTCAGACTTACCGCTCTTCCAGTTGAAGTAGATTTTTTTGTACGGGCATCCGGTGATGCACATACGCCAGCCACGGCATTTGTCCTGGTCGATCAGGACGATGCCATCTTCTTCACGTTTGTAGATAGCCCCGCTTGGACAGGTCGCCACACATGCCGGGTTCAGGCAGTGTTCGCACAGGCGTGGCAAATACATCATGAAGGTGTTCTCGAACTGGCTATACATCGCCTTCTGGATGTTGTCGAAGTTCTTGTCTTTCGCCAGTTTGTCAAACTCACCGCCCAGGTCATCTTCCCAGTTCGGTCCTTTTTCGATTTTCGCCATCCGTTCGCCGGTAATCAGCGAACGTGGACGGGCAATCGGCTGCGATTTGCTGCCTTCCGGCGCGGTATGCAGGTTCTGATAGTCAAAATCGAACGGCTCGTAATAATCGTCGATCCCCGGCAGATGCGGGTTAGCGAAGATTTTACCCAGCAGCATGGCGCGGTTACCCATGCGCGGTTGCAGTTTGCCATTGATTTTACGGATCCAGCCGCCTTTGTATTTTTCCTGGTTTTCCCAGTCTGTCGGGAAGCCCTGGCCCGGCTTGGTTTCCACGTTGTTGAACCACGCGTATTCCACGCCTTCACGGCTGGTCCAGACGTTTTTACAGGTCACTGAACAGGTGTGGCAACCGATGCACTTATCCAGATTCAGCACCATGCCGACTTGTGAACGAATTTTCATTTTACGCTCTCCTGTACCTGGTCATTGCCTTCGCCATCTAACCAGTCAATGTTCTTCATCTTACGCACTACAACAAATTCATCGCGGTTAGAACCTACAGTGCCGTAGTAGTTAAAGCCGTATGCCAGATGGGCATAGCCGCCGATCATATGCGTCGGTTTCGGCGTGATACGGGTGACCGAGTTATGAATACCACCGCGCTGGCTGGTGATTTCTGAACCCGGCAGGTTAACGATACGTTCCTGCGCGTGGTACATCATGGTCATCCCTGCCGGAACACGCTGGCTGACAACTGCACGGGCAGTCAGTGCACCGTTGCTGTTGAAGACTTCAATCCAGTCGTTATCGGCGATACCCAGCTCTTTGGCATCGGCTTCACTCAACCAGACCACCGGACCACCGCGACCTAAAGTCAGCATCAGCAGGTTGTCGCTGTAGGTGGAGTGGATACCCCATTTCTGGTGCGGTGTCAGGAAGTTGAGCGCTTTTTCCGGATTACCGTTAGATTTCTGACCCATCACTTCTTTCACCGAACGGGTGTCGATCGGCGGACGATAAACCAGCAGGCTTTCACCGAAATCACGCATCCACTGATGATCCTGATACAGCTGCTGACGGCCAGAGAGCGTACGCCACGGGATCAGCTCGTGAACGTTGGTGTAACCGGCGTTGTAAGAAACGTGTTCATCTTCAAGGCCAGACCAGGTCGGGCTGGAGATGATTTTGCGCGGCTGCGCCTGAATGTCACGGAAGCGGATCTTCTCGTCTTCTTTATTCAGCGCCAGATGCGTATGGTCACGACCGGTAAACTCGCTCAGGGCAGCCCAGGCTTTCACGGCTACCTGACCATTGGTTTCCGGTGCCAGCGTCAGGATCATCTCTGCCGCATCAATTGCGGTGTTCAGCATCGGCTGGCCTTTTGCCGGACCTTCCGCTTTGGTGTAGTTGAGCTTACGCAGCAGATCCATCTCGCTCTGGGTGTTCCAGGCAATCCCTTTACCGCCGTTACCGATTTTCTCCATCAGCGGACCGATAGAGGTAAAGCGTTCGTAAGTTGCCGGATAATCGCGCTCTACGACCATAATGTGCGGTGCAGTTTTACCTGGGATCAGGTCGCATTCGCCTTTTTTCCAGTCTTTCACATCCAGCGGCTGCGCCAGTTCAGCGGCAGAGTCGTGCTGGATCGGCAGCGTAACGATGTCGGTTTCTTTGCCCAGATGACCAACGCACACTTCGGAGAATTTCTTCGCGATGGCTTTGTAGATTTCCCAGTCGCTTTTCGCTTCCCAGGCCGGATCGACCGCAGCAGACAGCGGGTGAATAAACGGATGCATATCCGAAGTATTCATGTCGTCTTTTTCGTACCATGTCGCCGTCGGCAAAATGATGTCGGAATAGAGACAGGTGCTCGACAGACGGAAGTCCAGCGTCACCACCAGATCCAGCTTGCCTTCCAGACCGTTGTCCTGCCAGTCCACTTCTTCCGGCTTCACGCCGCCCTGCTGACCCAGGTCTTTACCCTGGATACCGTGCTCCGTCCCCAGCAGGTACTTGAGCATAAACTCATGACCTTTACCGGAAGAACCGAGCAGGTTAGAACGCCAGATGAACAGGTTACGCGGGTGGTTTTTACCGTTTTCTGGTTGTTCTGCCGCAAAACGGATAGAACCCTCTTTCAGGGATTTCACGGTGTAATCCACCGGATTCATGCCCGCTTTTTCCGCTTCGCGAGCGATAGTTAGCGGGTTAGTGCCTAACTGCGGCGCAGACGGCAGCCAGCCCATACGTTCTGCACGGACGTTAAAGTCGATCAGATGTCCGGTATAACGGGATTTATCCGCCATCGGCGACAACAACTCTTCTGCGGTCACGGTTTCATAACGCCACTGGCTGGAGTGGTTATAGAAATAAGAGGTGCTGTTCATGTGACGCGCCGGACGCTGCCAGTCAAGAGCAAACGCCAGCGGCTGCCAGCCGGTTTGCGGACGCAGTTTTTCCTGACCTACATAGTGCGCCCAGCCACCACCGCTCTGACCGACGCAGCCGCAGAAAATCAGCATGTTGATCAGACCGCGATAGTTCATATCAAGGTGATACCAGTGGTTCAGACCTGCACCAACGATGATCATTGAACGACCGTGGGTCTTATCAGCGTTATCGGCAAATTCACGGGCGATGCGAATAATCTGGCTGCGAGAAACGCCGGTAATCTGCTCGGCCCACGCAGGGGTGTAAGCTTTCACATCGTCATAGCTGGTTGCACAGTTAACGTCGTTCAGGCCACGCTCCAGACCATAGTTTGCCAGCGTCAGATCATAAACGGTGGTCACCAGTGCGGTGCTGCCATCAGCCAGTTGCAAGCGTTTCACCGGCAGCTTGTGCAGCAGCACGTTTTCCAGTTCCACTTTGTTGAAGTGTTCCGTGCCGTCGCCACCAAAGTATGGGAAGCCCACCTCAGCGATCTCATCCTGGCTACCCAGCAGGCTCAGTTGCAGCTCGGTTTCTTCGCCAGTTTTGCCATCGCGCTGCTCAAGATTCCATTTGCCCTTCTCGCCCCAGCGGAAGCCAATAGAACCGTTCGGTGCAACCATTTCTCCATTGGTATTAAAGGCGACTGTTTTCCATTCCGGATTGTTTTCCTGGCCCAGCGCATCCACCAGATCGGCAGCGCGCAGCATACGACCCGCAGCGTAGTAACCGTCGCGCTCTTCCAGCATCACCAGCATTGGCATGTCGGTATAACGACGCACATAGTCGGTGAAATACTGGCTTGGGTTGTCGAGGTGGAATTCACGCAGCATCACGTGGCCCATCGCCAGCGCCATTGCTGCGTCGGTGCCCTGTTTCGGTGCCAGCCACAGATCGCACAGTTTGGCGATTTCAGCGTAGTCCGGCGTGACGGCAACGGTTTTGGTGCCTTTGTAGCGCACTTCAGTAAAGAAGTGAGCATCCGGGGTACGGGTCTGCGGCACGTTAGAGCCCCAGGCGATGATGTAGCTGGAGTTGTACCAGTCAGCGGATTCTGGTACGTCAGTCTGCTCACCCCAGGTTTGTGGAGATGCAGGAGGCAGGTCGCAGTACCAGTCGTAGAAGCTTAAGCAAGTACCGCCAATCAGCGAAAGATAGCGAGCACCCGATGCGTAAGAAACCATCGACATTGCCGGAATTGGCGAGAAGCCAGCGACGCGGTCCGGGCCGTAGTTTTTGATGGTGTATACGTTAGAGGCGGCGATCAGTTCGTTCACTTCCTGCCAGGAAGAACGAACAAAACCACCGCGTCCACGCGCCTGCTTAAAGCTTTTCGCTTTATCGGCGTCTTCAATGATAGAAGCCCATGCCTCAACCGGATCGCTATGCTGCGCCTTCGCTTCACGCCACATTTTCATCAGGCGTTTGCGCATCATCGGATATTTCAGACGGTTGGCGCTATAGAGATACCAGGAGTAGCTGGCACCGCGCGGGCAGCCGCGAGGTTCATGGTTTGGCAGATCCGGACGGGTACGCGGATAGTCAGTTTGCTGGGTTTCCCAAGTCACCAGACCGTTTTTAACGTAGATTTTCCAGCTGCAGGAGCCGGTGCAGTTTACCCCATGGGTAGAGCGGACGATTTTGTCATGCTGCCAACGCTGGCGATATCCATCCTCCCAGTCACGGTTGGTATTGAGAAGCTGGCCATGCCCATCGGCAAAGGTTTCACCCTTCTGTTTGAAGTAGCGAAACCGGTCCAGGAATTTACTCATCGGTTTTCTCCTGTGGGAGCCTGTCGGCCCTCTGATAAATCGACATTGCTAATGTTTAAGGGCAAGGTAACGCTCTGAAACAGCGTGGGAATTGATAACGATCAAGAGTGATGGGGATGAAAAATAAAGTAAATTCCTAAGATACCCCTTTAGGATAATTAACAGTTACAGCATAAAAGACTGTAAATTAAGGCATTTTATACCTGTAGTTATTTAAACTATTAAGAATTTTATGCAGATGGGTATTAAGGAGTATTCCCCATGGGTAACATATTAATGGCTCTTAATGAAATCCGGCGAAATAAGCCATATAACATTAGTATGTTGTAACTAAATGATGCATAAAAAAAGCGCGACATCATGCCGCGCAAAGGATAATCAAATATTAAGATTTATTTTTTAGAATGCCGACCATATACCGCCCAGGTAATCACTACGCAGGCGATATAGAAAATCAAAAATACTTTCATTGCGCCGACTGGCGAACCCGTTAATGCCAGCGAGCTACCGAACGCTTTCGGGATAAAGAAGCCACCAATCGCGCCAATCGCAGAGATGAAACCCAGCGCCGCCGCCGTGTCGGTTGCCGCTTCACGCATCGCACGTTCGTCAGAACCCCCTTCTGCTTTCACGCGATCCATTGTCAGTTTACGGAAGATCACGGAAATCATCTGGAAAGTGGAACCACTACCCAGCCCAGCTGTCAGGAACAGCGCCAGGAAGACTGCGAAGAACGCCATAAAGCTTCCGCCCTGTCCGTCAGTCGGTAAGGTCAGGAACAGCAGGCCGCTGAAAATCGCCATCAGGATAAAGTTCACCAGTGTGACACGAGTTCCGCCCAGACGGTCAGATAATGCACCACCTGCAGAACGCGCCAGCGCACCAATAAACGGCCCGAAGAAAGCGTATTGCAGAATCTGAACATCCGGGAACTGCGTTTTTGACAGCATCGCAAAGCCCGCGGAGAAGCCGATGAAGGAGCCGAAGGTTGCCAGATACAGCAGGCTCATAATCCACAGATGACCCCGTTTGAGTACCGGCAACTGCTCCTTGATGGAGGCTTTTGAGGTAGCAAGATCGTTCATGCCAAACCACGCCGCAATGGTGAAGATGGCAAGGAACGGCACCCATACCCAGGACGCATTCGCCAGATACAGCTCAGTCCCATCCGGCTGTTTGACACCCTGGCTACCAAATACTGCGAAAATCGACAGTGATACCACCAGCGGAGCAACCAACTGCATGACGCTGACGCCCATGTTGCCCAGACCACCATTCAGACCCAGCGCGCCACCCTGCTTCTGTTTCGGAAAGAAGAAGCTGATGTTTGCCATACTGGATGCGAAGTTCGCGCCAGCAAAGCCGCACAGCAGAGAGATGATGATGAAGACGCTATAAGGCGTGGAGGTATCCTGCACGGCAAAACCCAGCCAGACGCAAGGAATAATCAGAATACCGGTGCTGAACGCCGTCCAGCGACGACCACCGAAGATAGGAACCATAAAGGAGTATGGAACACGTAACAACGCGCCAGAAACCGATGGCAGCGCCGTCAACATAAATAGCTGATCGGTCGTAAAATTAAAACCGACTTTCGGTAAGTTCACCGCAACAGCACTGAATAACATCCATACGCAAAACGCCAGCAGCAGACAGGGAACGGAAATCCACAGGTTGCGGCTGGCAATACGTTGACCGCGTTGTTGCCAGAACGCAGGATCTTCCGGTCGCCAATCTGTAATGACAGCTCCAGTAGCCCTTTCGGGGGCGGATGAGTGACTCATAGACACCTCTGATACTCGTTTCGATGTCTGCCACCTTAGTGTCTGTAGCTAAAGGCAATTTGATGTAAATCAAACGATAAGATAACTTTATCTATCATTGATATTTATCATTACCCATAGTGAGTACAGTGATTTCATAAAAATTATGAGATTTTTCACGGTGCTGTAAAATCCCTACCCTTACCGATGTAAAGCGACTTACCACGCGGCAAATAAGGAGTAACTCTTTCCGGGTATGGGTATACTTCAGCCAATAGCCGAGAATACTGCCATTCCAGAATGTATCGTCACATTCATTAAGGTTATTGCTCATTTAAAGCCTGAAGGAAGAGGTTTGCATGCTTAAACGTTGTCTCTCTCCGCTCACCCTGGTTAATCAGGTTGCGCTTATTGTGTTGCTTTCTACTGCTATTGGACTGGCAGGGATGGCAGTTTCTGGCTGGCTGGTGCAAGGCGTTCAGGGCAGCGCCCATGCGATCAACAAAGCGGGATCGCTGCGCATGCAAAGTTACCGTCTGTTGGCGGCAGTGCCATTAAGCGAGAAAGACAAGCCCTTAATTAAAGAGATGGAACAAACGGCATTTAGCGCCGAGTTAACCCGAGCAGCAGAACGAGACGGACAACTGGCGCAACTACAGGGTTTACAAGATTACTGGCGTAATGAACTGATCCCTGCGCTGCTGCGTGCACAAAACCGCAAAACGGTGTCAGCGGATGTCAGCCAGTTTGTTGCGGGGCTTGATCAACTGGTATCTGGTTTTGACCGCACCACGGAAATGCGCATTGAGACAGTGGTGCTGGTCCATCGGGTAATGGCGGTATTTATGGCACTGTTACTGGTGTTCACTATTATCTGGTTGCGGGCGCGACTGCTACAACCGTGGCGGCAGTTGTTGGCAATGGCGAGTGCCGTCAGCCATCGCGATTTTACCCAACGCGCGAACATCAGCGGGCGCAACGAAATGGCTATGCTTGGAACTGCGTTGAACAATATGTCTGCAGAACTGGCGGAAAGTTACGCCGTACTTGAGCAGCGGGTTCAGGAGAAAACCGCCGGGCTGGAACATAAAAATCAGATCCTCTCTTTTTTATGGCAGGCCAACCGCCGTTTGCATTCCCGCGCCCCGCTGTGTGAACGCCTGTCACCTGTACTCAACGGCTTACAGAATTTAACCCTGCTACGTGATATCGAACTGCGGGTGTATGACACTGATGATGAAGAGAATCATCAGGAGTTTACCTGCCAGCCAGATATGACCTGCGATGATAAAGGCTGTCAGCTCTGCCCGCGCGGTGTACTCCCCGTTGGCGATCGCGGCACAACCCTGAAGTGGCGGCTGGCTGACTCTCATACGCAGTACGGTATTTTGCTGGCAACCCTGCCGCAGGGGCGTCATCTTAGTCATGATCAACAACAACTGGTGGATACCCTGGTTGAACAACTCACCGCCACGCTTGCGCTGGATCGCCATCAGGAACGTCAGCAACAGTTGATCGTGATGGAAGAGCGTGCCACCATTGCGCGCGAACTGCATGATTCTATTGCCCAATCTCTCTCTTGCATGAAGATGCAGGTGAGTTGTTTACAGATGCAGGGCGATGCGCTGCCAGAAAGCAGCCGCGAACTGTTAAGTCAGATCCGTAACGAACTGAATGCATCCTGGGCGCAGTTGCGTGAATTGCTCACCACATTCCGCTTGCAGCTCACCGAGCCTGGATTACGTCCGGCGCTGGAGGCGAGTTGCGAAGAGTACAGCGCCAGGTTTGGCTTCCCGGTGAAGCTGGATTATCAATTGCCGCCTCGTCTGGTGCCTTCGCATCAGGCAATCCATCTGTTGCAAATTGCCCGTGAGGCATTAAGTAACGCCCTCAAACATTCGCAAGCGAGTGAGGTCGTGGTGACAGTGGCGCAAAACGATAATCAGGTCAAACTGACCGTCCAGGATAACGGCTGCGGCGTGCCTGAAAATGCCATCCGCAGCAATCACTACGGCATGATAATAATGCGCGACCGTGCGCAAAGTTTACGGGGCGATTGCCGCGTCCGCCGTCGTGAATCAGGTGGCACCGAAGTGGTGGTCACCTTTATTCCCGAAAAAACTTTCACAGACGTCCAAGGAGATACCCATGAGTAATCAGGAACCGGCTACTATCCTGCTGATCGACGATCACCCGATGCTGCGAACTGGCGTAAAACAGCTTATTAGTATGGCACCAGATATCACCGTGGTTGGCGAAGCGAGTAATGGCGAACAGGGTATTGAACTGGCGGAGTCTCTTGATCCCGATCTGATCCTGTTAGATCTCAATATGCCCGGCATGAACGGTCTGGAAACGCTGGATAAACTGCGCGAAAAGTCCCTCTCCGGGCGCATTGTGGTATTCAGCGTCTCTAATCATGAAGAAGAAGTGGTCACCGCACTGAAACGCGGCGCGGATGGCTATCTGTTAAAAGATATGGAACCGGAAGATCTGCTGAAAGCATTGCATCAGGCAGCTGCTGGCGAAATGGTATTAAGCGAAGCATTAACGCCTGTTCTGGCCGCCAGCTTGCGCGCTAACCGTGCCACTACTGAACGCGATGTTAACCAGTTAACCCCACGCGAGCGCGATATTCTCAAGCTGATTGCCCAGGGTTTGCCGAACAAGATGATTGCCCGCCGCCTGGACATCACCGAAAGCACAGTAAAAGTGCACGTCAAGCACATGCTGAAGAAAATGAAGCTCAAGTCTCGCGTGGAAGCAGCAGTATGGGTGCATCAGGAGCGCATTTTCTGATTACGGTTCCCAGCGCAGTTCGTCGTTTGACAATGCGTCGAACGGTTCGACAAGCGTTAGCGTGATCTCATTGGAGGAGACACGCTGCCCCTGGTTATCTTCCACCACTACAGACAATCGCCAGCGATTGCTTGCCCCTTCCCCGTTTTGCCAGTCAGGCATGATCAGCGTCCAGCCCTCCGCGCTATTGGCTTGTGCGCCCGGCGTCAAACTTAATATCTGCGTATCGCCCTGCCAAATCAGTTGCCGAATACCATAACGACTGCGGATTTGTAATTTCAGCGGCACTGTTTCGCCAGGTTTTAGATCCCACGGCGGTGTTGCCAGAAACACCGTTAACGTTTTTCGCTGTCGGTACTCAAGAGTCGGTAGATTATTTCGCTGCGGATTATCATAGCGACTACCACGTAACGACTGACTTTCGGCAACCTCGCCCGCAGAAAGTTGTTTTTTGAGCGGGACACCAAAGCGGTAGTTAAGATTCAGCCCGAGGTTATTTTGATTCTCGCCACTTTCACCCTGTTTATGCTGGGCCGTCACCGTGACTAAGGGCACAGGGGTGTAATTTAATCCCAGACTCAATGCGACGGGATTGTGATAACCCGTACCAGAGTTAAACAAATCAACACGATCACCAAAATACTGTTCTACGCTGACACTGGTATTGAGGTGTTGATAGAACGGCATGCGCATCCGGGCTGTCAGGTCGTACCCGCGCGCCATCCGTTGTTCCTGCGTGGCTGTCTGTTCATGCCATGCAGCAAACGGCTGGTAAAAGTTTGCCGATAGTCGCAAATATTCGCCCCACGCTTCGGCACCAAAGCCCGCTCGCTGAAGATTTTCGTCCAGCAAGTTGTCATAAAAAGTATTATAACCCACCAGCCAGCTGCCGCGCGCCCAGCGTTGCCCAACGCCCACATTGCTCACCAGCCCATCATCCTGCTGAGTAAGACCCAGCTGGCTCCAGGTGAGATAACGCTCATTATCCTGTAAAGGCACAAACCAGCTTCCGCGACTGCCTGTGAGATGTCCTTCGTTATCCACTTTGACGTCAACACTGGCATTTCCCCACGGTGATAGCCAGGACTCTACGTGCTGATTAACCTGTTGACTAAGCGCGTCGCGGACTTTTCCCAATGCGAAAGCTTTTGCCTGCTCGCCAGTATCCAGCCCGTTATCATTCATACTGGTTTCGCCGAAATCTTTCACAATTTCAGCAAAGTGTTTTTCCCCATCATGATTTTCGGGAGCCATGCCTAAATCCGGCAGACCATCATTGTTATTATCAAAGGGATTTGCCGCTTTTTGCTCGAAGGTAGATTGTGCGTTAGCTGTACCGCCTGCCGCCAGCAAGAGTAAATAAAACGGAATAATGCGAGGAACGAAACGGCTCAAAACGTCGGTAACTTCCGGTAAAAAATGAAAAACCATAGCCTTAAAGAATAACGATTACTGGCAACTTTTGTCGTATTTTCTCGCGCTTTCAGGAAAATCCTTAAAAATGTGACCGATTGGTCAGACGCTGCAGAAGCAGTAAGATAGAAGATAAGTGTCTAATTCCCTGAATACAGGAGTAAATAATGCAAAAAATCGTGATCGTTGCCAATGGCGCACCTTACGGGAGCGAATCCTTGTTTAACAGCTTGCGGCTGGCCATTGCGTTACGAGAGCAGGAGAACAATCTGGATCTGCGTCTGTTCCTGATGTCTGATGCGGTCACAGCCGGGTTGCGCGGGCAAAAACCAGGGGAAGGCTACAACATTCAGCAAATGCTGGAGATCCTTACCGCTCAGAATGTACCGGTGAAATTGTGCAAAACCTGTACCGACGGGCGCGGGATTAGTACACTTCCTCTGATTGATGGGGTGGAAATCGGTACTCTTGTGGAACTGGCGCAATGGACGCTGTCAGCCGATAAAGTGCTCACATTTTAATGTTTGAGGGGGCGTCTGACGCCCCACTATGAGGGAAGTTTACTCAGGCGAATCCCGGCCGTAACACACCATCCGGATAATTCTCCGCCAGCAGTTTTTTTACCGAAACCAGCAAATCATTCAGCCCATCGTCCTGCATTCCCAGTTTGATAAGCTCCTGTTCCAGTGAAAACAGGTATTGTGCGTTGGTTCCCAGTGGACCGCTCGCCGCCGCAATCAACGGCGCGATGACCTGAGCGCGAGTGTCAGATTCATATTCTGGATGTCGCGGGTCCATAATAAACACAATGGCGTTTACTGTGCGTCCATCATCAAGATCAAGCTGACACCAGGTTGGCAGATAACAGCCGGTAATCATCTCGCGCTTCCACAACAGGGTTAGTTCCTGCTCCAGCGTCTCTTCTGGCAGTCGATAGGCGACGCCTGTGGTGCGTCCGCCCTCTTTCAGTGCAAGCATCCGTCCCGGCTGGTGCGCAGTCCCGCGCCCGGCGGTCAGGCGCAGGCAAAACGCGCGATGCCATCCAACCAGTGTACCGGTGCACGACTCGGTAAACTCCAGTGCCGGATTCCACATCAACGATCCATAACCGAAGATCCACACCGGTCCCTCATCAGGTCGACAAGCCAGCGTCGCCGCCAGCGAAGCCGCCCGTTGCTCTGCTGACCATAAGAGTGATTCTTCAATGGCACCAAATGCCGTTTTACAATCGGCATTCATCAAGAAATCACGCGTTATCACCTTACACCTCCGCCACTGCATACTTCCCTGCGACAACTTTTTGGTGTCTTCCGGACATTTTACTGCTCATTTTGAAACCATTAACGGGACAATATGCAATCCACGGACCACTTGCAAGACAACACCGCACGAATAGCTTTAACTAAGCTACCGGTTTTACGATTTTTTATGCCATTTATCATCATCCCCTTTGGCATATTCATGCTTCACAGCAGCCCAGGCCACTTTATGCGCGGTTTCTTCGCGACTGGCGTCATCACGCCGATCTTCTTTATCTTTATATTGATCCCATGCGCTGTTGAACGCTTCTTTATAGATATCCTGAGCATGAGACGGTAGCACGTGCTTTACGCTTTCCGGCAGATCGCTTTTCGTTTTATACGGCATCGTTGACTCCTTTTACAAAGTTGAACATTAAGTGTGGTCAACAATATCCACTCTTGCCAAAACATAAGAATTTTCATGTCAGACTCTTCTTAAGAAACGCTAAAACAAACATTGTCTAAACGCATTGCTTATTTTTATGGCCCGATGAGTAAAAAATCGACAGCGGGGTAAAATTTCGTAAAATGTTACCGATATCCAGACACTTTCTGTTATTTTTCCTACCTATTTTTTACATTTTCGATAAATTCATCTGCAAAGGGATAACCATAATGTCAAATGCTCAAGAGGCGGTAAAAACCCGCCACAAGGAGACTTCGCTTATTTTCCCGGTTCTGGCGCTGGTAGTGCTGTTCCTGTGGGGAAGCAGCCAGACACTACCAGTGGTCATTGCCATCAATCTTCTTGCTCTTATTGGTATTTTAAGTAGCGCCTTTAGTGTTGTCCGTCATGCGGACGTATTAGCCCATCGCCTGGGAGAACCTTACGGTTCGCTTATTCTTAGCCTTTCAGTGGTTATTCTTGAAGTCAGTTTGATTTCAGCTTTAATGGCAACCGGCGACGCCGCGCCAACGCTAATGCGTGATACGCTCTATTCAATCATTATGATTGTTACCGGTGGGCTGGTTGGCTTTTCATTATTGTTGGGCGGACGCAAGTTTGCCACTCAATATATGAATCTGTTTGGTATCAAGCAGTATTTAATTGCGCTGTTCCCCCTGGCGATAATCGTACTGGTATTTCCAATGGCTCTGCCTGTGGCGAATTTTTCAACCGGTCAGGCGTTACTGGTAGCATTAATTTCTGCGGCAATGTATGGCGTATTTTTGCTGATCCAGACCAAAACGCATCAAAGTTTATTTGTCTACGAGCACGAAGATGACAGTGATGACGACGACCCGCACCACGGTAAACCGTCTGCCCATAGCAGCCTGTGGCATGCTATCTGGTTGATTGTCCATCTGATTGCCGTTATTGCAGTCACCAAAATGAACGCCAGCCCGCTGGAGACATTGCTCGACAGCATGAATGCCCCTGTCGCCTTTACTGGCTTCCTGGTGGCTCTGTTGATTCTGTCGCCGGAAGGTTTAGGTGCGTTAAAAGCAGTGTTGAACAACCAGGTCCAGCGCGCGATGAATCTGTTCTTTGGTTCAGTGTTAGCAACCATTTCGCTTACCGTACCTGTCGTCACGCTAATTGCCTTTATGACGGGTAACGAATTGCAGTTTGCACTTGGTGCGCCAGAAATGGTGGTGATGGTGGCCTCTTTAGTGCTGTGCCATATCTCCTTCTCCACCGGACGTACTAACGTGCTCAATGGCGCAGCGCATCTGGCACTGTTTGCCGCCTATTTGATGACGATATTTGCCTGACAGTTATATCTCCTCCGATGACAGAAATCGGGGGAGATAATATAAATTCCTGCTTATTGTATTTCTTCATACTACCTGAACAGGTCGTTAATCAGAATTGCGAGCCTGTACCACAACCTGCACGAAACCACTGCAACAGCTGGTGAAAAGCCGGAATGTACTCTTTATTGCAAACATTTCAGGGATGAAGTGAAGATGAATTGAGACGTAATATCCACACCAAGCCGGCGTTATCCGGTGAGGCGCAATGTTGCGGGTGCTTTATCCCTGGTGGCATTGGTTGCTGGAAAGAGAAAACCCCCGCACGTTGAGAGGTAAAACCTGACAACAGAACGGGGGCTAATCTTGAACCATCAACAATTCAAGAATAGCCGCAAAATGTTGTCATTACAACAAGGCGGCTATATGACGCTCGCGCAGTTTGCCATGATTTTCTGGCACGACCTGGCGGCACCGATCCTGGCGGGGATTATTACCGCAGTGATTGTCAGCTGGTGGCGTAACCGGAAGTAAGGTGAAAACGGGCGTCAGGCTGCCGTGATGGCAATATGCGCCCGAAACCGGCCGCAGGGGTAACAGCCTGCGGCCCTTTTTGTCTTTATCTCTTCTGCAAGTAAATATTGGCAACCCGAGCTGGAAGCATCATCCAGAGCACTCATGAAACGACTGTAACAGCTGTTGAAAAACCGGAATGCACTCTTCATTGCAAACATTTCAGGGATGAAGTGAAGATGAATTGAGACGTAGTATCCACACCAAGCCGGAGCTATCCGGTGAGGCACAATGTTGCGGGGGCTCTATCCCTGGTGGCATTGGTTGCTGGAAAGAGAAAACCCCCGCACGTTGAGAGGTACAACCTGACAACAGAACGGGGGCTAATCTTGAAACCAGACACTTCAAGAATAGCCGCAAAATGTTGTCATTACAACAAGGCGGCTATATGAAGCTCGCGCAGTTTGCCATGACTTTCTGGCACGACCTGGCAGCACCGATCCTGGCGGGAATTATTACCGCAGCGATTGTCAGCTGGTGGCGTAACCGGAAGTAAGGTGAAAACGGGCGTCAGGCTGCCGTGATGGCAATATGCGCCCGAAACCGGCCGCAGGGGTAACAGCCTGCGGCCTTTTTTGTATCCGGCCCCATGAAAAAAGCCTTAACGCAGAACGCTAAGGCTTTAGTTTTCAGGCAAAAAAGATTACTTACTGGTATCCAGTTCTTCGAAACCTTTCACCAGGTCATCAATCGCTTTCATCTGCTTGAGGAACGGTTCCAGTTTAGCCAGCGGCAGCGCGGATGGACCATCACATTTCGCATGTTCCGGATCCGGATGCGCTTCAATAAACAGCCCCGCCAGACCTACCGCCATACCGGCACGTGCCAGCTCAGCCACCTGAGCACGACGACCGCCGGAAGCTGCGCCAAACGGATCGCGGCATTGCAGTGCGTGGGTCACGTCGAAAATCACCGGTGAATTACCAGACACTTTCTTCATGATGCTGAAGCCCAGCATATCAACAACCAGGTTGTCATAGCCGAAGTTAGCACCGCGATCGCAAAGAATCACTTTATCGTTGCCGCCTTCTTTGAATTTATCAACGATATTACCCATTTGGCCTGGGCTGACGAACTGTGGTTTCTTGACGTTAATTACCGCACCGGTTTTCGCCATTGCCTCCACCAGGTCAGTCTGGCGAGCAAGAAACGCCGGCAACTGAATCACATCCACAACATCAGCAACGGGCTGTGCCTGGCTTGGCTCGTGAACGTCAGTGATAATTTTTACGCCAAATGTCTGTTTCAGTTCCTGGAAGATTTTCATCCCTTCTTCCAGACCTGGTCCACGATAAGAGTGGATGGAGGAGCGGTTGGCTTTGTCAAAAGAGGCTTTGAACACGTAAGGGATACCCAGTTTCTGGGTCACGGTTACGTAGTGCTCGCAAATGCGCATCGCCAGATCGCGAGATTCCAGCACGTTCATACCGCCAAACAGCACGAACGGCAGATCATTTGCTACGTTGATGTCGCCAATGCTAACCACTTTTTGTTTCATAGGATCGCCTTAATCTTGAGTAAAATGTCGATTAATTAATGCAGCACAATATGTTTATGCGCGATGTTATTTATTTGCGCACGGATCATTTCGCTGATCGGGTCTTCCGGACACTGTTCAACGAAATAACTTAAATCGTTCAACGCAACGTGTTCGCAATCCAGTTGCGCATAAATCAACCCGCGATCGCGAATTTCATAGGGATCTTCCGGGTTAAATTGTAATAAAGCTTCGCTGGTGCGTAATGCCAGCTCCATCTGATTTTCTTCCATCAACGAGGCTTTGAGTGTGTCCAGCAATTTGCGGATTACCTCAATGTTATCAGCTTCATCAAGATCTTCATAAAACAGCTCCGCCGACGGGCTGATATTTCCCTTTAACCAAACGTCCAGCATATGTTCGCTTAACGATTCACCGTTAAAAGGATTAATCAGCCAAATTTCGCCATCCGGACATTCAATGCGCAGTATCAGCTGCGTAGGGAAAATCACCGGCAGCAGCGGCAAATCAAGACGATTAGCGACCCACAATAAAACGGCGCCTAATGATACCGCACTGCCCTGCCGATTCTTTAATACCTGGTCCAGCCATAATGCATCGGAAAGACGATAAACGCCGCGTGAGGCTTTAAATCCCCAGTCGCCGTAAAACAGCGCGATCAGTTTTTCCAGCTGCTCTTCTAAAGGCAGAAGCTGGCTGATTTCTTCCTTCGCCAGAGTAACGAGACGCTCCAGTTCGTCGTAAACATCTTGCGAGGGAAAATCGCGACGGATTGCTTCGCAAGCCAGGATCATGCCTTCGCACAATGGCGCTTTATTAAATTCGAAATCAGCTAACGATCTCATGACTTACCCCAGTAACGGTACTTTTGTGGTGGCGAGTTTAATGATGATGTACAGCACCACCAACGCCAGCGGGAAGGCAATAATGCGCGCCTGCTGACTGTGCATACGACGATAATCGAGTGCAATAAAACCCAAAACGATATAAATGATAACTCCAAACAGCTTTTCAGTCAGCCACTGTGCCTGCCCGGAAAATGGCAGGATGTGCGCTTTAGCCATCAACGCAATGCCGCTTAACAATAACACCGTATCGACAACCGGCGGCACAATGCGCGTCCAACGAGCAAATGCCTGTGGATGCTTCTGATAACGTAGCCAGAAACGTAAGGTTAATAGCCCTACAGAAAGCGCAATGCTAATGAGATGAACGCTAAGCAGTGTAGAAAAACTTGTCATTGATAATAGCGGCCGAGCGTTACGCGCTCGTTATCACCATAGTCCCGACAGGTTTCGACGTCATGATATCCCGCGTGGATAAATGCCTGTCGCACCGCTTCGCCCTGCTGCCAGCCATGTTCCAGAAGCAGAAAGCCGCCGGATACCAGCGCGTTACGCGACTGTTCGATGATATGCACGATGTCTGCCATTCCACTGTCTGCCGCAACCAGCGCAGTGAGCGGCTCAAAGCGGACATCGCCTTGTTGAAGATGCGGGTCCTGCTCGTCGATATACGGTGGGTTACTGACAATCATCGCAAACTGCTGCCCGGCTAGCGCGCTAAACCAGTCGCTTTGCAGAATATGGATATTTTTGATCGCCAGATGCTGGGCATTACGTTGTGCCAGAGAGACAGCATCTGGCATACGATCTACAGCGGTAATTTCACAGTCCGGGCGCTCGCTAGCCAGCGCCAGCGCAATCGCCCCGGTACCCGTCCCGAGATCGAGAATACGGCAAGGCTGTTCAGGCAACCGCGCCAGTGCCTGCTCCACCAGACACTCCGTATCCGGGCGCGGAATTAAAGTCGCTGGCGAAACAAATAACGGCAGCGACCAGAATTCTCGCACCCCGGTTAAATGAGCAATAGGTTCACCATCGCGACGACGCGTCAGTAGCGCATCAAGTTGCTGACATTGTTCGTCAGTCAGCTGCGTTTCACCAAAGGCGAGAATAAAAGTACGCCCTTTGCCGGTAACATGCTCCAGCAGGATTTCAGCATCACGCCGCGGGCTTTCGCTCGCCTGAAGTTGGCTTATTGCTTCACGTAACCAGTGTTGATATTCCATTATTCCTGCTCGGACAACGCCGCCAGTTGGTCGGCCTGATGTTCCTGGATAATCGGTTCAATCAGCATATCCAGCTTACCTTCCATCACTTCATCCAGACGGTAGAGCGTCAGGTTGATGCGGTGATCGGTAACGCGCCCCTGCGGGAAGTTGTAAGTACGGTTACGGTCGCTGCGATCGCCACTCCCCAGCAGGTTACGGCGAGTAGACGCTTCGGCCTGTTGGCGTTTTGCCATTTCTGCTGCGTGGATGCGAGCACCGAGTACTGAAAGTGCTTTAGCTTTGTTTTTATGCTGCGAACGTTCGTCCTGACATTCAACAACAATCCCGGTCGGCAAGTGAGTAATACGAATTGCCGAATCGGTGGTGTTAACGTGCTGACCACCCGCCCCTGACGAGCGGAAAGTATCAATGCGCAAATCTGCTGGGTTGATGTCCGGCAGTTCTGCGTCAGGCAGTTCTGGCATTACCGCAACGGTACAAGCAGAAGTATGAATTCGACCCTGCGATTCCGTAGCAGGCACACGCTGCACGCGATGACCGCCAGATTCGAATTTCAAACGACCATATACACCATCACCGCTAATTTTGGCGATGATCTCTTTATAGCCACCATGTTCACCCTCGCTGGCGCTCATGATTTCTACACGCCAGCGGCGGGCTTCGGCGTAACGGCTGTACATACGGAACAGATCGCCAGCGAAGAGCGCCGCTTCGTCGCCGCCGGTTCCGGCACGGACTTCGAGGAAGGCGTTACGTTCGTCATCAGGATCTTTTGGTAGTAACAGAACCTGTAATTGCTGTTCCAGTTGCTCGCTTTTTTCTTTAGCTTCGCGCAGTTCATCCTGCGCCATCTCACGCATTTCAGGATCGTCGAGCATCATCTGTGCGGTTTCGATATCTTCCTGAACCTGTTGCCAGTCGGTAAAACAGCGCGAAACATCACTTAACTGCGCATATTCGCGTGATAATGCGCGAAAACGTTCCTGGTCGGCGATAGTTTGCGCGTCACCCAGCAACGCCTGAACTTCTTCATGGCGTTCATGCAGGGCTTCCAGTTTGGCAACGATAGAAGGCTTCATAGGCGTAAATGCACCCTGTAAAAAAGAAAATGATGTACTGCTACTCCAGCCCGAGGCTGTCGCGCAGAATATTCAGGCGTTCGTTATCCCCGTCACGGGCAGCCTGTTGAAGTGATTTCGTTGGCGCATGGATCAGGCGGTTAGTCAGTTTCCATGCCAGATCCTGCATAATGGCTTGCGCGTCGCCGCCCTGCTCAAGGGCTGCTAACGCTTTGGCGGTTAACTCATCGCGAACTTGCTCTGCCTGGCTGCGATACTCGCGAATGGTTTCGCTGGCACTTTGTGCACGCAGCCAGGCCATAAATTCGCTGGTTTCCTGAGCGACGATAGTCTCCGCCTCAACTGCGGCAGCTTTACGTTGCGCCAGGTTGTGCGAAATAATGCTTTGTAGATCGTCAACACTATAAAGGTAAGCATTCGCCAGTTTGCCAACTTCCGGCTCAACATCGCGCGGAACGGCAATATCTACCAACAGCATCGGTTGGTTGCGACGGCTTTTTAATGCGCGCTCCACCATGCCTTTACCGATAATCGGCAACGGACTGGCGGTAGAACTAATGATGATATCGGCTTCGCGCAGACGTTCGTCAATATCGCTCAAGGCAATCACTTCTGCGCCGACTTCATCTGCCAGAATTTGGGCGCGTTCGCGAGTACGGTTGGCGATAATCATCTTCTGTACTTTGTGTTCACGTAGATGACGCGCCACCAGCTCGATAGTCTCCCCCGCGCCAACCAGCAATACTGTTACCGTAGAGAGCGATTCAAAGATCTGCCGCGCCAGCGTGCAAGCCGCAAAAGCGACAGACACAGCGCTGGCACCGATATCGGTTTCAGTGCGAACGCGTTTCGCTACAGAGAAAGATTTCTGGAACATGCGTTCCAGTTCGCTGGCCTTCATATGACCTTTTTGCGAATCAGCAAAGGCTTTTTTTACCTGACCGAGGATCTGCGGCTCCCCCAGAACCAGTGAATCCAGGCCGCTGGCAACACGCATTAAATGGCTAACCGCGTCGTTATCCTGATGCCAGTAGAGGCTTTTACGCAGGTCTTCTTCATTAAGATTGTGATAATCGCAAAGCCAGCGGATTAACGCCTCTTGCAGGTTATCCTGCTCTTCAACGCTAAGATAAAGTTCCGTGCGATTGCACGTCGACAGCACCACGCCGCCCTGCACCATCGGCTGCGCAAGCAGGCTGTCAAGCGCCTGATCGAGCTTATCCGGCGAAAACGATACACGTTCTCGCAGCGATACAGGTGCCGTTTTATGGTTGATACCGAGTGCTAAAAGGGTCATGTCTGCGGGAAATAATACCAACGTTGATAGGGTTAGTCTGCTTGCATCATACAGGATGCGTAAGATCAATAAAAGAGAGCGCCCCCTTTTGGAGTAATTGCCGAAAGCCGTTAGATTCTGGCAATTAAGACAACTTGAACATAGACGATAGCGGGCGGTAACGCTAGCATTAAGGGTTATAACTGCAACGTATCTCAAGGACTTGTCATCACTATGCCCCTGCCCGATTTTCGTCTTATCCGCCTGCTACCGCTGGCTGCTCTTGTGCTCACTGCCTGTTCCGTTACCACGCCCAAAGGTCCTGGCAAAAGCCCGGATTCGCCACAATGGCGTCAGCATCAGCAAGACGTGCGCAATCTTAATCAGTATCAAACTCGCGGCGCGTTCGCTTATATTTCTGACCAACAAAAAGTGTACGCCCGTTTCTTCTGGCAGCAAACTGGCCAGGAGCGCTACCGTCTGCTGCTGACTAACCCATTGGGCAGCACGGAACTGGAGCTGAATGCTCAACCGGGTAACGTGCAGTTAGTCGACAATAAAGGTCAGCGTTATACCGCCGATGACGCTGAAGAGATGATTGGCAAATTGACCGGAATGCCGATTCCGCTCAACAGTTTGCGTCAGTGGATTTTAGGTTTACCGGGTGATGCAACCGACTACAAACTGGACGATCAATATCGCCTCAGCGAAATCACCTACAGCCAAAACGGCAAAAACTGGAAAGTTGTTTACGGTGGTTATGACACCAAAACGCAACCTGCGATGCCAGCCAATATGGAACTCACCGATGGTGGTCAGCGCATCAAGTTAAAAATGGATAACTGGATAGTGAAATAATGCGGACACAGTGGCCCTCTCCGGCAAAACTTAATCTGTTTTTATACATTACCGGTCAGCGTGCGGACGGTTACCACACGCTGCAAACGCTGTTTCAGTTCCTGGATTACGGCGACACCATCAGCATTGAGCTTCGTGACGATGGGGATATTCGTCTGTTAACACCCGTTGAAGGCGTGGAACATGAAGATAACCTGATCGTTCGCGCAGCACGGTTGCTGATGAAAACAGCAGCCGCCAGCGGGCGTCTTCCTACGGGAAGCGGTGCAGAAATCAGTATTGACAAGCGTTTGCCGATGGGCGGCGGTCTGGGTGGTGGTTCATCCAATGCCGCGACGGTGCTGGTGGCATTAAACCATCTCTGGCAATGCGGGCTAAGCATTGATGAACTGGCGGAAATGGGGCTGACGCTGGGCGCAGATGTTCCTGTCTTTGTTCGGGGGCATGCCGCGTTTGCCGAAGGCGTTGGTGAAATACTAACGCCGGTGGATCCGCCAGAGAAGTGGTACTTGGTGGCGCACCCTGGTGTAAGTATTCCGACTCCGGTGATTTTTAAAGATCCTGAACTCCCGCGCAATACGCCAAAAAGGTCAATAGAAACGTTGCTAAAATGTGAATTCAGCAATGATTGCGAGGTTATCGCAAGAAAACGTTTTCGCGAGGTTGATGCGGTGCTTTCCTGGCTGTTAGAATACGCCCCGTCGCGCCTGACTGGGACAGGGGCCTGTGTCTTTGCTGAATTTGATACAGAGTCTGAAGCCCGCCAGGTGCTAGAGCAAGCCCCGGAATGGCTCAATGGCTTTGTGGCGAAAGGCGTTAATCTTTCCCCATTGCACAGAGCCATGCTTTAAGCCGGGCAAGCTGAGTTTCGGTGACAACGTCACCTTGTTCCAGACGTTGCATCGCGCTCTTTAATACACCGCCTGGAAAGAATCATGCCTGGCCCGCACAGTTTTCGGCAGATTCTTTCCACCAATGGACGCATGCCTGAGGTTCTTCTCGTGCCTGATATGAAGCTTTTTGCTGGTAACGCCACCCCGGAACTAGCACAACGTATTGCCAACCGCCTGTACACTTCACTCGGCGACGCCGCTGTAGGTCGCTTTAGCGACGGCGAAGTCAGTGTACAAATCAACGAAAATGTACGCGGTGGTGATATTTTCATCATCCAGTCCACTTGTGCCCCTACTAACGACAACCTGATGGAATTAGTCGTTATGGTTGATGCCCTGCGTCGTGCTTCCGCAGGTCGTATCACCGCTGTTATCCCCTACTTTGGCTATGCGCGCCAGGACCGTCGCGTCCGTTCCGCTCGTGTACCAATCACTGCGAAAGTGGTTGCAGACTTCCTCTCCAGCGTCGGTGTTGACCGTGTGCTGACAGTGGATCTGCACGCTGAACAGATTCAGGGTTTCTTCGACGTTCCGGTTGATAACGTATTTGGTAGCCCGATCCTGCTGGAAGACATGCTGCAGCTGAATCTGGATAACCCAATTGTGGTTTCTCCGGACATCGGCGGCGTTGTGCGTGCCCGCGCTATCGCTAAGCTGCTGAACGATACCGATATGGCAATCATCGACAAACGTCGTCCGCGTGCGAACGTTTCCCAGGTGATGCATATCATCGGTGACGTTGCAGGTCGTGACTGCGTACTGGTCGATGATATGATCGACACTGGCGGTACGCTGTGTAAAGCTGCTGAAGCGCTGAAAGAACGTGGTGCTAAACGTGTATTTGCGTACGCGACTCACCCGATCTTCTCTGGCAACGCGGCGAACAACCTGCGTAACTCTGTAATTGATGAAGTCGTTGTCTGCGATACCATTCCGCTGAGCGATGAAATCAAATCACTGCCGAACGTGCGTACTCTGACCCTGTCAGGTATGCTGGCCGAAGCGATTCGTCGTATCAGCAACGAAGAATCGATCTCTGCCATGTTCGAACACTAATCGAACCCGGCTCAAAGACCCGCTGCGGCGGGTTTTTTTGTCTGTAATATCCATTTGTATGACCTATGCCTCCTTCACCTGCCATTTAGTTGACAGATGATGCGCTCACGGATGAAACATTATTGTGAACAAAATATTTTCCTCACATGTGATGCCTTTCCGCGCTCTGATCGACGCTTGCTGGAAAGAAAAATATACTGCCGCACGGTTTACCCGTGACCTGATTGCCGGGATAACCGTCGGGATTATTGCTATCCCGCTGGCGATGGCGTTGGCTATTGGTAGTGGTGTGGCACCCCAGTACGGTTTATATACCGCAGCTGTTGCGGGGATTGTCATTGCTCTGACGGGGGGGTCACGCTTTAGCGTTTCCGGTCCGACTGCGGCATTTGTGGTAATTCTCTATCCCGTTTCGCAACAGTTTGGACTGGCAGGACTGCTGGTCGCGACACTCATGTCAGGTGTCTTTTTGATCCTGATGGGGCTGGCACGCTTTGGTCGCCTGATTGAGTATATTCCGGTTTCCGTCACCTTAGGTTTCACCTCGGGTATCGGGATCACCATCGGTACCATGCAGATTAAAGATTTTCTCGGTCTGCAAATGGCCCATGTCCCGGAGCATTATCTACAAAAAGTCGGCGCATTATTTATGGCGCTGCCGACCATTAATGTGGGTGATGCTGCCATTGGCATTGTGACGCTTGGCATTCTGGTTTTCTGGCCGCGTCTGGGCATTCGTTTACCCGGTCACCTTCCGGCCTTGCTGGCTGGTTGCGCGGTGATGGGAATTGTTAACCTGCTCGGCGGACATGTTGCTACCATCGGTTCGCAATTCCACTACGTCCTAGCCGATGGTACTCAGGGTAACGGTATTCCGCAACTGCTGCCACAGCTGGTACTGCCGTGGGACCTGCCTAATTCAGAATTCACGCTAACCTGGGATTCTATTCGCACACTGCTGCCTGCGGCATTCTCAATGGCAATGCTCGGCGCAATCGAATCTCTGCTCTGTGCCGTGGTGCTGGATGGCATGACCGGGACTAAGCACAAAGCGAACAGTGAACTGGTTGGACAGGGGCTGGGGAATATTATCGCTCCGTTCTTTGGTGGTATTACCGCTACAGCTGCCATCGCGCGTTCTGCCGCTAACGTCCGTGCCGGGGCTACTTCCCCTATCTCGGCGGTGATCCACTCTATTCTGGTTATTCTTGCCCTGCTGGTACTGGCACCGCTGCTCTCCTGGCTGCCGCTTTCCGCCATGGCTGCCCTGTTGTTGATGGTGGCGTGGAACATGAGTGAAGCGCACAAAGTGGTCGACTTGCTGCGTCATGCGCCGAAAGATGACATCATCGTCATGCTGCTGTGCATGTCGCTGACCGTGCTATTTGATATGGTTATTGCCATCAGCGTGGGGATCGTGCTGGCATCGCTACTGTTTATGCGTCGTATCGCACGTATGACTCGCCTGGCACCGGTAGTCGTAGACGTTCCAGACGATGTTCTGGTTCTGCGCGTTATTGGCCCGCTGTTCTTTGCTGCCGCTGAAGGCTTGTTCACGGACCTCGAGTCACGTCTTGAAGGCAAACGGATTGTGATTCTGAAGTGGGATGCCGTTCCGGTACTTGATGCTGGTGGTCTTGATGCGTTCCAGCGTTTTGTGAAGCGTCTACCCGAAGGATGTGAACTGCGCGTGTGCAACGTGGAATTCCAGCCACTGCGCACTATGGCTCGCGCAGGCATTCAACCGATCCCGGGCCGCCTTGCTTTCTTCCCGAATCGTCGCGCGGCGATGGCGGATTTATAAGTACGCGATTGACCAGTCAGCGCAAACTGACTGGTCAGCAAACGGCATTATTTGTTAGCTATGACGGCGATTATCGCTACGGCGGCAACGTTTGTCATAGTGGCGAACCCACCAGTAACGGTCGCACACCTGTTCATGCCCGCCAACACGGGCACCCGCCAGCCAGAGAATGGCACCGACGAAAATACTTAGCACTGCACCATGTGCGAAATACTGGGGCATATTAAACTGTGGTAACTGGTTGAGGATTGAATACCCCACGCCGACCACCATTACCACCAGACCCAACCCCATGAGCACGTTACCGAGTAACGAAGCGTTTTTGCGTTTCATATGTCACCTCCGGAACTTTCTGGGTTGTAACAGGGAATACCCCTCTTCCTTATGTGTAAAGTATAGACAACACCCTGTGGGTTATGTGCGGGCGTGATCACAATTACAACCCTTATTTCAACAAAACTTTACAAATAAACGCCTGAACACCTTGACTTTCTAATAGTCCACTTAGGCAATTATTGCGTTATCTGCATTTGATACGCAGTTTTTTGTCAAGCGGGGCCGCAACCAGTAAACTACGCGCCAGTTATGTACACACTCAGGACAAAAAAACGTGACGATTAAATTGATTGTCGGCCTGGCGAACCCCGGCGCTGAATACGCCGCAACGCGACATAATGCTGGTGCCTGGTTCGTTGACTTACTGGCAGAGCGTTTGCGCGCTCCGCTGCGCGAAGAGGCTAAATTCTTTGGTTATACTTCGCGAGTCACCCTTGGAGGCGAAGATGTCCGCCTGTTAGTCCCGACTACATTTATGAATCTCAGCGGCAAAGCCGTTGCGGCGATGGCCAGTTTTTTCCGCATTAATCCGGACGAAATTCTGGTTGCCCACGACGAACTGGATCTGCCACCTGGCGTCGCCAAATTTAAGTTGGGCGGTGGCCATGGTGGTCACAATGGACTGAAAGACATCATCAGTAAATTGGGTAATAACCCTAACTTTCACCGTTTACGCATCGGAATCGGTCATCCGGGCGATAAAAATAAAGTTGTCGGTTTTGTGTTAGGCAAACCGCCTGTTAGTGAACAGAAGTTAATTGATGAAGCCATCGACGAAGCGGCACGTTGTACTGAAATGTGGTTTACAGAGGGCTTGACCAAAGCAACGAACCGATTGCACGCCTTTAAAGCGCAATAAGTCGTTGTCTGCGGCATTTTTGCCGAGTGCCGTGTATAATAGGCAAAGTTATTTCCATTTCTGCAATCTGTTAGCAATAACAGGTTGATTATTAAGATATTAAGGTGATTTAAATCATGGGATTCAAATGCGGTATCGTCGGTTTGCCCAACGTCGGGAAATCTACCCTGTTCAACGCGCTGACCAAAGCCGGTATTGAAGCGGCCAACTTTCCATTCTGTACCATTGAGCCGAACACAGGCGTCGTACCAATGCCTGACCCTCGCCTGGATCAACTGGCTGAAATCGTAAAACCGCAGCGTACGCTTCCCACGACCATGGAATTTGTCGATATCGCCGGTCTGGTAAAAGGCGCATCGAAAGGCGAAGGTCTGGGTAACCAGTTCCTGACCAACATCCGTGAAACCGAAGCGATCGGTCACGTTGTTCGCTGCTTTGAAAACGACAACATCATTCACGTTTCCGGCAAAGTTAACCCGGCGGATGATATTGAAGTTATCAACACAGAACTGGCGCTGGCAGACCTCGACACCTGCGAACGTGCGATTCATCGCGTACAGAAGAAAGCCAAAGGCGGCGATAAAGACGCGAAAGCCGAGCTGGCGGTACTGGAAAAATGCCTGCCACAGCTGGAAAACGCAGGTATGCTGCGCGCGCTGGATTTAAGCGCTGAAGAGAAAGCGGCTATTCGTTACCTGAGCTTCCTGACGCTGAAACCAACAATGTACATCGCCAACGTCAACGAAGACGGTTTTGAAAACAACCCGTATCTTGACCAGGTGCGTGAAATCGCGGCGAAAGAAGGTTCTGTTGTGGTTCCGGTTTGTGCTGCTGTTGAAGCAGACATTGCCGAACTGGACGACGAAGAACGTGACGAGTTTATGCAGGAGCTTGGGCTGGAAGAGCCGGGTCTGAACCGCGTGATCCGTGCCGGTTATAAGCTGCTGAACCTGCAAACTTACTTCACCGCTGGGGTGAAAGAAGTGCGTGCATGGACCATTCCGGTTGGTGCAACCGCGCCGCAGGCCGCTGGCAAAATCCATACTGATTTTGAAAAAGGCTTTATCCGCGCACAAACTATTTCGTTCGAAGATTTCATCACTTACAAAGGTGAACAAGGCGCGAAAGAAGCAGGCAAAATGCGTGCAGAAGGTAAAGATTACATCGTTAAAGATGGCGATGTAATGAACTTCCTGTTCAATGTCTAATTAATTTGTTGTCTCATGAGGTTTCGCTAAATCTCATGAAGAGCGCAAAAGTATATAAAATCCACGCAATTGCGTGGATTTTTCATTTCACCGAGTCCTAACCATTCTTATAACATCCTACACTTTTGTGCTTATTGCCTATAGTGAACCACGAGAATAATTAAAGACATAAGTGTTCAGATGAGGGATATCTCATTAGCAATGAGATCACGTAAGTTTCTGTTCCACTGCACATCAGACACCTTTTACAGCTGATCAATATTGATCACGCTCCAATATGCTGGCGAGAAAAGGACTTGCCTGAAGGGCAATATCCAGCAGATAAAGCCCCCGAATAACGTGATTACGTGCGATCCTGGTAAGATGAAAATGATAACCAGTATCACGATAATAACGATATGCCAGAAAATCCATTGATCAAAAATGAATATCGATGTTTTTTGCTTTTTCTTATTAGTAATGCAAAAATGGCTCATATTGTTTTTGTTATGCAGTTACATCAAGCGAAAATCCCATAACTAATTAGGATTATTACCAAAAATATTCACCAAATTATTTAACCGCTGTTTGTTGTAATGTTTTTGTCATATTCATAGTAACGAATTGGAATAAGTAACGACAGCTTAGGGAATAACTCGATCTAAACTCACCTTTGTAAAGGGGATGTTAAATATATATTAATTCCTGTGTTCCTGATTTTGCCCGGTAATAGAGAATTATTCTCAGAGCAGCTCATCATGATTGCACCATACAAATATCATGATGATAAGAGGATATTATTCATTGACTTAAACAAAATGACAAAATCCATAGACCCATAGCTTGGGTACTATATAGGAGTGGTATGGGCATCAAACAACACAATGGGAATACCAAAGCCGATCGTCTCGCTGAATTAAAAATCCGTTCGCCCTCCATTCAACTGATAAAATATGGCGCTATTGGTTTGAATGCAATTATCTTTTCCCCCCTGCTGATAGCTGCTGATTTAGGAAGTCAAAATGGCACCAATATTACTATTAATGATGGTGACAGAATTACAGGAGATACCGCCGATCCATCAGGAAACCTCTATGGTGTAATGACCCCAGCAGGAAACACGCCTGGCAATATCAACCTGGGTGATGATGTCACCGTCAATGTCAACGACGCCTCTGGATATGCAAAGGGAATCATTATTCAGGGCAAGAACAGCTCTCTGACAGCTAACCGACTTACAGTAGATGTTGTTGGTCAAACCTCTGCCATCGGCATTAATTTAATTGGTGACTATACACATGCTGACTTAGGCACAGGCAGCACCATTAAGAGTAACGATGACGGCATCATTATTGGGCATAGCTCAACACTAACAGCCTCTCAAATCACCATTGAAAACTCGAACGGTATAGGCCTAACCATCAATGACTATGGCACCAGTGTCGATCTTGGTAGCGGTAGTAAAATCAAGACCGATGGAAGTACAGGTGTTTATATCGGTGGTCTCAACGGCAATAACGCCAACGGTGCTGCGCGTTTTACGGCGACAGACCTGACAATCGATGTTCAGGGCTACAGCGCCATGGGAATAAACGTACAGAAAAACTCTGTTGTCGATCTCGGAACAAACAGTACCATTAAAACCAATGGCGATAATGCACACGGCCTCTGGAGCTTTGGCCAGGTGAGCGCGAATGCACTCACTGTTGATGTAACTGGAGCCGCTGCCAATGGCGTCGAAGTTCGTGGTGGTACAACCACTATCGGTGCTGATAGCCATATTTCTTCCGCGCAGGGCGGTGGCCTCGTAACCAGTGGTTCAGACGCGACAATCAATTTTTCTGGCACGGCAGCGCAACGAAACAGCATCTTTTCCAGCGGTTCTTATGGTGCCTCAGCCCAGACGGCAACGGCTGTTATCAACATGCAAAATACCAATATTACGGTTGATCGTAATGGCAGTCTGGCGCTGGGTTTGTGGGCGCTCAGCGGCGGTAGAATAACCGGAGACAGTTTGGCTATCACCGGCGCGGCAGGAGCCAGGGGGATTTATGCCATGACCAACAGCCAGATCGATCTCACGAGCGATCTGGTCATTGATATGAGTACACCCGACCAGATGGCCATCGCAACGCAACATGACGATGGTTATGCCGCCAGCCGCATCAACGCCTCGGGTCGTATGCTTATCAACGGTAGCGTTCTTTCTAAAGGTGGGCTAATCAATCTGGATATGCACCCTGGGTCGGTTTGGACAGGTTCTTCCCTCAGCGATAATGTCAATGGCGGGAAACTGGACGTTGCAATGAATAACAGCGTCTGGAAAGTAACAAGTAATTCTAATCTCGACACGCTGGCGCTGAGCCATTCAACTGTCGATTTTGCCAGCCACGCGTCAACTGCCGGCACATTTACCACATTAAACGTAGAGAACCTGAGCGGTAACAGTACCTTTATTATGCGTGCTGATGTTGTTGGCGAGGGTAATGGCGTTAATAATAAAGGGGATTTATTGAATATCAGCGGGAGTAGTGCTGGTAATCACGTATTGGCTATCCGTAACCAGGGCAGCGAGGCCACAACGGGAAATGAAGTTCTGACAGTGGTAAAAACCACTGACGGCGCGGCCTCGTTCAGCGCGTCTTCTCAGGTTGAGTTGGGGGGATATCTGTATGATGTGCGTAAAAATGGCACTAACTGGGAGCTTTATGCTTCCGGGACAATTCCGGAGCCGACTCCTAATCCAGAGCCCACACCAGCTCCCGCTCAGCCCCCCATAGTCAACCCCGATCCTACGCCTGCCCCCGCTCCCACGCCTAAACCCACCACGACCGCAGATGCTGGCGGCAATTATCTCAATGTCGGTTACTTATTGAACTATGTTGAAAACCGTACGCTGATGCAACGGATGGGTGACCTGCGAAATCAGGGTAAAGACGGTAATATCTGGTTGCGCAGTTATGGGGGAAGCCTGGACTCCTTTGCCAGTGGCAAACTGAGCGGCTTTGACATGGGTTACAGCGGTATCCAGTTTGGTGGGGATAAACGTCTCTCTGATGAAATGCCGTTGTATGTCGGTCTGTATATTGGCTCAACACATGCATCGCCGGACTATAGCGGAGGCGACGGTACCGCACGTTCAGACTACATGGGAATGTACGCCAGTTACATGGCACACAACGGTTTTTACAGCGATCTCGTTGTAAAAGCATCGCACCAGAAAAATAGTTTCCACGTACTGGACAGTCAGAACAACGGCGTTAACGCCAACGGCACTGCGAATGGATTGAGCATCTCCCTGGAAGCCGGGCAGAGATTCAACCTGACCCCTACTGGTTATGGGTTCTATATAGAGCCGCAAACCCAGCTCACATACAGCCACCAGAATGGGATGGCTATGAAGGCGAGTAATGGTCTCAATATACATCTGAATCACTACGAATCGCTGCTGGGACGTGCCAGCATGATACTGGGATATGACATCACCGCAGGCAACAGCCAGCTGAATGTCTATGTGAAGACTGGCGCTATCCGCGAGTTTTCAGGGGATACCGAATATCTGTTGAACAACTCCCGGGAGAAGGACAGTTTCAAAGGTAATGGCTGGAATAACGGCGTGGGAGTCAGTGCACAGTATAACAAACAGCACACATTCTATCTCGAAGCGGATTACACGCAGGGTAACCTCTTTGATCAGAAGCAAGTCAACGGAGGATATCGCTTCAGCTTTTAAGTGCGGGATAGACAAGCCCTTAAACGATGCTGAAAATTTTTAGCGTGCGCCGGAATGAAATACAGATCACTCTGATGTATCAGAAATCGTCTCTGTCTTTCATACCCGGCGCTTAAACTGCCCTGCATCAATGCCATGTTGCTTCATTTTCCGCCACAGCGTAGTGCGGCCGATTCCAAGTAAAGCCGACATTTCCTGAATGCGACCGCCTGTGACCTGGGCTGCGTTAATAATTGCCTCTTTTTCAACTTCCGCAAATGACAGACTGGTGGAAAGGCGAGTGGCGCTGACATCATCTGTCGCCTGCTCGGTAAACAGATGTTCAGGTAAATCACTGACGCGAATGCGCCCGTTATCACTACTCAGAGCAAGATTCTCGATGACGCTGTAAAGTTCAAAATCGTTGCCTGGCCATGCACAAGAAACCAGGCGAGCGAGGGCATCGTCATCAATTTTCAGACGCGTAGAGAAGCGTTTTTCAAGACTGCGTAATTTGTTATTCACCAGCGCCGGAATGCTGCCACGCCGCATACGCAGAGGCGGGATGGTAATTTCAAATGCATGCAGCGCGTAATACAGCTGGCGACTAAAGCGATTTTGTTCCACCAGCATTGCCAGGTCCGCGGTCGTTGTGGCAATCACTTTGACATCAATTGGTATTAAACGCCGCGCATCCAGTCGCGTGATAACACCCTGCTTGATAACCTGAAGCAAAGCAGACTGTAACTCCACCGCCAGATATTCAATCTTTTCAAGAAACAGCGTGCCGCCGTGCGCCAGTTCCAGTCGACTCAGACGACCATTTTCATTGTCCGTGCGATCGCCGCCAATAAATTCTTCCGCCAGCGCCGCATCACCATATAACTCACAATTGACGGCGATATAAGGCCCCGCTGCACGCTCACTTTCATTATGAATTGCCTGACTTAGCAGTGCCTTGCCCACGCCCTCTTCTCCACAAAGCAGGACAGGAAAGCTACTGCGCGCCGCCTGGCGACCAAAATGAATCAAGCGGCGGGTTTGCGGATCGTCCTGTGGCATATGAGCGAAAGTATGGCTGACTTTTCCTAATTGACTGGTCATTAACTGCCGCATCTGTTCCACAGGATGGAGCAACAAAATAAAGCTGGTTCCCTGCGTTTCTATTATCGGTTTAAGGGTTATCACCGCATCAATAAACTGGTGCTGACTTTCAAAGGTTGCTTCTACGTGTTTGAGCGGATGTGCCTGTTTTATTGCTTGTTGCAATACAGCGGGTAACGTTAAGAGTTCAGTGATCGCCCTTCCCTGACTTGCCGTCGCGTCAAGGCGCAAGACCCGCGCCGCCTGGGCATTGATAAATTGCAAATTACCCTGCTCGTCCCAGCTAATCACGCCATCGTCCATACTTTCCAGCAAGGCGTTAAGCTGATTTAAATGTCGGTTTGTTTCAGCCAGTAAATTGTCGGTCAGCAGTAAGTTTCCTACCTCGCGTGCAATTGCCAGCGTCAACGGCAAATCAGCTGCGGTGGTTTGCTTAACCGGACACGCCAAAGCTATCGTTCCCGTTAATCGGCCCTTGCTGTCAAACAGTGGCGTTGCACAAAATGCCCAATCCCAGAGCGCCTGTTTGAAATGTTGATCGGCCATCGTTTTCACTGCCTGACCAGAAATAGCCGCTAACGATAGCGCACAGGTACCAATAATTCCTTCTGCGCAATACGTGCCGTCATTGAATCCCAGGACACTAAGCTGGTGCAGCGTTTGTGGATCACCAAAACGACTAAGGATGCAAGCGGTTTCATCAAGGATGAACAGTCCACACGCCCGCGATTCCATATATTCCCAGGCATCTTCCAGCGCAGCCTGCCCGAGCGTCAGCATCGCTTTCTTACGCCGATAGATAGAAGCAAATGTCACGCCCTGGGCCTGGTGCGGTACGCTCCATGTCTCCCGTTTCATCAGTTTATTGCATCGCTCCCAGGAGGCTGCAATTAAGGGAGATATGCCCCGTTCATCGTTGTTAAAAGCGCCACTCATATCCCGCATCCTTTGTGACAAAAGGTGTTCCGGCTCGCAATTTTTAGTATTAAAACGCGTAAAAGTTTCAATATGGAACATTCATTAAAACATATGTTTCACCATGAAACATAATTTGGGCTAATTTTCTTTTCCCTTACCTGATGCACAATGGATTTATCGGCAGTCAGTGGTCGCCGTGTCGTTGAACATCATCCATGCCCTACCGTAATTGCTGGAGCAAGATAATGAAAAAATTGATCAATGATGTGCAAGACGTTCTGGACGAACAACTGGCGGGTCTGGCGAAAGCGCATTCATCGCTGACACTGCATCAGGATCCGGTGTATGTCACCCGAGCTGATGCCCCCGTTGCAGGAAAAGTCGCCCTGCTGTCGGGCGGCGGCAGCGGACACGAACCGATGCACTGCGGTTATATCGGTCAAGGGATGCTTTCGGGAGCCTGTCCGGGCGAAATATTCACCTCACCGACGCCCGATAAAATTTTTGAATGCGCCATGCAAATTGATGGCGGCGAAGGTGTACTGCTGATTATCAAAAATTACACCGGCGATATTCTTAACTTCGAAACAGCAACAGAATTACTGCACGATAGCGGCGTAAAAGTGACCACCGTGGTCATTGATGACGACGTTGCAGTAAAAGACAGTCTTTATACCGCTGGGCGGCGCGGCGTTGCCAACACCGTATTAATCGAAAAACTCGTAGGCGCAGCGGCAGAACGTGGCGACTCGCTGGAGGCTTGTGCACAACTGGGGCGTAAGTTGAACAATCAGGGCCATTCTATTGGTATCGCCCTCAATGCCTGTACCGTTCCTGCCGCGGGAAAACCTTCTTTTACGCTGGCAGATAATGAGATGGAGTTTGGCGTCGGCATTCATGGTGAGCCGGGTATTGACCGCCGCCCCTTCTCCTCCCTTGACCAAACAGTTGATCAAATGTTCGACACCCTGCTGGAAAATGGCACATACCACCGCACGCTCCGCTTCTGGGATTATCGACAAGGTAGCTGGCAGGAAGAGACGCAAACTAAACAACCGCTTCAGCCTGGCGATCGAGTAATTGCACTCGTCAACAATCTTGGTGCAACTCCGCTTTCTGAACTGTATGGCGTCTATAACCGCCTGGCCACGCGTTGCCAGCAAGCGGGCTTGACTATCGAGCGCAATTTAATCGGCGCGTATTGTACCTCACTGGACATGACCGGTTTTTCCATCACCTTACTGAAAGTTGATGACGAAACGCTGGCGTTATGGGACGCCCCGGTCCACACCCCGGCGCTTAACTGGGGTAAATAAGGAGATAACCATGTCACTGAGCAGAACTCAAATTGTTAACTGGCTCACTCGCTGTGGAGAAATTTTCAGCAAAGAGAGCGAGTATCTTACCGGACTGGATCGCGAAATTGGCGACGCTGACCACGGGCTAAATATGAACCGTGGCTTTAGCAAGGTGGTAGAAAAACTCCCTGCTATCGCAGATAAAGATATCGGTTTCATTCTCAAGAATACCGGCATGACGCTGCTTTCCAGCGTCGGTGGTGCCAGTGGTCCGCTGTTCGGTACTTTCTTTATCCGCGCCGCACAGGCGACACAGGCACGGCAAAGCCTGACGCTGGAAGAACTGTATCAGATGTTCCGCGATGGTGTAGACGGCGTAATCAGTCGCGGGAAAGCCGAACCTGGCGATAAAACTATGTGTGATGTCTGGGTGCCGGTGGTGGAATCGTTACGTCAGTCCAGCGAGCAAAATCTCTCTGTTCCGGTGGCGCTCGAAGCCGCCAGTAGCGTCGCTGAATCCGCTGCACAAAGTACGATTACGATGCAAGCCCGCAAAGGCCGCGCCAGTTATCTCGGTGAACGCAGTATTGGTCACCAGGATCCCGGCGCGACCTCCGTGATGTTTATGATGCAAATGCTGGCGTTAGCCGCAAAAGAGTAAGGAAATGGTGATGGTAAACCTGGTCATAGTTTCACATAGCGCCCGACTGGGAGAAGGTGTCGGTGAATTAGCCCGTCAGATGTTAATGAGTGATAGCTGTAAAATCGCCATTGCCGCGGGAATTGACGATCCCCAAAATCCCATTGGTACCGATGCCGTCAAAGTGATGGAGGCCATCGAGTCCGTTGCCGATGCCGACCATGTGCTGGTGATGATGGATATGGGTAGCGCATTATTGAGTGCTGAAACTGCACTGGAGTTGCTGGCCCCCGAGATCGCCGCAAAAGTACGTTTGTGTGCGGCACCGTTAGTCGAAGGTACACTGGCAGCAACAGTCAGCGCGGCCTCGGGAGCAGATATCGACAAAGTTATCTATGACGCCATGCATGCGCTGGAAGCCAAACGTGAACAACTGGGTTTACCGTCCTCCGACACCGAAATCGCTGACACATGTCCTCCGTACGATGAAGAAGCCCATTCTCTGGCCGTGGTTATTAAAAACCGTAACGGCCTGCATGTACGTCCGGCCTCCCGGCTGGTTTATACCTTATCGACATTTAATGCCGATATGTTGCTGGAGAAAAACGGCAAATGCGTCACACCGGAGAGTATTAACCAGATCGCGCTACTACAAGTCCGCTATAACGATACGCTGCGCCTGATTGCGAAAGGGCCAGAAGCTGAAGAGGCGCTGGTTGCTTTCCGTCAGCTGGCTGAAGATAACTTTGGTGAAACGGAGGAAGTTGCTCCACCTACTCTGCGTCCCGTTCCGCCTGTTTCGGGTAAAGCCTTTTATTATCAACCGGTTTTATGTACGGTACAGGCAAAATCAACCCTGACCGTGGATGAAGAACAAGAACGATTACGCCAGGCCATTGACTTCACGTTATTAGATCTGATGACGTTAACAGCGAAAGCAGAAGCGAGCGGGCTTGATGATATTGCCGCAATCTTTTCTGGTCACCATACACTGTTAGATGATCCAGAACTGCTGGCGGCGGCAAACGAATTTCTTCAGCATGAGTATTGCACAGCAGAATATGCCTGGCAGCACGTTCTTAAAGAACTAAGTCAGCAATACCAACAACTGGATGATGAATATTTACAGGCTCGCTATATCGATGTGGACGATCTTCTACATCGCACCCTAATCCACCTGACGCAAACGAAAGAAGAACTCCCGCAATTTAACTCGCCAACCATTTTACTGGCGGAGAACATTTATCCGTCCACGGTTCTGCAACTGGATCCGGCGGTTGTAAAAGGGATCTGCCTTAGCGCCGGAAGTCTGGTATCCCACAGTGCCCTAATCGCCCACGAACTGGGGATTGGCTGGATTTGCCAGCAGGGTGAGAAACTGTATGCGATACAACCTGAAGAAACGTTAACGCTGGACGTTAAAACGCAACGTTTCAGCCATCAGGGATAAACCACCGTTCGGATGGCATCGTTCTGATGCCATCCGGCAATTTACTCTGCTCTGATATTTTTTAACTACCTGTTATATTTTTTACCAAATCATGATGATTTTTTCTGCGCTAATCGCAAACCAAACGTCGCTGGCTGGCTAATAAACAGACGTTATTTAATTACTCTATTTCACCCTTATTTATCCCTTTAATCTCCTTTTCCAAAATGCCTGACAGTTCGCAGAATGAGATTTCGATCATGCAGTTAGTGCGATCCTGAACTAAGGTTTTCTGATACTTGAATACCGTTTTGTTCGGTTTCGCCCAAGGAGAATGATTGATGAAAGCCACCGCCCCTCCTCGCCCGCAAAAAATAGCGTTAATTCCCGCCTGCGTTTTGTTGTGTTTCGCTGCGCTAGCGGTGCAGGCAGAAGAAACGCCAGTAACGCCACAGCCGCCTGATATTTTGTTAGGGCCGCTGTTTAACGATGTGCAAAACGCCAAACTTTTTCCGGACCAAAAGACCTTTGCTGATGCCGTGCCGAACAGCGATCCGCTAATGATCCTTGCAGATTATCGAATGCAGCAAAACCAGAGCGGCTTTGATCTGCGCCATTTCGTTAACGTCAATTTCACTCTGCCGAAAGAGGGAGAGAAATATGTTCCGCCAGAAGGGCAGTCGATGCGCGAACATATTGACGGACTTTGGCCTGTATTAACGCGTTCTACCGAAAACACCGAAAAATGGGATTCTCTGTTACCGCTGCCGGAACCTTATGTCGTGCCGGGCGGACGTTTTCGCGAGGTATATTACTGGGACAGCTACTTCACCATGTTAGGACTTGCCGAAAGCGGTCACTGGGATAAAGTTGCGGATATGGTGGCCAATTTTGCTCATGAAATAGACACTTACGGTCATATTCCCAACGGCAACCGCAGTTACTATTTAAGCCGCTCGCAACCGCCCTTCTTTGCCCTGATGGTAGAGTTACTGGCGCAACATGACGGTGATGTCGCATTGAAGCAATACCTGCCGCAAATGCAAAAAGAATATGCTTACTGGATGGACGGTGTTGAAAACCTGCAAGCCGGACAACAGGAAAAACGCGTTGTCAAACTTCAGGATGGTACCCTTCTCAACCGCTACTGGGACGATCGCGATACGCCACGACCAGAGTCATGGGTGGAAGATATTGCCACCGCCAAAAGCAACCCGAACCGGCCTGCCACTGAAATTTACCGCGACCTGCGCTCTGCCGCTGCGTCTGGCTGGGATTTCAGCTCGCGCTGGATGGACAATCCGCAGCAGTTAAATACCTTACGCACCACCAGCATCGTACCGGTCGATCTGAATAGCCTGATGTTCAAAATGGAAAAAATCCTTGCCCGCGCCAGTAAAGTCGCCGGGGATAACGCGATGGCAAACCAGTACGAAACGCTGGCGAATGTCCGTCAAAAAGGGATCGAAAAATACCTGTGGAACGATCAACAATGCTGGTATGCCGATTACGACCTGAAAAGTCATAAAGTGCGCAATCAGTTAACCGCTGCCGCCCTGTTCCCGCTGTACGTCAATGCGGCAGCGAAAGATCGCGCCAACAAAATGGCAACGGCAACGAAAACACATCTGCTGCAACCAGGCGGCCTGAACACCACGTCGGTGAAAAGTGGGCAACAATGGGATGCGCCAAATGGCTGGGCACCGTTGCAGTGGGTCGCGACAGAGGGATTACAAAACTACGGGCAAAAAGAGGTGGCGATGGACATTAGCTGGCACTTCCTTACCAATGTTCAGCACACCTATGACCGGGCGAAAAAGCTGGTGGAAAAATATGATGTCAGCACCACCGGAACAGGGGGCGGCGGTGGCGAATATCCATTACAGGATGGCTTTGGCTGGACCAATGGTGTGACGCTAAAAATGCTGGATTTGATCTGCCCGAAAGAGCAACCATGTGACAATGTTCCGGCGACGCGTCCACTCAGTGAATCAACAACACAGCCGGTAAAACAAAAAGAGGCGGAACCTACGCCTTAACTTTACTGTATATCGAGCAATGCCATTACGTGCATAAAATTGGCATTGCTCTTTCTTCATCACGAAATACCACTCTTTCTACAGTCTATGCCTTTATTTTTTTTATTAGGGAAGATTTTAATTTTATTTTATCAACTTGTTAATCATTACACCTCTATTTATATTTTCCCCCACTCCCCATTCTCCCTGACAATTTTCTTGTGGAACAAAGTGTTATTTAAGAAACAAGCAAATCATTCTGTCTCTTTAGACAAATTTTGACATCAAACATGATCTTTTTCGTTATATGTGTAAGTATATATCGGTTTTAATTATCAGGATATTACTTATGTCACTAACCAGACGGAGGTTTACACAGATTCTTGCGTCGACATTGTTCCTGCATCATCTGCCGTCCTTTGCACAATCAGTCAAATTCTGGGCCTCACTGACGCTTCCCGAAGCCCAAAACATTACACGCATCGTCAGCGCAGGCGCGCCCGCCGATTTACTATTGCTGGCTGTCGCGCCAGAAAAAATGGTCGGTTTTTCCTCTTTTGATTTTGCCCGTCAGGCATTAATTCCATTGCCAGAGCACATTCGCCAGTTCCCCTGGCTGGGACGACTCGCCGGGCGCGCCAGCACACTCTCGCTGGAAGGGCTTATGGCATTACATCCCGATTTGGTCGTTGATTGCGGCAATACGGATGAAACCTGGATCTCCCAGGCACGGCAGGTTAGCGAACAGACACAAATACCCTGGTTATTGCTTAACGGGAAACTGGAACAATCAGCAGAACAGTTAACAACGCTTGGCAAAACGTTAGGCGAAGAGCACCGCGCCGCAGAACAAGCCAATCTCGCCAGCCGCTTCGTTGGTGAAGCTCAGGCATTCGCCACCTCACCCGCCGCTAACCTCAGCTTTTATGCTGCGCGCGGTCCTCGAGGGCTGGAAACGGGCTTACAGGGTTCGTTGCATACCGAGGCGGCGGAATTATTAGGTTTGCACAACGTCGCGCAAATAGCCGATCGCCACGGTCTGACACAGGTTTCCATGGAAAATCTCCTGCGCTGGCAGCCGGATATTATTCTGGTTCAGGAGGCCGTTACTGCAGATTTTATTCGTCGTGATCCTCTCTGGCAGGGCGTGAAAGCGGTTGCGGAACAACGCATCTTATTTTTAAGTGGCCTGCCCTTTGGCTGGCTGGATGCCCCGCCGGGAATCAACCGTCTTCTGGGATTACGCAGACTTCACGCCTGGCTGGATCCCGCCATCAATCGCCAGTTTAAAAGTGACATGCAGCATTACGCCCAACTGTTCTGGCATTGCCCATTAAGTGACGCCGACTATCAAAAATTGGTGGCGAGCTAATGAGAACCGTAAACGGATGTATTTTGCTGCTGGCAGCTATCAGTATCACTTTTGCCGCCGTTAGTGGGGCTTATCATCTCGATATACAGCAACTGCTGGCGCTCATTCTTCGTCAAGAAAATGTTCCTGTGCAGGAACAAATTGTCTTCTGGCAAATCCGCGTGCCGCGTATTCTTGCTGCGCTGTTTCTGGGCGCGGCGCTGGCAGGGGCCGGAACCACCTATCAGGGAATGTTCCGTAATCCCTTAGTGTCACCGGATATTTTAGGCGTCTCCGCCGGTGCCGGACTTGGTGCCTGCGCGGCAATCCTGTGGGGATTATCCATTGTTTACATCCAGCTGTACGCATTTTGCGGCGGGCTGATGGTGGTCGCGGGCGTCTGGTTGATTACGCGTCGGGTGACCCGCCACGATCCGATCTTAACCCTGGTGCTGGTAGGCATTGCGTTAGGAACGTTGTGCGGAGCGGGGATATCGCTAATAAAAACGCTGGCCGATCCTTACACCCAGTTACCGTCAATTACCTTCTGGTTGCTGGGGGGGCTGTCCACCGTGACCTTACGCGATCTCTGCTATGCTGCACCGATCATTCTCATAGGCTCCTTGCCCCTGTTTTTTCTCCGCTGGCGCATGAATTTACTCACGCTTTCCGACGACGAAGCCCGTTCGCTGGGACTGAACGTGACACGTCTGCGCTTTGGATTGATTGTCTGCGCCACACTCATCACCGCCAGCACGGTAGCAATAGCGGGCATAATTGGTTGGGTCGGCCTGGTCGTTCCGCACATTGCCCGCTTGTTGACCGGTCATAACCATCAGCAGCTGTTGCCCATGGCAATGTGTACTGGCGCGATTCTGCTCCTGCTTACCGATACGCTGGCACGCAGCATTGGAACAACAGAAATCCCACTTGGCATTCTGACCGCTTTTGTTGGTGCACCGTTTTTCCTGTTTTTGTTGTTACGCGGAGGTCGCCAGTGACTTTGCTTGCCGTCCGTCATGCGTCTCTGGGTTACTCCCGCCATCCGGTGCTACGCGACGTGTCCTTCACCCTGTCGCAAGGAACAATTTGTTGTCTGTTAGGAGCCAATGGTTACGGCAAAACCACACTCATGCGCTCCATTCTTGGCGTTATACCGTTATTAAAAGGCGAGATCTTACTGGATAGCCTCCCTGTGCAGACACTCAGCCATCGCCAGCGCGCGCAGGCCATTGCCTGGGTGCCGCAGGCGCACGACGGCATTTTTGCTTTTAGTGTGCTGGATATGGTGTTGATGGGCCTGGCCCCCACCATAGGCGCTTTTTCCGTTCCCGGTAAGCAAGAACGCCTGAAAGCAACGGAGCAACTGGAAAAGCTGGGCATTTTGCATCTGGCGACACGACGCTGGAATACACTTAGCGGCGGTGAACGTCAGCTGGCTTTAATCGCCCGTGCACTCGTCCAGCAACCGCGCTTGTTATTACTGGATGAGCCTGCCTCCAGCCTCGATTTCGGTCATCAGATCCAACTACTGGACACGCTGGCGCAGCTCAAAAATAACGGCATGACAATGCTAATGTCGACTCATCATCCGCTCCATGCCAACGCCATTGCCGACAGCATTATCCAGGTAGAGCCAGATGGACGAGTAACACAAGGCTTACCGACCGAACAGTTAACAACGAACAAACTGGCTGCCCTGTATCGGGTTTCTGCCGACCAGATTCATCATCACCTCTCTGCAATTAGCCACTAAGGAACAATCATGCTCATTGATGATATTGATTTTGCGGACCTTTACCTGCAGCAACTCAAGCTGGCCCACCGCACAGAAAAAACGCCGGATCACTGGGATCAACGGGCGGAAAAAATGGCGGAAAATTGCGCCTCGCCTACGGACAGCTACCTGCAACAACTGACCGCTAAAATTGATCTGCAAGGCGCGCAGACCTTATTCGATATGGGCTGCGGACCGGGTACCGTATCGCTGGCGCTGGCTGACAAACTCACGACGATTTATGGCGTTGATTACAGTCAGGGGATGCTGAAGGTTGCCGCCCGTCGCGCCGCCGCGCTAAAGGCAGACAATGTCCACTGGATCCAGCGCGCCTGGGAAGAGGACTGGAGTGACCTGCCACGCTGCGATATTGCCGTGGCTTCCCGCTCCACTCTGGTGGCTGATATGCGCCAGGCAATGAGCAAACTGAATAATCAGGCACGGCTTCGCGTCTATACGACTCATCTGGTCAGCACCTCGTTCGTCTCTCCAGCCATTCAGCGGGCGGCTGGTCGGGAAGTGATCGAATTACCCAACTATATCTTTGCGCTCAATGTCCTGTATCAGATGGGAATTTATGCTCACGTTGATTTTATCCGTGGACAAAATTGCCAACAGGATAACAGCACCTGGGAACGTTTTGAGCAGAACGTCAGCTGGAGTCTGGGCGCGCTTAACGACGATGAGCGTGAGCGGTTATATCGCTGGTATCAACAACAAGATGCTCGTGCCCTCGCCCCTGCCAGCCGCGACTGGGCGCTCATCTGGTGGGATAGCGTACCGCAAGAGGCACTGCGATGATTTTCCTTTCTCAGGCACAAATCGATGCGTTACTGCTGGAAGATATCCAGGGCGGTGACCTGACCACGCGAGCATTAAATATTGGACACCAGCATGGCTATATAGAGTTTTTTCTCCGTCAGGGCGGCTGCGTCAGCGGCATTTCTGTCGCGTGTAAGATGTTAACTACGCTGGGATTAACTATTGATGACGCGGTCAGCGACGGTTCACAAGCGAACGCGGGTCAGCGGCTAATCCGTGCGCAAGGTAATGCCGCAGCACTTCATCAGGGATGGAAGGCAGTCCAGAATGTGCTGGAGTGGAGTTGCGGTGTTTCTGATTATCTCGCTCAAATGCTGGCGTTACTTCGTGAACGTTACCCTGATGGCAATATCGCCTGCACCCGAAAAGCAATTCCGGGTACCCGCTTACTGGCCTCGCAGGCAATTCTGGCTGCCGGAGGACTGATTCATCGTGCCGGATGTGCGGAAACCATATTATTGTTTGCCAACCACCGCCATTTTCTTCATGACAATCAGGACTGGTCAGGCGCAATCAATCAGTTACGTCGCCACGCACCCGAGAAGAAAATAGTTGTTGAAGCCGACACGCCGAAAGAGGCAATCGCCGCGTTACGCGCGCAACCAGACGTACTTCAGCTCGACAAATTTAATCCGCAACAGGCAACTGAAATTGCGCAAATAGCACCGTCGCTGGCTCCCCACTGCACGCTGGCTCTGACCGGCGGAATTAATCTGACAACACTCAAAAATTACCTCGACTGCGGCATTCGCCTTTTTATTACCTCCGCGCCTTACTACGCGGCACCTGCTGACATTAAAGTCAGTCTGCAACCCGCAGCCTCTATTTAATTCTTTGTTAAACGGAATTTATTCTATGAGACTCAAAAAACGTTATCTCTGCACAGCATTATCACTTGCCTTTACCCAGCAGGCCGTAGCGGCTCAGGAGAGCGACACGCTGACCGTATGGTCCAGTCCGGTATCATCAACGACGACCACCGTTCTCGATCAACCCACCATGAAGGCCCTGGATAAACAGAATGTCGCTCAGGCATTAAGTGTCGTCCCCGGCGTGGTACTGCAAAAGTCAGGTAGCCGCAACGAAGAACAGGTCAAAGTTCGTGGCTTTGATAGTCGTCAGGTGCCGGTCTATTTCGACGGTGTGCCCATTTATGTTCCCTATGACGGCAACCTCGATCTGGCGCGGATTCTGACCAACAATTTGGGGGCAGTTGAAGTTTCCAAAGGGTATTCGTCGCTGCTTCAGGGGCCTAATCAGATGGGCGGAGCCATTAATATCACCACCCAGAAGCCAACAAAACCTCTGGAAGCAAGTCTGGGATATCGCCAGGGATGGAGCCGTAGCCAGGACAATGCCTACGATATGCATGCTTCTGGCACAATATCGATGCCGATACCATTCAAAATCAGAACAGCGGCACGGTGGATTACAGCGGTCTGGATGCCGGTATTAAGGGGAAAATCAGCAATATACTGGATGTAGGATTGAGCTACGCCCTGATCCACGCTGATACCAAACGTAAAGACATCGGCAAGATAACCGATCTGCCAACGCAGACAATGACCGCATGGATGACTCTCAAACCGTGGGAGCCGTTAAGCGTAACGCTGTCGGAAGAGGCGCGTTCCTCCAGCTACAGCAACAGTGACGGTTCACAAAAAGCCGCCGGTTTTGCGGTGACCCACATTCGAGCCGATTACACCTTAGGTCATGGCTTCAGCGTTAATGCGTCGGTCAATAACCTGTTTGATACCAAATATGCCTACAGTGAAGGGTTTATTGAAGAAGGTCGCAATTTCTGGGCAGGTGTCGAATATACGTTCTGATGTGAAAGCGGATAGCAACATCTGTATCGCTATCCGCCTTATGAAAATCTTATTCTCTTCGCAGGAGGCGGAAAACACCCAGCACCAGGATAGCGCCCACTACCGCCACCAGGAAGCTGTGCAGATTAAAACCACTGATGGAGCCGCCAATGCCAAACATGGTCGCCAGCCAGTCGCCAGCCAGCCGCCAACCACCGCACCGATTATCCCGAGAATACAGGTCAGGAAAAATCCACCACCATCACGCCCCGGCATGATTAGCTTGGCGATAATGCCGGCTATCAGGCCAAAAATAATCCAGGCAATAATTCCCATGTTCAGGCCCTCGTTTCGATGAATCGGACGCAAGAAATGCTTACGTCAACGCTCTAAGTATAGGCAAGGGCGGGATCGATGCTGGGCGTTTGTCGGCTGATTTAAGAACAACATGTAAAAAATATTCACGCATTTGTATTAAGTTTTGTTAACTGTGACCGATAAACCAAAGACAGTTTGTCAGTCAGGAGTTTTTCCGCGTGAGTCATTACCATGAGCAGTTCCTGAAACAAAATCCGTTAGCCGTCCTGGGCGTGTTACGCGATTTGCACAAAGCCGCAATTCCTTTGCGTATCAGCTGGAATGGCGGGCAGCTGATCAGCAAAATACTGGCAATAACCCCGGATAAACTGGTGCTGGATTTCGGCAGTCAAGCCGAAGATAACAACGCTGTGTTAAAGGCGCAGCACATTACCATTACCGCCGAAACCCAGGGCGCGAAAGTCGAATTTACTGTTGAACAACTACAGCAGAGTGAATACTTGCAGCTTCCGGCATTTATTACCGTACCGCCTCCCACCTTGTGGTTTGTACAACGACGCCGATATTTCCGCATCTCCGCCCCACTCCATCCGCCTTATTTTTGCCAGACCAAACTGGCGGATAACAGTACGTTACGTTTCCGCCTGTATGATTTGTCGTTAGGCGGCATGGGCGCATTACTGGAAACGGCAAAGCCTGCCGGATTGCACGAAGGCATGCGCTTCGCTCAGATTGAAGTCAACATGGGGCAATGGGGTGTTTTTCACTTTGACGCCCAGTTAATCTCAATCAGCGAGCGCAAAGTGATTGATGGCAAGAATGAAACCATCACCACTCCCCGTCTGAGCTTCCGTTTTCTTAACGTCAGCCCGACGGTGGAGCGGCAATTACAGCGGATTATTTTCTCTCTCGAGCGGGAAGCCCGGGAGAAAGCGGCCAAAGTGCGCGACTGATTTACATCGCGTCCAGTGCCTGCTCAAGTTTGTAGATATAGCGCGGTGCCTGCGGCGCAGGATGATTTCGTGCTACATGGTCGAGGAACTCGTCAGCATCCAGATCGTTGATTTTGCTGATCGCCTTTTTCCGATCTGACGAGAAAGTCCGTAACAACGCACCTGCCCCGTTAGCATATGACACCACCAGCGCATATTGCAGTACCTTCGGATCTTCAATGCCTGCCAGCGGGCCGGTTTCCAGAATATTCAGGTAAGCCGCGCCCATTGAAATATTACGTTCTGGATTTTTCAGCTCGCTGGTCGTCGGCTCACCGCTCCAGCCCATACGGCGATAAACATCACGTCCGGAGGTTGAAGCTTTTAACTGCATCAAACCAATGGCATTCGATTTACTCACCGCGTTCGGATTACCACCCGATTCGATAGCGATAATCGCCGTGATCAATTGTGGATCGACGCCCCAGGCTGCACCGGCTTTCTGGCTTATTGGCATCCACTGCATCGCACGTTGCACCGGAACTTTCGCGTTCCACGGCGGGTTCGTGTAGTCATGCTTTGATGAACAACCCGCTAATAACACAATCAAAAAGGCAAACCATCTTAATTTCACTTCTTCTATCCTTATAGCCTGGAATCGCCGTTGAGGTGACAACGGCACACCTAAGCGGCATGATATACATTTCGTTTCTGTTGTCAGCAAGGAATTGCCATGTCTCTGTTTCACTTAATAGCCCCATCGGGTTACTGCATAAAACAACACGATGCGCTGCGTGGTATCCAGCGCCTTACCGACGCGGGGCATCAGGTCAATAATATCGAGGTTATTGCCCGTCGTTGTGAGCGCTTTGCGGGTACGGAAACGGAGCGTCTGGAAGATATCAATTCCCTTGCCAAACTCACTACCCCCAACACCATCGTGCTGGCAGTACGTGGCGGTTACGGTGCCAGTCGTTTACTGGCAGATATTGACTGGCAGGCACTGGCGGCTCGCCAACAACATGACCCGTTGCTCATTTGCGGTCATAGCGATTTTACGGCCATTCAGTGCGGTCTACTGGCACAAGGCAATGTCATCACCTTTAGCGGCCCGATGCTGGTGGCAAACTTTGGCGCGGATGAGCTGAACGCCTTTACCGAACACCACTTCTGGCTGGCGTTACGCAATGAAACCTTCACCATTGAATGGCAAGGGGAAGGCCCGACATGTCAGACTGAAGGCATGTTGTGGGGAGGCAATCTTGCGATGCTCATTTCACTGATCGGCACACCGTGGATGCCACAAATTGAGAATGGTATTCTGGTGCTGGAAGATATTAACGAGCACCCTTTCCGCGTCGAACGTATGCTGTTGCAGCTCTATCATGCTGGAATTTTGCCACGTCAGAAGGCGATTATTCTCGGTAGCTTTAGCGGCAGCACGCCCAATGATTATGACGCAGGTTACAACCTGGAGTCAGTGTACGCGTTTTTGCGTTCCCGCCTGTCGATTCCACTCATTACCGGCCTCGATTTTGGTCATGAACAACGTACGGTTACGCTGCCGTTGGGCGCACATGCCATTCTTAATAACACCCAGGAAGGCACTCAGTTGACGATTAACGGTCATCCTGTTCTTAAAATGTAAAAAAATCACGCTTCAGGGCTAAGTAAAACGCTGTCTCTGCCGCTAATATGGTAGGGTTTATATAAGAGACAGCGTAATCAGGAGTAACCGACCGTTGGATGCCACAACAATAATTAGCCTTTTCATCTTAGGATCCATCCTTGTCACCAGCAGTATTTTACTTAGTTCATTTTCTTCCCGTCTTGGCATTCCTATTCTGGTTATTTTTCTGGCGATCGGCATGCTGGCGGGAGTCGATGGCATCGGCGGTATCCCGTTTGATAATTACCCCTTCGCCTACATGGTAAGTAACCTGGCGCTGGCGATTATTTTGCTCGACGGCGGGATGCGCACTCAGGCCAGCTCCTTTCGCGTAGCGCTAGGACCGGCGCTGTCACTGGCGACGCTGGGCGTGCTTATCACCTCTGGTTTAACCGGCATGATGGCGGCGTGGCTGTTTAATCTTGATTTGATTGAAGGCTTATTAATCGGCGCTATCGTCGGCTCCACCGATGCTGCGGCGGTATTTTCTCTGCTGGGTGGTAAGGGGCTTAACGAACGCGTGGGCTCGACGCTGGAAATTGAATCCGGCAGTAATGATCCAATGGCGGTCTTTCTGACGATTACCCTGATTGCGATGATCCAGCATCATGAAAGCAGTATCAGCTGGATGTTCGTGGTCGATATTCTGCAACAATTTGGCCTCGGGATTGTCATCGGTCTTGGCGGTGGTTATTTACTGCTGCAAATGATTAATCGCATCGCCCTGCCCGCCGGTTTATATCCACTGCTGGCATTAAGCGGTGGTATTTTGATTTTTGCTTTAACCACGGCGCTGGAAGGCAGCGGTATTCTGGCTGTTTATCTGTGCGGTTTTCTGCTGGGTAATCGGCCAATTCGCAACCGCTACGGCATTCTGCAAAATTTCGACGGCCTTGCCTGGCTGGCACAAATCGCCATGTTCCTGGTGCTGGGGCTGTTGGTTAACCCAAGCGATCTACTGCCTATTGCCATTCCGGCGCTCATTTTGTCCGCATGGATGATATTCTTCGCTCGTCCTCTTTCGGTATTTGCCGGATTGCTACCGTTCCGCGGTTTTAATCTACGTGAGCGCGTGTTTATCAGCTGGGTGGGATTACGCGGCGCGGTGCCAATCATCCTGGCCGTATTCCCGATGATGGCAGGGCTGGAGAATGCGCGACTGTTCTTTAATGTCGCCTTCTTTGTGGTTCTGGTTTCACTGCTATTGCAGGGAACATCACTCTCGTGGGCGGCGAAAAAGGCCAAAGTGGTGGTTCCGCCCGTCGGACGTCCGGTGTCGCGCGTTGGCCTGGATATTCACCCGGAAAATCCGTGGGAGCAGTTTGTTTATCAGTTGAGTGCCGATAAATGGTGTGTAGGTGCGGCACTGCGCGATCTGCATATGCCAAAAGAGACGCGTATTGCGGCACTGTTTCGTGATAACCAGTTGCTTCATCCCACCGGCAGCACCCGACTACGCGAAGGTGATGTGTTGTGTGTAATTGGTCGGGAACGCGATCTCCCGGCACTCGGTAAACTGTTTAGCCAGTCGCCGCCAGTCGCGTTGGATCAACGCTTCTTTGGTGACTTCATTCTCGAAGCCAGTGCCAAATATGCTGATGTGGCGCTGATATATGGCCTGGAAGATGGGCGAGAATATCGCGATAAGCAGCAAACGCTGGGTGAAATTGTCCAGCAGTTGTTAGGCGCGGCACCGGTTGTCGGTGACCAGGTAGAGTTTGCCGGGATGATCTGGACGGTGGCCGAGAAAGAAGATAATGAAGTGTTGAAGATTGGTGTACGGGTAGCAGAAGAGGACACTGAATCTTAAATAAAATGCTGCATCTATCACCGGATACAATGCTTTGCTGAACGCAGCCTGAGCCTGTACATAACCTTGTCATTTCCTGACTTTAATATGCTCATTCCAACATCGGAAGAAAGTTAAATTATGGATGACAAACCATTGCAGGCTCTGGCTAATAAATTCAAAACACCGGCTCAAGAAAGTCAGCGTAAGGGCTTCTTCTGACTGCAACAGGTGAAGAATAACCAGCCCCGCATTACCGGTATACCCGTCAACCATCAGGGGCCCCTGCCTGACATCGCCCGAACATATTCCCCCACGCAACCTGCCGCGCTGACGTAGCCCACAGAATACGCGTTTCAGGCTGCCCTGTATCTGCAGTGGCGTTTCATCCGCCTGTAGCACCGGATGCATGAGCGATTTCTTATAGTTATTACTTTGCTTAATAACGATTATTTCCGGGTCGTTCGCTTTCGTATTTTCACTAATACGTCAGAGCTGCCTGGGCCGTAATAAAACTGATTCAGGTCTGTTACGCATGTACCAGACCCGACACGGCATTTCTGACCAGGGAAAAAGTCAACGATGAGTCGTTATATCAGCGCAAATGACGTCCTGTGGCACCTTTGCGGTGACCACATTCACGTCTCCGGCGCTGCCAGAGGATATTTATTTCAAGGATACGTAGCATTATGGCCAGCATTAAAGACATACGCCTATTCGCCCCATCTTCCTATAACACAGGCGTACACCCGTCAGGGCGGCGCTTACTGACGGTGGAATTCAAGAATCATCTTTTGCGGAACATGCAGTATCTCGGCCCGCAAAAATTTCGCTGGGGTGATGCCCCCCAGAGGATCATTGACCTCAGTAACGCGGACAAAGTGAAAATACAGATGGAAAACAATATTACCATCACGTTGGAGGCCCCTCCGGATCCGCAATATAACGAGTTCAGGTTGGTCGCCGAATGGTGCACATGGGCTATACAGCAAGATGGTCTGCAAGAAAACCTGCAAGAAACTCTGAAAGAAACCCAGCAAGAAATCCTGCAAAAAAAAGTGCCAGAAATATCACAAGAAGACGTGAAAGAAATCCTGAAAAATATCCTGGAAGAAAACCTGCCAGCAATCCGAACTGAAAACCGGGCAGAGGCATTGCGCAGAATGAAGGAATGTCTCATAAATAGACAAATTATGCTCAATCTTAGCGATCTTGGATTGACCTCACTCCCTGAAAATTTGCCTCCACTTCTGATGAAATTTTACTGCAATAATAACGTGTTGTCCGCATTACCGAAGATGTTGCCGAAGGAACTGAGGGTGCTTGAGTGTATGGATAACGTTTTGATCTTGTTACCAAAGGTGCAGCCCCCGAAACTGATGATACTGAAGTGCTGTGAAAACTATATTATCTGGCTACCTGAGCTGTCGACTAACCTGAGAGTAATTAACTGTTCTGAAAACTTCTTGCAATTTTTACCGCCGTCGATGCCCCAGTACCTGTATAAACTATCCTGTGCCGGCAACAATATTAACTCAATACCTGATGAGATGCTGGAGAACTTGACTCGCCTGAAAGTATTTGACTGTTCTAGTAACGATTTGATCTCTGCACCACGGCTGCCGCCCAAGCTAATAATATACTACTGTGGTCACAACCAGTTTAAAACGATATCGGTGCCGCAGCCCCATAGCCTGAAGTTGTTTGACTGTAACAGTAACCCTTGGGACAAAGACAATTTACCGACGCTGCTCAAAGCCGTCGAGGGCCTGAAAAACCAGGAGGGCCTGGTGGACCTTTTAGACTTTTTGCGCAAGGAAGGCCAGTTTGACCTGGAGGGACTCGAGGAGCTGGAGGACCTGGAGGACCTGATGGCTCTGGAGCACCTGGAGGATCCGGTACTCCTGGAGCGCGTGAAGGTACAGGAGGACCTGGAGCTCCTGGATCAGCAGTTGGGCCTGTTGAGTCTGGAAAGACAACAGGACTCGCAGCCTGTTAATCAACATTCTGAACATGAACCCGAATCTGCATTAAGGGTAAAGCGTGATTTATCTGAAGTCGAGTTCGAGTCAACAATGAAGCGTAAGCGTTTTATGTAGTACGCCTGTGCGGTGAGCTCAGGTTCCGGGGAAATAGTGTCCATCATTTTAATGGGCACTATCATGGAAAATGGCTCTGTCACATTAACAGCGAAAGTTGCTGACCAGCCGGATGGATGATTTTTTTGCAACCAGAAGACACTGCCTCCGATCCGGCTTACAACAAGTTACACCGTCACAACCGGGACCCGTAACGCCAGCGCGCACATCAACTCATAACCCACGGTTCCGGCAGCGGCGGCGACATCATCAATTTTGATCTCCTTGCCCCACAGCTCAACCGGTGTACCAATACCCGCCTGCGGGCAAGGCGTTAAATCGACCGCCAGCATATCCATCGAGACTGTCCCCACCGTCATGGTACGCACGCCGTCGACTAAAACAGGTGTACCGGTAGGCGCGTGGCGCGGATAACCGTCGGCGTATCCTGCGGCAACAATGCCGATTCGTTGCTCATCGCGCGCAGTATAGCGACCGCCATAGCCCACACGCTCACCCGCTTTTAGCGTCTGGACACCAATAATCTCACTGCTTAGCGTCATTACCGGACGTAATCCGGTATTGGCGATATCGCGCCACTGACCCGACGGCGAAGCACCATACAAAATAATGCCAGGCCGAACCCAGTCAAAATGCGCTTCCGGATGCCACAGAGTCGCCGCCGAATTGGACAATGAACGCCGACATTCCAGCCCTTCCGCCGCCTGCTCAATACGCGCCATTGCGCCGGCAATCCCCTCAGGATGCTCCGCCTCGGCAAAATGCGACATCAGAGTCATTTCGCCAACATTCGCCATCGCCCGCAGCTGCTGCCAGACGGTAAGCACACGATCGGGCTGGAAGCCCAACCGATTCATCCCACTGTTCACTTTAAGATAAATATCCAACGGCGCTTTTAGCCGCGCATTTTGCAGTGCTTTGAGCTGCCAGTTGCTGTGGACGCAGGTGGTCAGGCGGTACTGGTCATAAATCTCCAGATCCTGTGCATGGAAAAAACCCTCCAGCATCAGGATCGGTCCTTTCCAGCCGCGCTCACGTAACGTTATTGCCTCTTCCAGATTAAGTAATGCAAAGCCATCGGTGGCCCCTAGCGCGCTCCAGATACGCTCAATACCGTGCCCGTAAGCATTCGCTTTTACCACCGACCAGACACGCGCGTGCGGCGCGGCCTGCCGGACAATGGAAAGATTCTGTTTTAATGCCTGCAGATCGAGGCTGGCCTGTATCGGACGGGTCATCTCGTTTCCTTAGCTGTGCGCGCCATGTAAATGGCCCGGGCGTGATGGCGTAAATCCACGGCTGTAGCGTGCTACGCTTAAATCCTCATACGGGATCGCTGGCGTACGACCAGAGAGCAGATCGCTTAACAACTGACCGGAACCGCAAGCCATCGTCCAGCCGAGCGTACCGTGACCGGTATTCAGCCACAGATTTTTAAAGCGTGTGCGCCCCACAACCGGCGTACCGTCTGGCGTCATCGGGCGCAGACCAGTCCAGAATGTGGCCTGCTCGACATGACCGCCGCGTGGATAGAGATCGCGAACCACCATCTCCAGCGTTTCACGACGCGGTTGCAACAGCTCGGTGTTAAAGCCAACAATTTCCGCCATTCCACCAACGCGAATGCGGTTATCGAAACGAGTAATGGCGATTTTATAGGTTTCATCAAGAATGGTGGACACCGGCGCGCCATCTTCTTGCGCAATCGGAATGGTCAGCGAGTAGCCTTTCAGCGGATAGACCGGAATATCAACTATGCCTTTGAGCATCGCCGTCGAGTAAGAACCAAACGCCATCACATACGCATCGGCCTTAATCACTTCATCGCCACACTTCACGCCGTAGATTTGCTCGCCGTCGCAAAGCAGTTGGTCAACGGGCGTATTAAAGCGGAATTTAACCCCCGCCTGCTCCGCCATCCGCGCCAGATTCTGGGTAAACAGCTGGCAGTCTCCGGTTTCGTCATTGGGCAGTTGCAGACCACCCGTCAGTTTGTGCGCTACTTCTGCCAGCGCGGGCTCCACTTCCGCCAGGCGGCTGGATTCCAGCAGTTGATACGGTACGCCAGCATCTTCCAGCACGGCGATATCGCGGGTCGCATTTTCATACTGCTGTTCGGTACGGAACAGTTGCAGCGTCCCACCCTGACGCCCTTCATACTGAATATTGGTTTCGGCGCGCAATGCTTTCAGGCAATCACGGCTGTATTCCGCCAGACGCACCATCCGCCCTTTGTTTTCCATGTAGTGGCTGGTGTCACAGTTACGTAACATTTGCCACATCCATTTCAACTGGAACTGCGTACCGTCAAGACGAACCGCCAGCGGTGCATGGCGCTGGAACATCCATTTAATCGCTTTTAAAGGTACACCTGGCGCTGCCCACGGCGCAGCATAGCCGGGGGAAATTTGCCCGGCATTCGCAGCACTGGTTTCCAGGGCGGCTCCTGACTCCCGATCAATGACGGTGACCTCATGTCCTGCCTGATTTAAGTACCAGGCGCTGGCAACGCCTACCACACCACTTCCCAGTATGACAACTCGCATAGCCACTCCGATAACGGTAGATACAGTAAAAGAATAATAATCTAATTACATCTTGATAACTCAGTTGAAAATATTATTCAACATACGGCTTTTTTATGGTGAGCTGGCTCACATCTCCCTGACTCTGCAGCAATATGGCATCTTTAGTATCTCCTGCTGAACACCCTTTTTAACCAGCATAAAATTCCGCTCAGAAGCGAATTACTGGCACTCTGATAATAAGAAATCGCAAAGAAAAAAATTCTTCGGCGACGCGGTTTTTAACAGGTGTTCTATGCTTGAAATGAGGTGTTCCACACAGAGAGCACCGACAACAATGAGGTGCGCGTATGGCGACGATCGATTCTATGAATAAGGACACCACACGTTTGAGCGATGGACCCGACTGGACGTTTGACCTGCTGGATGTTTATCTGGCAGAGATAGACCGGGTAGCGAAACTCTATCGGCTGGATACCTACCCGCACCAGATTGAAGTGATCACCTCAGAACAGATGATGGATGCCTACTCCAGCGTCGGCATGCCAATTAACTATCCACACTGGTCATTCGGTAAAAAGTTTATCGAGACTGAACGGCTGTATAAGCACGGTCAGCAAGGACTGGCCTATGAAATCGTCATTAACTCTAACCCGTGTATCGCTTACCTGATGGAAGAGAACACTATCACCATGCAGGCACTTGTGATGGCCCACGCCTGCTATGGGCATAACTCTTTCTTCAAAAACAATTACTTATTCCGTAGCTGGACCGACGCCAGTTCGATTGTCGATTATCTGATTTTTGCCCGTAAATATATTACCGAGTGCGAAGAACGTTATGGCGTAGATGAAGTAGAGCGGCTTCTTGACTCCTGTCATGCGCTGATGAACTACGGTGTGGATCGGTACAAACGCCCGCAAAAAATCTCGCTGCAAGAAGAAAAAGCCCGGCAGAAAAGTCGCGAAGAGTATCTGCAAAGTCAGGTCAATATGCTCTGGCGTACCCTGCCGAAGCGCGAGGAAGAGAAAACGGTTGCTGAAGCGCGCCGCTATCCGTCCGAGCCACAAGAAAACCTGCTCTATTTTATGGAGAAAAATGCACCCCTGCTGGAATCATGGCAGCGTGAAATTCTGCGTATTGTGCGTAAGGTGAGCCAGTATTTTTATCCGCAAAAACAGACTCAGGTAATGAACGAAGGCTGGGCGACCTTCTGGCACTACACCATCCTTAATCATCTGTATGATGAAGGGAAAGTGACGGAACGTTTTATGCTGGAGTTTTTGCACAGCCACACCAATGTGGTTTTCCAGCCGCCCTATAACAGCCCGTGGTACAGCGGAATAAACCCGTATGCGCTTGGTTTCGCCATGTTCCAGGATATTAAACGGATTTGTCAGTCGCCGACGGAAGAAGACAAATACTGGTTCCCGGATATCGCCGGTTCTGACTGGCTGGAAACATTGCATTTTGCGATGCGTGATTTCAAAGATGAGAGTTTTATCAGCCAGTTCCTGTCACCGAAAGTGATGCGTGATTTCCGCTTCTTCACCGTGCTGGATGACGATCGCCATAATTATCTGGAGATTTCCGCTATTCATAATGAAGAAGGTTATCGGGAGATCCGTAACCGGTTATCGTCGCAATATAATTTAAGTAATCTGGAGCCGAATATTCAGATCTGGAACGTGGATTTGCGCGGCGACCGTTCGCTGACGCTGCGTTACATTCCACATAATCGCGCACCGCTGGATCGGGGGCGCAAAGAAGTGCTGAAGCATGTGCATCGCCTGTGGGGATTTGATGTGATGCTGGAACAGCAAAACGAAGACGGCAGCGTCGAGTTGCTGGAACGTTGCCCGCCGAGAATGGGAAATCTGTAAAAACAACAAAAAACCCCTCGTTTGAGGGGTTTGCTTTTTAAACGGAAGGGATTATCGCCCCTGAATAGCTAAATCACCCGGCAGATTTTTCTGCATCCGGTGCCAAATCTCGCCGCTCTCATGCCCATAGCGACGCACTGTTTCGTATACCTGATCGTGTGCGCCTTCACTGCACAACGCCGACAGTTTGTGGTAGAAGCCCAGCGCCAGACTGCGCGCTTCCGGATTGGCGAAATAGTGACGACCAATGCGCGTATACAGCCCTTTCATCCCGTTAAGGATCAGACCGTAAATCGGGTTGCCGGAAGCAAACGCCAGACCGCGGAATATGTTGTAATCCAGCTCGGCAAAGGCATCGGCGTGATCGGCCACTTCATTAGCGGTAGCCAGCACTTCCTGCGCTTTATCGGGATGCTGACGAAACGCGGTGCGAATAAAAATCGTTGAAATATTGGTACGCACCGACAGCAAATTATCAATAAGCTGCGGCACACTTTCGTGATCCAGTCGCGCCAGTGTTTCAAGGATATTTAAACCGGAAGTTTCCCAGAAATTATTCACCTTCGTCGGCTTGCCATGTTGAATGGTCAACCAGCCATCTCGTGCCAGACGCTGTAACACTTCACGTAACGTAGTACGCGTTACGCCAATTAATTCTGAAAGTTCACGTTCTGCGGGCAAAATAGTCCCGGGAGGGAAGCGGTTATTCCAGATACTTTCAATAATGTACTCTTCCGCGAAACCCGCCGGGCTTTGCGCCTTAATGACCATAGTGAGATTTCCATAACACAGCAAAACAAAGTTGGACTCATCATACCAGAGGGCTAACTACGCTGATAGCAGACAAAAAGAAGAAAAAAGGGATCAAGGCTTCATTTTCCGCATCTCTTTACCCTTGACTATCAAGACTTGCCTCACTCCTGCCTGACCGTTAAGCTTTGCGTTTAAACATAAAAACATCATTGATTATTTGTAAGGTAAGGGAAACCATCATGGAGATCTCCTGGGGCCGCGCGCTATGGCGCAATTTTTTGGGCCAGTCCCCCGACTGGTACAAACTCGCCCTCATCATTTTCTTAATCGTAAATCCGTTAATTTTCCTCATCAGCCCTTTCGTCGCTGGCTGGTTGCTGGTAGCGGAATTTATTTTCACTCTGGCGATGGCCCTGAAATGCTACCCGCTACTCCCCGGTGGCCTGTTGGCTATCGAAGCGGTATTCATCGGCATGACCAGCGCGGAACACGTCCGTGAAGAGGTGGCGGCAAATCTTGAAGTCTTGCTGTTACTGATGTTTATGGTGGCGGGTATCTATTTTATGAAACAGCTGTTGCTGTTCATATTTACCCGTTTGCTGTTAAGCATTCGCTCCAAAATGCTGCTGTCGCTCTCTTTTTGCGTGGCAGCGGCGTTCCTCTCCGCGTTCCTCGATGCCTTAACCGTCGTGGCGGTGGTGATCAGCGTTGCCGTCGGTTTTTATGGTATTTATCACCGCGTAGCCTCTTCCCGTACTGAAGATACCGACCTGCAAGACGATAGTCATATCGACAAGCATTACAAAGTGGTTCTGGAACAGTTCCGTGGCTTTCTGCGTAGCCTGATGATGCATGCCGGTGTTGGCACCGCATTAGGCGGCGTGATGACCATGGTGGGCGAACCACAGAACCTGATCATCGCTAAAGCGGCTGGCTGGCATTTTGGCGATTTCTTCCTGCGCATGTCGCCGGTGACCGTTCCAGTTCTGATTTGTGGCCTGTTGACCTGCCTGCTGGTGGAGAAGCTACGTTGGTTTGGCTACGGCGAAACGCTGCCGGAGAAAGTCCGCGAAGTGCTGCAACAGTTTGACGATCAAAGTCGCCACCAGCGTACCCGTCAGGATAAAATTCGTCTGATTGTCCAGGCGATTATCGGCGTCTGGCTGGTCACCGCGCTGGCGTTGCATTTGGCGGAGGTTGGCCTGATTGGTTTGTCGGTCATTATTCTGGCGACATCATTGACTGGTGTCACTGATGAACATGCTATCGGTAAAGCCTTCACCGAATCTCTGCCATTCACCGCACTGTTGACGGTGTTTTTCTCGGTAGTCGCGGTGATTATCGACCAACAACTGTTTTCGCCGATTATTCAGTTTGTGTTGCAGGCATCGGAACATGCTCAGCTGTCGCTGTTCTATATTTTCAACGGTCTGCTGTCATCCATTTCGGATAACGTCTTCGTGGGGACGATTTATATCAACGAAGCGAAAGCGGCAATGGAAAGTGGCGCTATCACGTTGAAGCAGTACGAGCTGCTGGCGGTCGCCATTAATACCGGTACCAATCTGCCCTCCGTCGCTACGCCGAACGGTCAGGCTGCGTTCCTGTTCCTGCTGACCTCTGCACTCGCGCCATTGATTCGCCTCTCTTATGGGCGCATGGTGTGGATGGCCCTGCCTTACACCCTCGTCCTGACACTCGTCGGCTTGCTCTGCGTCGAGTTTACGCTTGCCCCTGTAACCGAATGGTTTATGCAAATGGGCTGGATAGCAACGCTTTGATAACAACTTACCGGGCATATAAATGCCCGGTTTGCCTTTTCGCCCGATAATTGTCCAATTGCGTCCTATTTTTGCTGCCTCCTGGTGGCGCAGCGAATGAATTGGTTTAAACTGCGCACTCTATGCATATTGCAGGGAAATGATTATGTTGCGATTTTTGAATCAATGTTCACAAGGTCGGGGCGCGTGGCTGTTGATGGCGTTTACCGCTCTGGCACTGGAACTGACGGCGCTGTGGTTCCAGCATGTGATGTTACTGAAACCTTGCGTGCTCTGTATTTATGAACGCTGCGCATTATTCGGCATTCTGGGTGCTGCGCTGATTGGCGCGATCGCCCCGAAAACTCCGCTGCGTTATGTAGCGATGATTATCTGGTTGTATAGTGCGTTCCGCGGTGTGCAGTTAACTTACGAGCACACCATGCTTCAGCTCTATCCTTCGCCGTTTGCGACCTGTGATTTTATGGTTCGTTTCCCTGACTGGCTGCCGCTGGATAAATGGGTACCGCAAGTGTTTGTCGCCTCTGGCGATTGTGCCGAGCGTCAGTGGGAATTTTTAGGTCTGGAAATGCCGCAGTGGCTGCTCGGTATTTTTATCGCTTACCTCATTGTCGCGGTGCTGGTGGTGATTTCCCAGCCGTTTAAAGCGAAAAAACGTGACCTGTTCGGTCGCTAATCCATTTGGCGCTCCTGCGGGAGCGCTTTTTGCTGCCGCTATGTTCATTTGACCCGCAGTAAATCCGTACTTCGTGTTGTATAACGTGGTGAAAGCATGGCACGCTTCATCTGCCATTGTTGCTGGATCCCCTGCCCGGCAAAATAGAGTGTTCCTCTGCCCTCTTTGGCATTCAGCGTATCCATCACCGTCATCAATTGCTCACTCCCGGGACGCGGTGCATTGTCATCGAATAAATTGAGCTGCGCGACTCCCTGACTGAAGAAATCCCCCAGCATCACGCCCGCTTTTTGGTAGCGATGGCCCGCTTGCCAGATGGCATCCAGAGATCGCGTAGCGGCGTTAATGATATCCCTGCTGTCCTGAGTGGGCGTCAGCAGTTTTACCGACGCACTATTGCCGTAATAAGGTTCATTGAGCGCGAATGGCGACGTTTTTATAAATGTGGAGATAAACCGACAATATTGATGCTCGCTGCGAAGTTTTTCCGCCGCCCGGGCAGCGTAACTACAAATGGCCTGCCGCATCGACGTATAATCCGTGATGCGTTCACCAAACGAGCGGGAACAGATAATTTCCTGCTTCGTCGGTGCAAACTCTTCCAGCCGCAAACAGGGTTCGCCGCGCAGTTCACGCACCGTTCTTTCGAGCACTACATTAAAATGTTTACGGATAAACCGGATATCTGTATCCGCCAAATCGAGAACGGTTTTGATCCCCATCGCGTCCAGTTTTTTGCTGATCCGCCGTCCAATCCCCCAGACTTCATCCACGGGGAGAGCAGACATTAATTTACGCTGGCGTTCCAGATTTGATAAATCCACCACCCCACCCGTCTGCCGCTGCCATTTTTTTGCCGCATGATTGGCAAGCTTAGCCAGCGTTTTGGTCTGGGCGATCCCCACACCAACAGTAAGATGGGTACGTTGTAGCAACTTTGCGCGAATTTCTCTGCCAAAATCAGTCAGATCGCGACAATTAAGCACACCGGTCAGATCGCAGAATGCCTCATCAATACTGTAAATCTCGACGCGGGGCGATAGCTCTTCCAGCGTCGACATCACCCGATTGCTCATATCGGCGTAAAGCTCATAGTTACTGCTAAAGCAAACCACGCCACAGCGGCGAAACAGATCTTTTTGTTTGAACCAGGGATCGCCCATTTTAACGCCCAGCGCCTTTGCCTCAGCGTTTCGGGCGATAACGCAACCGTCATTATTCGATAGCACAACCACCGGTTTACCCCATAAATCAGGGCGAAACACCGTCTCACAACTGGCATAAAACGCGTTTACATCACAGAGGGCAAACATCAGCGCATCGCCTTAACGACGTGGATCACCACACCAAAGACATCCAGCGTATCTTCATTACTGATGGTAATGGGCGAGTACGCACTATTCATGGGAATAAGCTGCACTGTCGGGCGTAGTTGCAATTTTTTCACCGTAAACTCGCCGTCAACAGCAGCGATGACAATATCACCATGGCTGGCGGTAATCGCACTATCGACAATCAGTAAATCGCCGTCGCTAATCCCGCCGTCAATCATAGAATCACCACTTGCTTTGACGAAGTAAGTCGCGCTGGGGTGCTGGATCAACAGTTGATTCAGATCGATGCGCTGTTCAACGTAATCTGCGGCCGGTGAAGGAAAGCCACACTGAACAAGATCGCTAAATAGCGGAAAAGTCACAATTTCGCGGAGATCCGCAGGCTTGATAAACAACATAATAATCTGCCTGAAGTTATACTGTTTTTATATACAGTAGTCTGTTCTTGCCAGCAGATCAATACTGATTCAGGCTATCAATATTTGTCGCAGCATAGGCTGCTGATTTTTCGTTCTCTTATCCTGTGCTCGCGCGGCCTTCTGGCGCCAGCATTCATCCAGCAGAAAGGAAAAATATCGCCCGGTTTAAAAATAGAATGGAAGCATTCGCCATAATGACATTAAACATTGTTTGATATTTATCATATTAATATAAATAAAGACATTGACGCATCTCGCCCGGCTAACTATGAATTAGATGAAGTAAAATTCATTAATCGTTGTAAAACAGGAGTTTCATTACAATTTATATATTTAAAGAGGCGAATGATTATGACTGAAATCGTTGCAGATAAAACGGTAGAGGTAGTTAAAAACGCAATCGAAACCGCAGATGGAGCATTAGACCTTTATAATAAATATCTCGATCAGGTCATCCCCTGGCAGACCTTCGATGAAACCATAAAAGAGCTAAGTCGCTTTAAACAGGAGTATTCACAGGCAGCCTCCGTTTTAGTTGGCGATATTAAAACCTTACTTATGGATAGCCAGGATAAGTATTTTGAAGCAACCCAAACGGTGTATGAATGGTGTGGTGTTGCGACGCAATTGCTCGCAGCATATATTTTGCTATTTGATGAGTACAATGAGAAGAAAGCATCCGCCCAGAAAGACATTCTCATTAAGGTGCTGGATGACGGCATCACGAAGCTGAATGAAGCGCAAAAATCTCTGCTGGTAAGCTCACAAAGTTTCAACAACGCTTCCGGAAAACTGCTGGCGTTAGATAGCCAGTTAACCAATGATTTTTCAGAAAAAAGCAGCTATTTCCAGTCACAGGTAGATAAAATCAGGAAGGAAGCGTATGCCGGTGCCGCAGCCGGTGTCGTCGCCGGTCCATTTGGATTAATCATTTCCTATTCTATTGCTGCGGGCGTAGTTGAAGGGAAACTGATTCCAGAATTGAAGAACAAGTTAAAATCTGTGCAGAGTTTCTTTACCACCCTGTCTAACACGGTTAAACAAGCGAATAAAGATATCGATGCTGCCAAATTGAAATTAACCACCGAAATAGCCGCCATCGGGGAGATAAAAACGAAAACTGAAACAACCAGATTCTACGTTGATTATGATGATTTAATGCTTTCTTTACTAAAAGAAGCGGCCAAAAAAATGATTAATACCTGTAATGAGTATCAGAAAAGACACGGTAAGAAGACGCTCTTTGAGGTTCCTGACGTTTGATAAGCGATTATTCTCTCCATGTACTCACGGTATAAGGTTTATTACATTTAAATTTACAGACGTTTTTTAAAGATTGAGAGTTACCTGTTGATAATAAGGTATCGGGTAGCTCTCATTATGACAGAGCGATTTCAAAAACAGGGCTACGAAATGGCGAGCATCCAGACGTATATTAAGAAAGCCCCCATCAACATCTATTAAATTTATCACTGCGCCCAGTCAGGTTTATTTAAGATATGATCCTGCCAATCAATCACTTCTGATTCTTTCACTGCGATATGACGCACAGAGATACGTTCGCCATGCATTGCCGCTTTCGAACCAGTAAGCAGCGGATGCCACGCAGGTAAATCTTTACCTTCCGCCAGCAAGCGATAAGCGCAGGTCATTGGCAACCATTCGAATGTTGGCAGATTTTCACGGGTTAGTTTAATGCAGTCGGGTTCAAACTCGAAACGACGCTCGTAGTTCCGACATTGACAGGTTTTAATATTGAGCTGGCGACAGGCGACGTTAGTGAAGTAGATTTCGTCGGTGTCTTCGTCCATTAATTTATGCAGACAACACTGACCGCAACCATCACACAACGACTCCCATTCCGCATCGCTCATTTCGTCCAGGGTTTTACTTTGCCAGAAAGGTACATCGCTCATCAGGTGTTCCGCCATTACGTTAAAACGCACCTTATAACCAGTCTGGCACAGTGATGCAAGTTTTGCCGCCGCTTTCAGGCGGCAAAAAGTATTACAAAACGCGAGTTGTCAAAGAATGCCCATCGAAAGTAACCGTCAGCACATCACCGCTTTGCAAGGGGCCGACGCCATCAGGCGTGCCTGTCAGCACAACGTCGCCGGCCTTGAGGGTAAAAAACTTGCTCATATAAGCGATCAGCGGAACGATTTTATGGATCATGTCCGCAGTCGTACCTTGCTGGCGTTGTTCGCCGTTGACGCTCAGGCCCAGCACTGTATTTTGCGGATCGCCGGTGAATTCCGCCGCTGGAATAAACCCGGAAAGCGGACAAGAGTTATCAAACGCTTTGGCCTTTTCCCACGGCTGCCCGGCTTTCTTCATTTTTCCCTGAACATCACGCAATGTCAGATCGAGCGCCACGCCGTAACCGGCAATTGCTTTGCGGACATGCTCTTCCGTAGCCTGACGTAGCGTCGCGCCAATCAACACCGCCAGTTCGACTTCATGATGAACTGAACCGAAATCGGAAGGGATCGCCAATGGCTGCCGCAGATCGCACAGTGCCGTCTCTGGTTTAATAAACAGCACTGGCTCTTCGGGCACCGCACTGCCCATCTCTTTAATATGTTTGGCATAGTTACTGCCAACACAGACTACTTTACTCACCGGATAATCCAGCAGCGCACCTTGCCAGTTGTGATGTTGATACATAACGTTCCCCTCACTTATCGTGGATATGAAAACCCGTGCCGACAAAGATAATGCCACCGCCGGATATCGGTTATTTGTTAGTGTCGTCTGTTTTCTGCCCCATTACGGAAAGATGTTGCTTCAGCAAATCTTCGGGGGGTGGCGGTAACTGCAGATAGTAACCTTGCTCGGTTAATGCCAGTTTAACCTTCTCAATATCGGCATTGACCAATTTCTTCCGCCCATCCAGCGGCAGAATCATCGCTAACTGAGGCTGACCAAAACCTTTCATCAGTTCCTCAGGAACACGCGAAAAATCGTCTTTTTTTTCGACATATAAATAGGTCTGGTCACGCTTGCTGCTTCGATAAATCACACAAAACATACATTTACTCTTTAAAATGCCAGGTTTTGGCATAAGCTAACATCAATGAAACCCGCGCCACAAGCCAGCCAGCTGTAGATTTCTGCGGTTTGTTCAATCCATGCGCCCTTTATAAGTAATCCCCGGCAAGAATACCGCACCAGGATTTTACCGAATACAGGAAAGCCACTGGAATTCCCCCGCAAGGAATTGTTATATTATAACAGTTCATCGTACTCATTCTGAACAGGAGACTACCTATGAAAATCAAGGGCATCAGTAAGGGTGTATTGCTACTTGCACTGCTAACCTCTACGAGCTTTGCTGCAGGTAAGAATGTCAATGTTGAGTTCAGAAAAGGTCATAGCAGCGCTCAGTACTCCGGCGAAATAAAGGGATATGATTACGATACATATACCTTCTATGCCAAAAAAGGCCAGAAAGTGCATGTGAGTATCTCTAATGAAGGCGCTGATACTTACCTCTTCGGACCAGGGATCGATGATTCTGTTGATTTATCCAGATATTCCCCAGAACTCGATAGTCACGGACAATACTCACTCCCTGCTTCTGGCAAATATGAGCTGCGAGTGCTGCAAACCCGAAACGACGCCCGTAAAAACAAAACTAAAAAATATAACGTCGATATTCAAATTAAGTAAATGTCAACCGACGGGGACTCTCCCCGTCATAAACGTTAACGCCCCACTCCTCTCTGTCGCTCAAGAGGTTAATGACGAATAGCAGACAATGCCGAATAGAACATAATGTAAACAAGGCATCACTCACGACACATAAATAACATCTTTGTGGTGGTTTGATTGATTTTTCCACTCCGCTTACCATCCACACCAAAATAACGATCATCACGACATAATTTTTCTTTAACATCGCAAAATACACCGTTAGAGAATGTAAATTCGCTGGGATCGTAACCTTGTACTGATTGTAAGTTTTCAGCGGCTTTTTCGCCGAGATATTTCCTTGTTAACTCTGGGGAAATGCCATCTGAGTTAACACAAATATACGGGTCGCAAACAACGCCGCACGCCGGAGATTGAAGTCCGCCAGCGTCATTTCCAGACGCCATTGATGAGAACATCATCCCCACACCTGACAATCCGATATAAAAAATACGCATCATATTCATAGCACATCCTGATAATCCAACCGTACAACACTTATGCTCATTTCATCATCAATCCGTAATCAAAACCGCTGACCTGGACGAGTTACGATGACCTGACAGAAGTATCAGACGTCTTCTGCGGTTTCTATGATAGAGCAATTCTGTGGCGGATATTAAGATAACGGGTATCTGTTCTTTAATGATGCTGCAAAAAATGGAAAGTTAAGAAAGCCTGGCGTGGTGAAAAAATACACTCGTCTCAATACTGGATATTTAAACAGGTCTGAAGATGCTGTCACGATTAGGGTGCGGAAAAAGGAAGCGTAAATAAGAACAATCAAAAGTACGACGGCAATAGGTTGATTGACAAGGATATTTTTTAAGCTATGAATCAGCGCCATTTATCACAGAATAGACTTTTACTCTGAATAAATGGGAGGGTGACTTGCCTCAATATAATCCAGACTATAACATGCCTTATAGTCTTCGGAACATCATCGCGCGCTGGCGATGATTAATAGCTAATTGAGTAAGGCCAGGATGTCAAACACGCCAATCGAGCTTAAAGGCAGTAGCTTCACTTTATCTGTGGTTCATCTGCATGAGGCAGAACCTAAGGTTATCCATCAGGCGCTGGAAGACAAAATCGCTCAGGCCCCCGCATTTTTAAAACATGCCCCTGTTGTACTCAACGTCAGTGCACTTGAAGACCCGGTAAACTGGTCAGCGATGCATAAGGCTGTTTCGGCAACCGGTTTGCGGGTTATTGGCGTAAGTGGCTGCAAAGATGCGCAACTTAAAGCCGAAATTGAAAAGATGGGGCTGCCTATCCTGACGGAAGGAAAGGAAAAAGCGCCGCGTCCAGCTCCCGCACCGCAGGCTCCAGCGCAAAATACAACGCCGGTCACAAAAACGCGTTTAATAGATACCCCGGTGCGTTCCGGTCAGCGTATTTATGCTCCACAATGTGATCTGATTGTTACAAGCCACGTTAGCGCTGGGGCCGAATTGATTGCCGATGGTAACATTCATGTTTATGGCATGATGCGCGGTCGTGCGCTGGCAGGGGCAAGTGGTGACCGGGAAACGCAAATATTTTGTACGAACCTGATGGCGGAACTGGTGTCCATCGCAGGTGAATACTGGCTGAGTGATCAAATCCCAGCAGAATTTTATGGCAAAGCAGCGCGACTACAGTTAGTCGAAAACGCTTTGACCGTTCAACCGTTAAATTGATCCCTTTTTAACAAGGAATTTCTATGGCACGCATTATTGTTGTTACTTCGGGCAAAGGGGGTGTTGGTAAGACAACCTCCAGCGCGGCCATCGCCACTGGTTTGGCCCAGAAGGGAAAGAAAACTGTCGTGATAGATTTTGATATCGGCCTGCGTAATCTCGACCTGATTATGGGTTGTGAACGCCGGGTCGTTTACGATTTCGTCAACGTCATTCAGGGCGATGCAACGCTAAATCAGGCGTTAATTAAAGATAAGCGTACTGAAAATCTCTATATTCTTCCGGCATCGCAAACACGCGATAAAGATGCCCTTACCCGTGAAGGGGTCGCCAAAGTTCTTGATGATCTGAAAGCGATGGACTTTGAATTTATCGTTTGTGACTCCCCGGCAGGGATTGAAACCGGTGCGTTAATGGCACTCTATTTTGCAGACGAAGCCATTATTACCACCAACCCGGAAGTCTCCTCAGTACGCGACTCTGACCGTATTTTAGGCATTCTGGCGTCGAAATCACGCCGCGCAGAAAATGGCGAAGAGCCTATTAAAGAGCATCTGCTGTTAACGCGCTATAACCCAGGCCGCGTGAGCAGAGGTGACATGTTGAGCATGGAAGATGTGCTGGAGATCCTGCGCATCAAACTCGTCGGCGTGATTCCTGAGGATCAATCAGTATTGCGCGCCTCTAACCAGGGTGAACCGGTCATTCTCGACATTAACGCCGATGCGGGTAAAGCCTACGCAGATACCGTAGAACGTCTGTTGGGAGAAGAACGTCCTTTCCGCTTCATTGAAGAAGAGAAGAAAGGCTTCCTCAAACGCTTGTTCGGAGGATAAGTTATGGCATTACTCGATTTCTTTCTCTCGCGGAAGAAAAACACGGCCAACATTGCAAAAGAACGGCTGCAGATTATTGTTGCTGAACGCCGTCGCAGCGATGCAGAACCGCATTATCTGCCGCAGTTGCGTAAAGATATTCTTGAGGTCATTTGTAAATACGTACAAATTGATCCTGAGATGGTAACCGTACAGCTTGAGCAAAAAGATGGCGATATTTCTATTCTTGAGCTGAACGTGACTTTACCGGAAGCTGAAGAGCTGAAATAAACCCGCTGTAAAAGCGTATTTATCTTTAAGGCAGAGCCATCTCTGCCTTGAATTTTTCATTCCTCTCATCCACGTTTGATAAGAGCGGCGAGTATTCTTGCTGATGCTACTCATTGCTTCCCCCCCTTTACACCTTAATGCCGTTCCCCCCACACAGAACAAATTGTTTATACCTGGCTGAGTAAATAACCTTATTGTTAGTATTGGTATACTGGGAGATGATAACCCCGCAATTTCATTATTCATTGTTCTCCCATAGGATGAGGTTTCCCGCCGTAACTGGCGGGCTTTTTTTGCCGCAGAATTTTCCCTTTTAACATCCTGTAAACGGAAACTGCGCCGAAGCGCAGTTTAAGCGTTGATGGTCAGAACGACCAGTTCACACCAGCCACCGCGTTCCACGGGGATTCCACACCGGCACCATTGCTATACCCCACCCCGAGATGCCCGCTTAACGTACTGCTGAATGAGGCTTTAATACCTGCCTGGTATATTCCACGTCTGCCCGACAAATCATTGACAAAATTACCGTCAT